>CAZAHL010000374.1:0-7097 GCA_964484845.1 uncultured Chryseolinea sp. | reverse complement strand
TTTGGTTCGATACCGAGGCAGAAGAAGCTGCAAAGTTTTATACTTCCATTTTCAAAAATTCAAGTATAGATAAAGTGACGCGTTATCCGAACGTCGGACAGGAAATTCATAAAAAGAAAGCAGGTTCTGTTATGACAGTTGAATTTACTTTGCAGGGACAGAAGTACATCGGCTTAAACGGAGGCCCACACTTCAAATTTAACGAGGCGGTGTCCTTTATAGTAAATTGCAAGGATCAAAATGAAGTTGACTATTTCTGGGAAAAGCTTTCGGAAGGGGGCGATCCTAAAGCACAACAGTGCGGCTGGCTGAAAGATAAATTTGGGTTGTCGTGGCAAGTTGTTCCTCTTGCGCTCAAGGAATTGATAAGCGATCCCGATCGGGAGAAAGCGAATCATGTATTCGAAGCTATGCTCTCGATGAAAAAATTAAACGTTGATGAACTTGAGCAGGCAGCTTCGCAATCTGTTTAAGGGACAAAAAATAAGGCCTGCTATTACAGGCAGGTCTTATTTAAAATTTTTTCGAATGGAATAGGCTACATTTATTTTTCAATAGGGCCTAATGCCGTTTCAGAAACCGGTAACTTGAGTGGAGTGCCTTTAGTCATGGTGCTTTCTTTGCCCAGCTCTTCACCTTCATTGACATGATCTATCTTGACGCGTGTTACTGTTTCATCAAAAGAGAATTTGAACACACGGTTTGTGCATTGATCCTTCCTGATATATTTTTCTTTTTGATCCGATAGACTATAGGCCTTTTGTGCTACCCGCTTATTATTGGCCGAATAAAAATTAATGTAGGCAACCACATTTGAATAGGTTTTGTCGGGCACGATCTGAATAACAATTTTCTTATTATTATCCGGATGTAACTGTACATAGACTCCATGTTCCACGGGGGCAAAAGAAGAACCCATAGTGAGCAATGAAAGGGCAGTTAACCAAGTGAGCAGATTTAACTTTTTCATGGGATTATATTTTGGGTGAAAAACAAAGCATGTTAGGATGTATCCGTGAGGTAACAACCTTATAATCGATCGATTCCAGCTAGCCTCTGTCTGTTTATTTAAAGATCGATCAATGAACCGGCGGGAATAAGTGAATGAAGAGGATGTCACACAATTGAATCCAAAGTCGATCATCCAGCAATCCTATCATCCTCCAAAAACTGCTCATCCCTAATCCCGACCATCCTTAAATCCTGACCATCCTGATTCCGACAGTTTGTATTAACTTGAACCCAGGGAGCATTCAAATTATTAAAGGTAAAACATGATGAAAAAAAATATACAAAACATGAGTTCCGTATCCAGACGTGAATTCCTTGGAAAAACGGCCATGGCTGTAACCGGCCTTGCCTTTTCCGCTAAATCTGTCATCGGCGCACCTGCAATCTTAAAAAACCTTGACAAACCCAATTCCAAATTTTACGGGGTTCAGATCGGCACCATCACCTACTCGTTCCGGAGTTTACCCTGCAATGCAGAGCAACTGTTAAAATATTGTATTGATTGTAATGTAAGCGCCATTGAATTGATGGGTTCCACAGCGGAAGAATTTGCCGGAGCACCGCATACATCCACAGAGCCCAGGCCTATGCCTGCAGGTGGCCAACGTCCACAGCAAACACCTGAACAGCAGGCAGAGCAAGAACAAAAAGCAAAGGAAATCGCCAACTGGCGGGCGTCTGTCTCTATGGATAAATTTATTCAGTTAAGAAAAATGTATCAGGATGCCGGAGTTTCGATTTATGCTTGGAAACCGAACGCTCTTGGAGAAAAAAATACGGATGCTGAAATTGATTACTCCCTCCGTGTTGCAAAAGAATTAGGAGCCAGTCATGTAACAGTAGAACTACCATCCAACGGAGCACAAAGCAAACGTCTGGGAGGGCTTGCTGATAAACATAAGATCGGCGTCGGTTATCACGGCCACCTGCAACAAACCATAACTTCGTGGGACGAAGCTCTTGAACAAGCTAAATACAATGGACTCAATTGTGATATCGGTCACTATGTGGCTGCAGGATTTGATCCTATTCCATTGCTTGAACGCAATCCCGAGCGCATTTACAGTATGCATGTAAAAGACCGAAAATCTAAAGCCAACGGTGGAGCCAACATGCCCTGGGGTGAAGGAGATACACCGATCGTGAAGGTACTTCAACTGATGAAAAAAAATGGATATAAATTTCCAGCAACAGTAGAATTAGAATACGACGTTCCTACAGGGTCCGACGCTATTAAAGAAGTTGCTAAGTGCGTAGAGTACTGCCGAAAGGCCTTAGAAAAAAATTCGTAATAACTACGGCCGGCGCTATATGAACAATGTCGGTATGTTATTTCAAAACTGATTTATGATTCTTGTGTCTGAAAAGACTTTAACGTATGTTTATTAAAACACCCTGCTTATGAAATCACTTCTTACCATCACGATTGCTTTGGCATTGATCGTCCTTTTTTCTTCTATGAAACCCGGTCCTTCCACCGATGGGTGGATCACGTTATTTGATGGCAAATCATTAAATGGCTGGAAGGCCGGTGAGCACCCTGCTACATTCAGCGTTGCAGATGGCGCCATTGTAGTTTTTGGAGAGCGAGCCCATCTGTTTTATGATGGAAAAGCGAAGGATCACAACTTCAAAAATTTCGAATTCAAAGCAAAGGTGATGACTACACCCGGTTCCAATTCAGGCATCTTTATTCATACGACATATCAGGAAGAAGGGTGGCCTTCTAAAGGGTATGAGATCCAGGTGAACAATACCCATACAGACTGGCGAAAAACCGGAAGCATCTATGCTATCCAGGACGTCCGGGAAGCGCCAGCCAAGGATAATGAATGGTTTACAGAGCACATTATTGTGCAAGGCAAAAAGATCACGGTGAAAATTAATGATAAAATTATCAACGAATACACCGAAGGTGAAAACGGAAAGCTATCCAGTGGTACCGTGGCGTTGCAGGGTCACGATCCGAAAAGTAAGGTTTTTTACAAAGATGTAATGATCAAGCCGTTGCCGGACTAAGCATGATTTCCGGATCAATCTTAGTTACTGGCGGTAAAATACCGAGTATGAACTGGCGAGCACCAATTGGTGAGCGTGACTTTTTTCGAGAATCTTCCCTACCAAAAATCAACCAGTTCACGGGATATATGAAGGTGAATTTAATTGTTTCTTAGCAGTTCGTTGCTGCGAGAATGTCAAACGAAATCTTTATACTTTCCATAGTCGCCATCGGATTGCTGGGATTAGCCTTAGGCATTCACTTAATTTTCGTTGGAAAGCACATACCTGCAAAAATATTAGGTTGGTATACGTTGCTTTTAACTATTTCATCGCTCGAGCCCTTGAAACAATATCTAAGCGCGGCAAGCTATCCGTTTGAAATGGCCGTCGCTGTAGTGTCTTTCCTGATCGCTCCGATGCTTTTTTTGTATTGTTAGTATAGAATATTGAACCGGATGCAATGGAGGAAAGCAAGCATTCTACATTTTATACCCGCGGGAATTCTTTTAATCCTAATGCTTGCGACGCCACAGCCCACGGGCCCAGTACAAGAATCGAGTGGCGACATTATCCTCTATCTGCTCTTCATATGCCAGGTATTGACATATTCCCTAATTTCTTTCTTAGTTATCTGGAAGGAGAAAAAACGAAGCGATCCTGAATTTCCGCTTCAGCATTTTCATTTGAATTTCGTTCTATTTCTTGTCAGCGGTTCATTGGTTCTGTTCATTTACTCCTTTGCCAGCACGCTTCTTGGTTTCAATAATTCATTCCCGTTTAAACTTTCCATTCAGGCAGTTCTAACCCTGATTATAATTATTATAGTATTACTAAATGCAGAGACGTTGGAAAACCATGGGTCGCGTAACACTCGGACAAAGACATTTCTGAGAAAGTGAATTTATTGATGGCTACACACAGAAGTTGTTAGGCTACGGAATGGCACCAAAAATTCGCTTCCTCGATTTTCAGAGTTAAAAAAATATTTCATTTTTGAAACCTCTCCACATATCGTCCGTTACGGTGTGTAATTAAATATATCCCCAAAAAACACAGCATATGTATTATAGCTGATGTAAGCGCCAGTTCATTTCTTCGCTGAATATAAATCGTAATCTGACATTGAATTTTCGTTCTTCAAGTCATCCTCGTCAATTTTATAGCCAACTAAGTTATCATAGTCTCCGTTGTCAACTGATTTTATAAGGAAGTTTAACTTATTCACAATTTTTTTTGTCTTTGGATTTAAATTTCTCAAGAAATTCACATTTGTTCCAATTGTTACCTTTGAACAAACAAATTGAAAATCCCGATTCGTTTTTATTTAGATCTTGTCCACCATACCAGCCAAGATCAATATTGTAATCACCTTTGCAAATCCAAAGCAAGTCCTCCTGGTCATATATTAAAGTCCCCTTGTCTGCCATTGCAGAATTGTCTAACGGGTCAATGTCATAAAACTCATTTCGTTTTACGTCCCAGTCTCGCGGAATATTTAACTCTTGTTTTTTATGACTCATCTGTCCAGAAAATGAATTGGCGCTAACGTTTGAACATGTGCTGGCCAGGTGTTGACGAGCACTTTACCGGAGATACTAGCACACCAAGAGCGGAGAACACTGGCCGACAAGTGGTACGAAAACCTGGCTTGCATATGTTTTTTGTTACCTATCGTTTTATATTTTTGAATTGTTGTTAGTAACTTTTTCATATTCTTTAAAAATTCCCATGATGGATGGTTCATTGCTCATCATAGCTTTCCGATTTTGAATATCTGCCATCCACCGGTATAACCAACTAAATCCCCACTTACCTTTATAGTATTCTTTGTTCTGATATGCCGGATCTTTCATCGCTTCGTCTAAACTTATAAATGAGTAATTTTTTGATTGCAGCTTATCCATTAATAATGGAAGATAATCTGCGTTAAGTGGATTATCATGACATAGGTAGATGTGCTTAATAGGACGATGAAACATTGTATCAGCAATTGTCTCAAAATAATCAAACAATGATAAAGTGTAATCAACATAGGCATTTGCAATTCTTTTAGCATCTTTCTTTTTACCTTGCTTTAAATAATGTTCGTACAAACGACTAAACATCCAGTCTGAACTCTCAATTGTAAATGGAGCAATAGTATAATTAGCTTGCTTTAAATAAAGGGCGACAGAATCAAACTGAATGCTGTCAATGCCAAGATCGTTGAATGGAAATCTAAAATAGGTTAATTCTTTCTTTTGTTTTGATGCCAAGGCTCGTGTAATAGATTCACCTTTCAATATATCGTTTCTAAAATCTTCGTACCCAACATTTGAATAGCGTAAATGGCTGAAGGTATGGTTACCTACTGAAACATAATCACTCCTAATCCATTTTTCCAGCAATGCAAAGTTCCTTACGACAGAATCAGTTTCATACAATTTACTTTCGTTTATGAAAATAGTAATAGGTACTTTTCGTGCATAAGTAACCTTTAGAAGTGGTGAAATAAAACCATTTGCCTTGAAGGCCATTGTATTAGGTACATCATCTATGGTGATAGCCACTTGTTTTTGAGCGAAGGCGACTTGTACGCAGTGAACCAGAATTATCAGAATAAGTGATTTTAACATTTTTAATGATTTTTAATGAGAGGTAACGGTTATGTATGAAACGTGGCTTTGGCTGGTGTGTTGGTATTGTGCGGCCATGTTTTCATTCATAATGTTATCTCTCGTTTTTATAAATCCATTCATTGAAAAAGTCATCTAGTTGAACACCTGATGATTCCTCAAAAGCTTTCTGAAAGTCAGCTGTTTCAACAGACTCACCAAAATATTTGGCAGTATAAAATCTAATTGCATCCCAAAATATCTCATCACCTATTTTTTCTTTTAATAGGTGTAATACATAAGCTCCTTTAAAGTAGACTAAGTTTCGATCATCACTTGATGGGTTTGACCAATTCGCGAAAACCAGAGACTTATCGTTACCTCGGTTTTTTATTGCTTCATATACTTTATAGTATAAAGCTATATCGGATTGATATTTTTTTTTACCGAAGCGATATTCATTATAAGCTGCAGACAGGTAGGTTGCCATTGCTTCGTTAAGCCAAAAGTGATTCCAATCCTTACAAGTAACTCGATTACCCCACCATTGATGAGCCAGTTCATGTGAAATCAAATGGGTCTCAGTGCTGTCCTTCAAGACTAGCTTTCCATAGGTATCTTTCAACGTTGAATAGCCTGACATCTCTTGATAATGATCTCCAATCAGTATTTGGGAATACATGGGTTGATCATACTTCACACCGGATTTCTCTTCAAAAAAAGATATCATCGTCGGTGTTTCCTTGAAGATGGTCATAAGCTGCTCAGAAGAGTAGTCTTGTGAGTAATATCTAAGTAGTACTTCTCCTGATTTTTCTTCCGCTTGGTTGAAATTGCCAATAGCAAATCCATAGGTGTAAGTGGGTGATTCATAATTTTGTTGAAAGGAATATTGTATTTTATTATTCTTTCGCACCTGGCTTACTAGCTCGCCACTAGCAATACAGTCTTTATCCGATGGAATAGATATATCCAGATAAAACAGGGCTTTATCTCCAGGTGAGTCATTGCAAATCATCCATTGGCTTGTCGAATATACCGTAAAGGTTTGTCCACGATCCGAGTCGAACAAAAGCCCATTTGTCGGATTTCCATGATAATCAATGGTTAGTTCGTTTTCCTTTTTTTCTCTTTCCGACAATTTGATGATTAAACTACCATCCCTATTCTCAAAACCTACAACATTGTCCCCAGTCACCTTATCGATTCTAAGGTTTCCAGAATTAAAAGCTACAGAATTAGCATCATTTTCGATTTGAAACTTAATGACAACAGTACCACTAATGTATTTCGTATCTATATTAGGATCAATTGTCAAATGATAGCTAGTAACATCTAGTTCAAAATCATTAGGGCTGGCTTGAGCAGATGTTCTTAGCAACAGTGCTATTGAAAAGACGAATATATTCTTAGTAAACATGTTTTTAATGAGAGATAACAAAAAAGCGTTTTATGCGAAATCCAAACAAAAAAATAAGCCTTTAAAAGAAG
>CAZAHL010000373.1:0-7105 GCA_964484845.1 uncultured Chryseolinea sp. | reverse complement strand
AATGTCACCAGTCCGTGTGACCGAATCATGTTCGCGCACGTCGACGGTAATTTTCTTCGATAAGTCTCCTTTTGCCACGGCCGTTGTAACTCCTGCGATATTTCGCACCTGTGCAGTTAAATTACCCGCCATTTGATTTACAGAATCTGTAAGATTTTTCCATACACCACCAACTCCTTTTACGGTTGCTTGGCCTCCGAGTCTTCCTTCTGTACCCACCTCCAAGGCTACCCGCGTAACTTCGGAACCGAATGAATTAAGCTGATCCACCATGGTGTTAATGGTATTTTTCAACTCGAGCATTTCACCCTTCACGTCAACGGTAATTTTTTTGGAGAGATTTCCTCGGGCAATAGCCGTCGTTACTTCCGCAATGTTACGTACCTGGTTGGTAAGATTACCCGCCATTTGATTTACCGAGTCTGTTAGGTCTTTCCACACACCGCCAACACCTTTGACTTTCGCCTGGCCTCCAAGCTTTCCTTCCGAACCTACCTCGCGGGCTACGCGCGTCACTTCCATTGAAAAGAGGTTCAACTGCTTTACCATGTAGTTAACTTCTTTTGCAATGCGCAAAAATTCTCCTTCCAATTTATGATCGCCAATCTCTTCTGGCATTTCCTGCGACAGATTTCCTTTGGCCACCGAACTGATAACGTGTGCAATTTCAATGGTAGGATGAACAAGATCGGATATTAACACGTTGAGTGAATTCACCCCCGTGCTCCACGAACCTTTCGTACTGGGGATTTCAATACGCTGCGTTAGCTTGCCCTGCTTACCGATGGTATTTCCCGCCTTGGTAAATTCAAGCATCATATTTTCGTTCAGCGAAATAATTTCGTTGAGTGTATCGCAAATCTTTCCGCTGAGACCTACCTGGTCGATAGGCATCCGGGCTTTAAAATTTCCATTTTTTACCTCCGAAAGCACCCCTAGCAATTCTTTGAGGTCCAAGGAATCAACTGGGGGCATATACCCGTGACTTTTTTTTATTTTTTTCTTGGCGACGTGAACTCCATTATTTCCCCCATTTTTAGAAATAGGCTCTTTTAGTTTGGTAGGTATGGCTTTTGATTTCATGAAGAAAGAATTAGAATATTAAATGTAAAAAGAAACATCCTGAAATGCTTAAAAAATATACTGGGCGTCCAGGATTATTGCCCATTGTGAATCGCCTTGAAAAACACGTTTGTGCAAAGATAGGACTGTTGACGGAAAAGGCCCGATAAAATCTTTAAATCACGCTAGGTGATACTTTTTCCATAAATTTTTCAGGTAGGATATTTCTTCAATTTTGTGGGGACGGGCAGATTGTGGGAAGTTTACAAAAATCAGGTTCTTATTTCTTGAGCTTTCTCAATGGCTCTGGAAGAGACTTTTTTTAGAACGTACGGAAGGACAAGCCTGGTAAACCAACCAGCCTTGGATAACAATTTTTGCTGTAATAAAATGTCAATTCCGATGTTGGTACCCACCTGAAGCAGTTTATTATTCGGACTTACTTTTTTTGTCGGCGAAAAAAAAGAAACCACGTTGGAAATAGGTTCCATTTTTTGTTTTATTTCCCGCAGCTCGCTGTTGATTGCGGATTTGCGCACGATCAGATCGGATTCGAGTCGTTTCCTTTCGAGGATCAGTTCCTCCAAATTGCTAATCCTGCTCATAAATTTTCTTAATTATTAAATTCCGAATCACAGGTATGATAACTTTTTTTGCCATTCCAAGAACGATTGCGAGTAAAGCAACATAAACGCCACCAACAATAAAGAAGCCTGCTTTCATATTCTCCAAACTTTCTCCGACCCACCAAGCAGATCCCAATCCAATGAAAAGAAGCACAAAAATGATAAACAGAAATGAGAGAATACCGACCACGCTTACCGATGCACCAAGCGAGCCGTGTTCAACGAGACGAAGAATAAGAAGATCACGGTATGTATCGATCCAATTCCCCGCGGCATCCACAATTTTCTCGGAGGTGTTTTTATTTTCTTCCATAATTTAATAACATCATTTTTAACATTTTGTTAGTTGGCATCGTCAAATTCGGCTGTTAAGTTTTTGAACTCTTGCTGCGTTTTTGATTTTACTTGTGCGGCTACGTCTCTTCCAGTGTTTATCAACGATGACAGTTGATTAAGCCAATCTTCTGTGCCCTCCTTGATTTTCAATTGAAGGTCCTTGCCTTTTTCGGGTGCTAAGAGCATTCCAATGGCTGCACCCGCAACGGCTGCTGCTGCAAATCCTAGAATAATTTGGGTTGAGATTTTCATATGATTAGACTTTTGCTGTTTTTGATTTGTCCCTTACTTTTGATAATACAAATCCTGGCTTTTTTTCGTTCTTGTCTTCTGTTTCGTCGCCTAAAAGAATGCCCCATGCGGTTAACTCTGGCACTTTATCAAAAATCACTTTTAAAACTGCCAGCCCTGGAATGGCAAGAAACATTCCTGGTATACCGCAAAGTGCTCCGCCTATAAGTATTCCGACAATAGTGACCAGAGCATTGATTCGTACTTTATTACCGACGATTAAAGGCATTCCAAAATTGTTGTCAATGAATTGGACGACTGCAAGAATAACACCAACCCAAAGTGCATTACTGATATTTTCCGAGCTTACCAACGTGACCACCATGCAAATGATATTTGCCACTAGCATTCCAACGTAAGGGATCAGATTGAGTAAGGCAGCAAGCAACGCTAGAAATATCGCATACTTAATACCGAGAATGAGAAACCCAATAGTATTTAACGTGAAAACGATCGTAGTTTCAATAAGGAGCCCGGTAACATATTGTTGAGCAATAGATCCTGATTCGCTTAAAACTTCCCGTACACGGTCTTCCGACCCGTTCTTGAATACGTTAATGAAAAATGTTTTTATAGTGTTTCTATAAAAGAGCATCAAAAACGTATAGATCGGTAAGAGCACTACATAAGCAATCATTTCCGTTACGGATAAGAACGTTATGCCGACCAGCTTCGGCCCTTGTTCTTTAATTCCTTCCACCGTGTCCTTTAAGTACTGATTTTGTTTGGGGACTGAAATATTTACGCTTTCGTCCAACCAGCTTTGGAGAGAGGAACCTAATTCTACGATCCTGATCTTTAAGGTCGGCAAGTCATCCGCGAAATTTATGATCTGACGGGAGAGCAAATAAATGATTCCAGCTAGCATAATAAAAGAAAGAGCTAAGGGAAGGAGAATAGAAAGTATTTTCGGCAATTTCTTCCTTGCAAGAAAATTAGTAACGGGAAGCAACAGCATCGCTAGCAAAACCGCAAATAAGAAGGGTAAGAGAATCCCTTTCCCGTAATAAATAAACAAGGTAATAATAGCTAAAGAAATAAGAGTCAGACTTAGCTTCTGATAATAAGGAGTTTGAATCGGTTGCACCATCGCAGGATTTTATATTACCCTGTTTAAATTTCCGTGCCAAGTAATAATCTTGTTCCAGCGAATTAAACCATAAGATTGGGAAATGTATGAGTAATTTTCTCTACACTCTCAATGCGCACTTCTACATCAAACATGCAATCAGATCAACCATGTAATTTTTTTTGGCCGGGAACACTTATTGTTTAACCGCTTCTGCATATAAATATTTCAAATGAAGTTTGTAAGATCAGCATGGGACATTCTAAAACAAACGGTCTTAAATTTCTTTCAAGACGATTCTTTTAGCTACGCCTCTTCCATTGCATTCTATACTATCTTTTCATTGCCCGCCATTTTAATAATCTCCCTTTCTGTTGGCTCTACATTTTATGAAAGGGATATCGTCCAAAAAGAATTAATAAATCAAGTAGAACGATTAGTTGGAGCTGAAAGCGCCGCCGACATTGAAGAAATTCTAGTCAATGCAACTTTGGATTCTACGGGAACGATAGCGAAAATTATTGGAGTAGTTACCCTCATATTTAGCGCTACCACGGTTTTTATTTCGCTCCAGACAAGTATCAATAAGATTTGGGGAATCAAACCAAAACCGGAGCGTGGGTTTATAAAATATATTATTGATCGATTGCTTTCATTAGCCATGGTAATTACCCTCGGATTTTTATTACTGGTATCGTTAATCGTTGACACTATGTTAATGATAGTGCAAAATGGAATGGCTAAAATATTGGCCGGATGGACACTGCACATCGTCAGCGCGTTCAACATAGTGATATCACTCTCTTTTATCACCCTGATATTTGCGATGATGTTCAAAGTACTTCCGGATGCAAAAATTAAATGGAGAGATGTCTGGGTTGGATCATTGGTCACCACAGCGCTATTTGCTGCGGGTAAATATTTAATTGGTTTTTACTTAGGGAATAGTTCGGTTAATTCTGCCTACGGTGCTGCCGGTTCCCTGGTTGTTATCTTGATATGGGTCTACTATTCAACTGTCATATTTCTTTTTGGTGCTGAGCTTACATCCGTGTACGCCGAAAAAACTGGAAGCGAAATAACACCCTACCATCATGCGGTTAAAGTGCAGATGATTCAGATAGGAAAAGACCAGGAAAAGGGAGAAGTAGTTGTTAGTGATCAGCAGGCAAGACATGAGGAACCTCTCTCGGTGGATATAAAAAAATAAAATGAAGAAAATTGACAAGAAATGGATCATACTAGGCGGCATTTTGCTTATCGTTATAGTTGCCAGATTGATGCTACCGTATTTTGTAACCCGCTATGTAAACAAAGTATTGACTGAAATTGAGGGATATAAAGGATCTATAGGCGACGTAGACATTTCCTTAATGCGCGGCGCATATGCTGTTCACGACATGAAAATTTTTAAAGTCAACGGTCACGAGGAGGTTCCTTTTATTGACATTCAAGTCACTGACTTGTCCGTAGAGTGGTCCGCTTTATTTAAGGGTGCTATTGCGGGGGAGGTCATTTTTGAACAGCCCAAACTTAATTTCATAGGACGGGATGGCCCTGAAAAAAAAGCAAAAGGGAACGATACGCAAACCGGCGAAGATGTCGATTGGACTAAACCTTTAAAAAAATTAATGCCGCTTCAGATCAACAGACTGGAAATTAATCGAGGTTCTATTTCCTTTTATGATTTTAGCACTAATCCCAAGGTTACTCTGACGCTGGATAGTCTTCAACTCCTTGCGACCAATTTAAATAATGCAAATCGGCAAAAGGAAAGGTTGCCTTCCACGGTTACGGCAACAGCCACGTCAATAGGCGGCGGCAAGTTTGATCTGAAGATGGGCATTAATGTGTTAAAAAAAATTCCAGACTTGGATATGAATTTAAAATTTGAAGGAATTAATATGCCGGCTTTGAATGATTTTTTCGTCGCTTATAGTAAAATGGATATCGAGCGGGGGACATTTAATTTGTATGCGGAATTAGCAGTAAAGGATAGCGAGATTACTGGATATGTGAAACCCATAGCGGAAAATATAAAAATCGTTAACTGGAAGAAGGATAAAAAAAATCCACTTAATCTGGCGTGGCAGGCGATTGTCGGAGTGTTGGCTGAATTTTTTGAAAACCAAAAGGAAGATCAGTTTGCTACCAAAGTTCCGTTAGAAGGAAATTTGAAAGAGATCAAATCGGGAGTTTGGCCCACGATTTGGAACGTATTTAGAAACGGATTCATAAAGGCGTTCGAAAAAAATACCGATAACACAATACAATTTAGAACCACCAAGAACGAGCCGGAAGATCCTAAAGAGAAGAAGAAGGAAGAACGCAAGGAACGAAGAAAGGAAAGGCGAGAGGAAAAAAAGGAAGAACGAAAGGAAAAGAACGAAGAGGACAAAAAGACAAACTAATTATGAGACCGCAACCTACAGGAACACAACGGTTATTTGAAAATCCGATTTTGGAGAAATTAACCCGAACTCATATTGCCATACCGATAAGCATTTTTATACTTTATGCATTGGTATTGATTGTATGGAGTGTACGATTCACCTCGCTGTCAACCGGTACCACTATTTCATTATTTTTTGCGGGATGGATTGTTTTCACTTGGGTAGAATATCAGGTACATAGGCACATCTTTCATCTCTCAACTTACACGGAATGGCGAAAGAACTTTCAATATCTGGCGCACGGTGTTCATCACCAATATCCGAAAGACAAAGATCGTCTGGCCATGCCACCGCTTTTAAGTATAACAATTTCCACAGTATTGTTGATACTATTAAAGTTAGTATTGGGCGATTATGTGTTTGCTTTTTTGCCCGGCTTTTTAGTAGGCTATGCATGTTATCTGCTAATACACTTTTTAGTTCATATATACGCGCCTCCGAAAAATCGCTTTAAAGCATTGTGGCGAAATCATAGTATTCATCATTACAAGGAAGGAGAATTATTATTTGGTGTTTCTTCTCCATTGTGGGATTATATTTATCGAACCGTGCCAAAAACTGAGCGGGCCAATTAAGGAGTCATGGAATTTTTTCTACAACGATCGAATTAGGTCTACACTTTCGTTTCTTTACTTTTTTAAAACGAGTCTTTTTACCGGCTTTTAATTTGGCATGTTTCTTTCGAATGCGAGTATAAGACTACAACCTTATATCCTAAAATTATGCGTAAACCAAGGGAAAATACAAGTGAGCGGGAGCGGCGTTTGAGACATCATCCCTCTGCCCGAATGAGCCAGGATCAAAGCCAGAGTTATTCGGAAAAAAATCAAACTCCGGAGCAACGCTCTGAGTCTGAAAAAATTCGAAACCGGGGCTTAAATGAAGACGAGCAGAAAAAATCAGTTAATTATTCGGAGGATAACGCACAGTCTCATCGCAGGGCTTCTCCACGAAACGAAAGCAGTACAGAGCCTGATGATTCTGCGAAGAGGGAAAATGGCCAGGTGGAGAATACAAATGATAAGCGATTAGAAGCGGATGATGACAAAGACGATATTAATTAGTGTCTGTCTTTAAAGTCAAGGTTCACGCAGAGGCCGCAAAGAAAAAAATACACGCAAAGGCCGCAGAAGATAATTTTTGCGCCCTTTGCGGATTTCCTTAGCGTGCTTTGCGTGAAATGTTTTTGACGCCGTTACTTTAATGACGGACACTAATTAGAGTCTGTCTATAAAGTCTAAAGTTTTAAAAATAAAGTAGTTAGAAGC
>CAZAHL010000372.1:6586-7177 GCA_964484845.1 uncultured Chryseolinea sp. | reverse complement strand
AATCTTTTATAAATGTTGGTACTATAATCGAAGATAAAAAAGGCAATATCTGGCTCAATGGCAATGGCCTTTGGCGGTATGACGGCAGTACATTTACCAATTTCGCCCAGAATGCTGTTCTTTATGTCTACGAAGATAGAAATGGAAACATTTGGACTAGTTCAGTTAGTCACCCTTCTGACCAAAATTGGATACTAACCCGTTATGAGGCGAAGTCATTGGACAACGAGACGCCCACTGTAACCGAAATAAAACCAGAAGTAGGAGCGCTTTTTGCGTTTTTAGAAGCTTATGATGGAAGCATTTGGTTGGGCTCTGATGGCGTGTATCGTTATGATGGTAAAACCATTCACGACTTTAAAGCTAAAGAGGGAAAGGAGTAAATAGCCAATAATTTAAAGTTGAATTGGAAAAGCAAAATTACTACGAGAAAAAGTTGGACTCGTTAGTAATAGTTTAAAGGTTGACAATCAGAGAAAAAATAGTTGACCTCACGCCACAACGTTATTTTACACGGGCAAGGATCAAGGTTCGAAACCTTAAGCCCGAAACCTCAAACTTCAAACTTTAAACCTCGAACCTAGACTTCTC
>CAZAHL010000372.1:0-6486 GCA_964484845.1 uncultured Chryseolinea sp. | reverse complement strand
TTAGAATCGAAGATTGCGTGTCGTTTAAGTTTTGCTTTCCAATTTAACCTGTAGTAGACACGCTGCAAATTAACCTTATATTAACCCCGGAGTTAAAACTCCGGGCAATTGATATGCTATACTCCACTGGCGGATCAGCACTCGAAATCTTAAGCCCGAAACCTCAAACCTCAAACTTTAAACCTCGAACCTAACCCTCTCTTAGAATCGAAGATTGCGTGTCGTTTAAGTTTTGCTTTCCAATTTAACCTGTAGTCGACACGCTACAATTAGCTTTATATTAACCCCGGAGTTAAAACTCCGGGCAATTGATATGCTATACGCCACTGGCGGATCAGCGCTCGAAACCTTAAGCCCGAAACCTTAAACCTCAAACTTTAAACCTCGAACCTAAGCCCGTCGTTTCTTCGCCCCCCTCACCGCCTCCGCCGTCCACGGATCTTCTGGCCAATGATGCCGTGGATAACGCATCCGCAATTCCTTCCGGACTTCATGATAAGCAGTTTGCCAAAAGCTTTTTAAGTCTTGGGTTACTTGCACTGGTTTATATCCAGGAGAAAGTAAGTGAAGCATCACCTTGGTTCTGCCTTCGTTTACGGAAGGTGTTTCCTGAAGGCCGAACATTTCCTGTAGCCTGACTTCTATAATAGGGGTATCGCCGGAAGTAGAATACGTTACCTTGATCAGGGAACCACTGGGAACAGCCAACCGATCCGGTACCAATTGATCCAGCCGGTTCGTTAAATTCCATGGAAGTAAACTTGCCAAAATTTTATCTACTTCCAATCGATGAAAGTCTGAGCGCTTATAGACCGCATGGAGAAAAGGTGAGAGCCAGCTACCGGAGGTGCGCAGTAAATTCTCATCGCTTACGTCCGGCCATTCTTCATCCGGTCGCCATATGCGAAGACTCAGAACACGTGCTTGCCAAGCGACATGTTCATCGTTCCACGGAAGTAGTTTTAATCCTTCATTTTGGAATGCCTTGATAAGAATGTCAATCCTCAAATCATCCGATACGTTTCGCAAGGGTTTGCTCGACAGCACAACATTTCCGATTCTTTTTTCAGTCATCGCTGTGATCATACCTTTTTCATCATCCCATATAACGGATTCTTTTTCCACCGCCCGGTGATATAAATCACTTTCAAGCAATGGAGCAGCCATAAATATCTTTCCCTCTCCAGATCCACTATCCAGATGCGCAATGGCTAACCAGGTGTTACGAAGCAAGGCATCGTGGTCAGGTAACTTAGCCACTCGACCATGGACCAGTTTATAACGTGCTCCATGTTTGTCAAGCTGACGGGCTATGCGCTCCGGGTACGCTTCGGCCAAAAGCTTACCGACATCAGAATCGATCGGAATAGAATTGTCAACTTCGATTTTAAAAATTTTCCTCCAGGAAGTGGCAAGGCGTTCTATCCTTTCCAACGCGTTTCGATCTGCATTAACACGTTCTCCGCCGCGCCATTTACGCAAGACTTCAATGCGTAGGGACAAGTCAGTACCAACTTCTTTGCCGAGTGGATCACGTTCTTCGAGCAAAGCAGCAACGTCAGTAGCAAGCGCGAGTAAGGTATCGGCCGGCATGCTGGGGGAGGAAAGCGTCTTTTGTTCATTAAAGTTGAGGATGTCGAAAGCAGAAGCTTCCAGTAACATATGGGCTATGCGGGGATGCGTCGGCAGACGAAGCATTTCTTTTCCGCGTGCCGTAATTTTATTTCCGTTTAGGGCACCCAATTGTTGTAGCAGCTCACGCGCTTGATTCACAGCTCCGGCAGGTGGAGGAGTTATCCAC
This sequence comes from uncultured Chryseolinea sp., assembly GCA_964484845.1. Taxonomy (GTDB): domain Bacteria; phylum Bacteroidota; class Bacteroidia; order Cytophagales; family Cyclobacteriaceae; genus Chryseolinea. The sequence goes on along the minus strand of CAZAHL010000372.1, from coordinate 4,685 downwards.
GACAGGTGACTGGTTTCCTCAACGCCAAAGTTTGCCAACTCAAGCATCAAAGGCGTCAAGTCAGCTTCCAATATTTCAGGCTGGCGGGTGGGTTGTAAATTATGGTGAGCTGACTCTGACCACAAACGATAACACACCCCCGGACCTAGCCGCCCTGCACGACCGGCTCTTTGATCTGCAGAATCTTTTGTAACGCGAATCGTTTCTAGCCGGGTCAGGCCGCTACGAGGGTCAAAGCGAGGGACACGTGATTGGCCGCTATCCACCACTGTGGTAATGCCTTCAATCGTCAATGATGTTTCAGCAATAGAGGTAGCGAGCACAATTTTTCGCAAGCCTCCACTGTTGGGGGTAAGGGCCTCTTGTTGTTTATTAAAGGGGAGGTCCCCATACAAAGGATGAATTTTGATGGGAAGATTCTCAGCCTCCAGCATTTCTGCTACCCTGTGAATGTCTCCCACACCGGGGAGAAAGGTTAAAATGTCACCTTCTTGTTCTTGAATAGCTTTTCGAATAACCCGTGCCGTCGGAGCGGCAATGAACATTTCTTTCTCGGCCGCTACATACCGCATGGCTACGGGGTACTGTTTTCCAGCGGTAGTAACAATGGGTGCATTATTTAAAATCGACGATAGTTTTTCGCCGTCCAGTGTAGCCGACATAATCAGAATACGTAAATCGTCTCTTAGGATTTGCTGAATTTGCAAGCATAGGGCGAGCGCTAGATCTGCTTGCAGGCTGCGTTCGTGAAATTCGTCGAAGATTACCAATCCAATTCCGTCCAGGGTATTGTCGGATTGAAGCATCCGGGTAAGGATGCCCTCTGTTACTACTTCGCATCGGGTTTCTTTGCTTATTGCGTTTTCAAAACGGACTCTGTATCCGATGGTCTTCCCGACATCTTCCTTGATTAACTTAGCCATTCGGGTCGCTACCGAGCGAGCCGCCAATTTTCGAGGCTCAAGCATGACCATCTTTTTTTGTTGGAGCCAGGGTTCTTCTAACAACAACAACGGCAGGATGGTGCTTTTCCCTGCACCTGGTGGAGCCTGTAAAATAACAATCGGTTGAAGTTCAAGTTGCCTCGTAAGCTCGGCAACAACTTTTTGGACGGGATATGTCTCGGACATATCGCAAAGTAAGGTATTAAGGACTTTTCAAAAAATCCAAGGCCGGAAATGAATCTAACTAAGGTTTGGTCTGACTTTTTGGTGGATCAATTCAATTTCGTAATGATGGTTTTTCCAAAGATCAAACCCTTATTAACATTTGCATTTCCATTGTAAGAGACCTGTGATTCGCCGAAGGCGTTTACTTTCAAATTGTCTTGCGTGCTGAGTTTTATTCTACTTTCTCCAAAGATGGTCGTGGTAGCAGAAAAGCTTTTCAGATTTTGGGTATCAATCTTATTTTCTCCATACAGTTTATACTTCTGAAATTCCGCTTTTCCACCTTTGATCTTCAGGTCATTGTCACCATAGAGGCTAGTTCGCAGATATTCTGTTTTCACAGAAGCCAGATTAATCTCATTTTCTCCATACGCTTTTAACGTAAACCGTTCCGCCTTGAGCGGCCCATTGCAGGTAAGCTCCTGATTCCCTCTGATCTCAAGATACTCAAGCTCTTTATAGGTTACGTAAGCTGTGACAGACGCACCGTGGTATACACTCCTTTTTTCGTGGTTATTAATACGTTGGGTCTTCTCGGTAACCTTTGCATCATCCAGGTAAACGCGAAGGGTGTTGCCTTGAACCTTAATATTGATTTTACTCGGTTCTACATTCGAATAGACTAACCGTATACTCTCCTGTTCGCCTTGTTCGAGGATAAGGTTGACCTTTGGAGAAGCAATTACTTTGTTAAAAGACTTTAGGTCCTTAACAATTTCCTGGGCAATTGACAACTGCAGGGAGGTAACGAGCAGTAAGAAGGAGAGGAGGGTTCTTTGAGGGGTCATCATATTTATTTTGAGCTGTTTAAAGTTAGGACAACTTAGTTGGGAATAACCCCTATGCCCCTTAATTTTTTTTACTTGAAGTTCTACATTGTCTGCTAGACTCTTACTGCTAACGTAAAGTTGCATGATAGTTATGCATCCTATCAAGTTTTTTTTTCGGGAAACGTATGCATGTGACATTAATCGACCTGAATGAAGATAAATTGTAAAGTCGGCTCCACTTTTTTCAGGGAGCTATGGTGAACCCTTAGATGAATACCATGAAAGCAGGGATATCGTCATTGATCCTTACTTCCTAAATTTGAGTGTGCGATAAGTTGTTCAACTAATTCTGAGTAATATGAAAAAGTTATCCCTCTATGCCATAGCGATCACCTTCTGTTGCCTGGTCAGTTCATGCAAATCCTCCAAAATTCTCACGGCTACCTTTGAGGCCGATGCTATTAATAGTCCGCCCGCTAAGAATCTTCCAGGCGATCCGGCAGGGGATGTGATTCAATATCACGACGCTGTTCAGCCGTTGTTAAAAGTGCAGAATTCCGCGATATCGGGTTCAAAGGCGTTGCATTATACAACGCTTACCATAAACAATCCCCCTCCGCTTTCATCCCGGTATTTAAGCTTTAAGGGTATTGGCACCGATCTGACAGAAACTTTGTGGTTTACACATACCGGACAGAACGATGGTTCTACTATACACATCGATGTCTCCGACGGGCATGTACATTTGATGGCACGCATGCGTATCTCTCCTAACGGGGATGTTGGGCTAGCTACGAATATCAATGACGGCAACTACACGAATATCATCGGGAATGTCGGTTCGGAAACCCATACCATTGTTTTCACTGCATCACCTTCAACTTTAAAGTATAACGTCACGATAATAAAAGAGACGGGGCCTGCGATTACGGCTGAGAATAAACCGATGATCACAGATAATGTTTCACTCTTTAATAATCCTGCGAATCCCACGTTGAGTTTCCTTCACCCGGATAACATTGCCAGCAACAGTACGTATGCTATCGGATCAGTTACCATTACGAGAAAAAAGCCTTAGCCGCCAATTGGTGGTCTTTTAATCAGTAGCTATTGTACTTTAACGTTGCGGCGAGCAGGGGAGATTATTTTGGGAATTCGGTTGGCATTATCTTTTTTCAGCTTCGACACAATGCCATCGACTTGTATATTTTCCAATTTAATTATGCCCGGTAAACGACGGTGATCTTTCCTCCTAAAACTTTCCGATAGGATAAAGGCGCTGGCACCTAAGGCCCATGCCTGTAAGAAGCTAGTCCATTCATAACCATCGAGCGGATGAGCTATAATTCTGGGGAGATGTACAAGAATAGACCAGGACAGGAACATCGTCCCGAGCAAAATGGCGGTCCATTTTATTTTTGTTCTTAGAATGATAAAGCACCCTGAGGCAATTAACACGGCTCCGGCTCCATACGCCCAATAAAGACTTTCCGGAATCCATGACGGAATAAGCGACGCGACGAAATCCGCATACAAAAGATGCTGCATTCCGAATATTAGCATCGGAATACCATATAATAATCCTGCTGCCCTGGAGGTTGTGGATGTTATTAATTGAAAAAAGTTATTATGTTTTGACGTTACTTCGGTGAACGAGTCGGCCCACAGGAACGACGCACCAGCCATGGCCATAGCCATTGAGGTGGAATTCCATTCTTCCGGATCGTTTAGGTTTAGCATTAATAAAGGAACATGACGGATACACGCCCACAAAAGCAGCAATAATCCCAAAGCGGTTGCCGACATACGCGGCCTATCACTTACTATCATGGCAAAGGCACAAACAACGAGAAGGATATTAAATAAAAACCCAACGAGTGTGACTGCGGTGAAAGGGTCTGCAGGTTTATTCGCCATATAATTATCGAGGGTAAAATGCAGAAGTCCAAAGCACATTACGGATAGGGTAAAGGATAGACGGCTGATTTTCAGAACACTCATTTGCTTCCTTTCTAAAAGAGGAAGGTAAAAAAGGATCTTAATGGATCGGGTTCAGCAGATGTACAAGTGAGTACAAGTTAAGACAAGTGCAAACACTTAGGAGCACGTTATCCTTTGATCCGATTTAGTAAATTATGACCAATTTACGAGTTCAAATATTTATGGAGAATGATATCCAGATTCGAAAAGCAACAGAAAAGGATTTCGAATCCGTGCTAAGGTTGATAAAAGAATTTTCGATTTTTATAAAGACACCGGAGAAAGTTTCTGTTACGCTGGATCAAATGATGCTTGACAAAGATTATTTCCAATGCCTGGTAGCCGTAGACAACGATCAAATTGTTGGATTTGCCACCTACTTTTTGGCCTATTATTCATGGACAGGAAAATCGTTATACATGGACGATTTGTATGTAAGCAAAAATTACAGAGGGAAAAAAATCGGATCAAGACTAATGGATGCTGTGATTGCACGCGGCCGGGAAGAAAAGTGCCGAAGAATAAAATGGCAGGTTTCCAAGTGGAACACGCAGGCAATTGATTTTTATAAAAGCCGTGGAGTTGTTATCGATGACGTTGAAATAAATTGTGAATTGATGTTGACGTGATGTATTTCAGTCCATCGAGATAAAATAGAAATATGTCTAATAGTGTTATTTCCGTTAAAATAAGAGCATGCTGTTATTTCTTAAAATATAATGGCAATGCTTATATTGTGTTGTTGAACAAAACCTTCGGTAGTTTT
>CAZAHL010000371.1:0-7178 GCA_964484845.1 uncultured Chryseolinea sp. | reverse complement strand
ATTGTTGTCGATTGATTTGCCCAACTGCCGCACTCTACCTGGAGATAAAATCCCATCTCGTCGGCTACTGTAAATGCTATTTCCGGCGGACACCAGGAGTGAAACCGTATATGATTCAAGCCGTGTTTCCTGGATGTCTGAAAGATCTTTTGCCAGTAGGATTTGTCCATTGATGGATATCCCGTTAAAGGAAAAATGGCACACTCCAGCGTCCCCCGCAGAAAAATGGGGTTCCCATTGACTTGAATTTGTTTATTCTCAACTTTAAATTCCCGCATCCCGAATACATCGGTGTAGTCATGAATCACGGAGCGCCTACTGTCTTCGAGGCGGGCGTTGATCGTATAAGTAACAGGATTAAATTCATTCCACAATTCCATCAGATCTCCAATATCATAGGCAAGAACGGTACTATCGTTCTCGCCTCTAAAGGCGTAATCCTTGACAACTTCGGGTAAGACTTTTCCGCTGGAAGATTTTGCCGACAATACCAATTTTCCCTTCCATGGTTTTCCACTATTGTTCACAGAGTAGATTTTAATGTCCGCTTTTTTGTGGCGGATATCAGGGAGGATTTTTAATGAACTTATTCGCACCGGCGAGAGGGCTCGCAATTCGATTTTGCCAACTATTCCGTTCCAGTTAGTTTGTGTGTGATCACTAATGCTATGGGAATTTATGCCCACATCAATGATCACGTCATTGTTAACACGGATGCTAATGCGGTGTTTTCCGGGCGTTAGTTTTTCAGTAAGATCATAGATATGTGGTGTTCCAAGGGAATTCCGAATACCAGCCTGTTTATCATCAACCCATACCTGCGTTTCCCAATGACATCTCTCCAGAAATAGCTCAATGGATTTGCCCTTCCAGTCACTGGGAATCGTGATATCTTTTTGATACCAGGCCACACCGCGGTAATACTTTACGGGTGTAAGCCACATGGGAGGTTTAAAGTTGTCCTGCGTGCGATACTTGGCAAATTTTTGATCCTTAAACCATGCACTGTCCAGCGTACTGCCTACCCATGGCGTGGTAAGATCGGGATCATCACCATACTTATTTTCTGCCAGGGATCCGGGTAACGCGATCTTTTGCGTCAGCTTCTTTGAATACCATTTTTCCGAGACACCTTGATCTTTTCGATCCAGGCTAAAATCCCACTGACCCGCCAGTGATAGCGTTGGTGTCTCGGCAGCGTCGCGATTTTTTGATGCGACCGCACTTATGAGAATGATTGCTAAAGTAATGATGATAGAATGTTTCATGTTGGATTATGACTTGTGTTTCAATTCGCCATTGGCGACTTGTGAAAAATCTACTGCTGTGATAAGACGAGAATCAAAACACAATTGCTTGTGGGTACTGGCACCCTGATGGTTAATGTCGAGTGCTAAAACATGATTGAAGTGTTCCTGCGCTTTTTTATTTTCTCTAAGTCCGAGATGTCCGAGTCCCATCATGTAGTGACAATGTATCTGGTTTTTTAAAGAGAGATCCTGCTCGAATACCAGCAAGTCTGGAAGAGAGACCGCAAAATAATCGATCTGTACGATGTCGTTCAGATGGTCAACACTATACTGTATCAGCTTTCTGAAAATAACTTCGGCTTTTTCATGCTGCCGTAGTCTACGTAACGCCAGGCCTATGTAAAAGATTTTGTCAGGTTGCTGGTCATTATAGAAGACCGCCTGACCTGGATCACTTGCGCCTTCGCATGCTTTGGTAAACCATCCCTTCGCCTGCTCATGATCGCCCATGTTTTCATAGATACATCCTTTAAAATAGAAGATGTCATTTTCACGACAGCGGTATAATTTTCCCTCCCCTAAATTTTGCGGATAATGTTCCGCCTGATCAAGGTGGTCAAGTGCTTCGCTGTATCTTTCTTCGGAAACATATTTCTTAGCCAGGGCTATGTGGCAAAATACATATTGGCCTGTCACCTTTCCCTCGCCTCCTTCCCATGGATGAAAATTTCTTTGGGTTAATAACCCTTTCGCTGTTTCAAATTGTTCAGTCAGATTATACAGTGTGATACGCTCAAGATACAGATCATCGCGCTCTTCAGTGAGTGAAATGTTCTTCTCAAGCAACTGCAGACGTTGTAAATAGGGTGCATTTAATTTTTTATGCAATTGATCCAATTCCATTAACACGCGTGCATCCTTGGTATTCAAAGCAAATGCTTTTTCCAATTCAATTAAGGCATTGGTAGCATCCCCTTTTTTGTTATGATATGCCAGCGCCAGATTACGATGCACCGTGGGGAACTGTTCATCCAACGAACGCGATGCTTCCCATTCTGCTATGGCCTGGTCGTGCTGACGGTTTGCGTACCAATAGTTACCAAGGTAGTAATGAGCTTTGGCGTCTTTATTGATCCTGGTCGCAAATTGAAGGACATTCACGTCTTCCATTTTGTTTGGGAAGCAATAGTCGGGTTTCATAATTCCCGCCTTATGACATAACTCGCGGGCGCTGTCTATTTTATTTTGCTTATATGCAAAATAGCCGAGGTAATAGTATAACATCGGGTAGGCATCATTGGGATTGCCTATGGCTAACCAGAGAAAATTTGTAGCCTCGTCATACAGTCCAGTGTGGAAATAGTCGAAGGCGTATTCAGCGTAATGATGCACATTGCCGCGCATGGTTCGCTTGATGTGGAGCAATATGCTGTCCGCCTGTTCTTGTTTTTTCTGCTGGGTCAATACCAAAAATTTTTCATAATAACATCCGATGGTGAATGAATCGATGGCCATCGATTCATTTGCCAGGCCCAAGGACTCCGTCAGTAAACCTAACCTGCGAAGGATGGCACACTTTAAATGTCTTGCAGTTTGATTGTGTTGATTTCGACTCAAGGATTTATCGATCAGCATCAGCGCCTCGTCATCAGCGCCTTTCTTTAGTGCAAGTCGGGCAAGCTGGAGGTATGCGGCATCCTGCCACGGTGCATTCCATACGCAACGGTAATAGGCGTCGAAAGCGTCGTTTGTTTTATCCTGCATTTGCAGAGACAACCCTAGGTTATAATAAGGTTCACAATCGTATGGATTGGGATTGCGTTCTGTAATCGTTTCAACAGCGCGGCGAAAATAAGATTCTGAACCTTCAAATTGACCACGTCTTAATAACCACAAACCCATAGCATTATTACTTTTTACATCGCCAGGCTCGCGCTTCAATGCTTCGCTGTAATAATCGGTAGCCTGCCAGGTAGCATGTCGATATTGTTCGATATGAAGTCCTGTGAGAAACAGTTGTTCCATGCTAGGAATGTCTTCAGCGGCCAGCGCTGCCTTTGCCGGCGTGGGTATCGTTTTCTCTCGGGCGATTTCGGGCTGATATGCAACAAGTAGTTTTCCATCTGCACTTGAAAGCGTCACAGCGAACAAACCGGGATCGCCTGTTTGTCGAAGTACATGCATGTAGGGATCCTGCGGTGATATTGTGATGTTATCTTGCCATATGATTTTTCCATCGTATGCCAGCCGAGCCGTTGCGTTTTCATAAATAGCGGTAGTGTAAAATTTGATGGATACTTCTTCACTGGTTATTTCCAAACTCACCATTGCATCCTTTGTTGCATTTTTCACAGCACCCAATTCACTATAAGGCATGAAGTATTGGCTAAAGCTTCTTTCTTCAAAAGGACTTATCCACGAAAAATCGGGTTGATTGTCCGTAAAAACGCCGACCATCAATTCGACATAAGGTCCATCGTCATCGGTGAGATTGTTGTCCCATGCCTGACCAAATTCGCCATTACCCCAGGTCCATTGTTTCTTGCCAGGCGAGATATGGTGATCTGCTATGTGCAGGAGACCGGCTTTTGTATCGTGCTCATAACCGCCGATGAAGTCATAGCGGGATCTTTCCGCCATGTAAGAGGTAGGCACCGGAATATTTTTATAACGTGAAATATCGACGCCCTTCGAATAATCAACTTTATAGTAAATGCCTTTGGCTATTGGAAATTCGGAAACATCACGTTTGCCGTGATCGAAGACAGCATGAACATCAGGTGGAAATATGGATTGGTAGTGATCGTTAACTTTAACGGCAGGGTTAGCCCACCATAAAAAAGTTTGCGGGAATGGCGTGCGGTTAAAAAGCTTAACGTTAACCTCAAGATAGGCCTTGTCGGGATAAAGCCGAAAGCCAGCCATTCCTTTTGTGCCGTTCATTCTTTCGACTTCGCTTACCCATACCGTTTTACTTCCGTCAGCATGCTCTTCCATGGCATAATCAATTGGATCAAACGTACTGGGACGGTGATGTTGGGGCCAATTAAATTCAATACCTCCGGAGATCCATGGGCCGGTCAGTCCAACGAGAGCAGGTTTGATCACCTGGTTGTAATAGATGAAATGTCGTTGTTTTATCTTGTCATACGCCATCTGTACCCTGCCACCGAGTTCAGGCAGGATCATAATTTTCAGATATTGGTTCTCTAGAAAAAGACCTTTGTACGTCTTATCTTTTTTCTCATCCAGAATTTTTTCAATAACGGGGTGTGGATAAACAGCTCCGCTGGTTCCCTGGTAAACACGTTTTTCCAGGAAAATTGGATTTTTTTCTGGTTTCCCGATACCGTATGTAGGTATAACAACGTTTTGTTCCCAAAGCTTTACAGCGATATCTATTCCCATTTCAAACGATTTTTTTAGTAAACTTATTAGCTTTGAAGTTGAAGAACGATGGACTTAATATTGGTTTTGATGGACAATATTATTTATGAAGGAACTTGAGGAACACAGTAAGCTGATTCGTAAACGGGAAGGATTTGCCGGGCAACGGGCTATCGTATTGCCGAAGAAAATTCGAGAGGTGTGCGCTTATACGCCTGCGATTAACTCCATGTATATAACGGACATTGGATTTTATCCGCGGGCCCAATATCATTACCGCGAACGTCCAGGGGGAATTTCACAAAACATACTCATCTATTGCACAGAGGGAAAGGGGTGGCTGGAGGTACCATCGGGTCGTTTCTCAATCGGGCCGAATGAATTTCTAGTAATACCTGCCGACATGCCGCATAAATATGGCGCCGACGAAAATAATCCATGGACCATTTACTGGGTACATTTCAAAGGTATTCAGTCCGCCTACTTCGCTTCACTGTTGTCGAAACAATATAAGGTGTTTGTTAACTATTCCGTTTTCCTGGAAGAACGAATAAAGATTTTTGACTCGATGTACAAGAACTTGGAATCAGGATATAGTCTCGATAACCTGATTTACTCCAGCACAACGTTCGCCTATTTCTTAGTGTCCTTAAATTTTGCTGAAAAGTTTGCTTCTGCGCATCATACCATTGAGAAAGACGCTGTTGACATATCAATAGAATTTATGCAAAACAATCTGGTAGTTCCTTTGACTCTTGAAGCGATTGCATCGTCTGTTAATCTTTCTGTTTCGCATTACTCGAATATTTTTCGCAAGAAGACGGGATACTCGCCGGTGATTTATTTTAATCATTTGAAAATTCAGCATGCCTGCCAGTATTTGCAATTCACAACGCTCCGGATAAATGAAATTGCCAGCAAGCTGGGCGTCGAAGATCCATACTACTTCTCACGCATGTTTACCAAAATCATGGGGATCTCACCATTGGAATACCGGAATAAAAAGCACTGAGCGTTGGGAAGAAAATTCAGATCGTAATAATATCCAGCTTTTTCATGTAATTCTCCATCGAAACTATTTGAATTTCGAATCACATTTGTAGTTGCTTAAGGGAATAATGAAAAAAAACACCTATGTTTTTCTAATCAGCTGTGTTGCCGCCTTAGGGGGTCTTTTGTTTGGTTTTGACATTGCTATATTTTCAGGCACTATTCCATTTATTCAACCTTATTATCAGTTGAGCAGTGCTGAGCTTGGTTGGACAGGCAGTTCTTTATATTTAGGATGTATTGTTGGAACACTTTTCACCGGATATTTTACGGATAAGTATGGAAGGAAGCTTCCGCTCATTTTAGCCGCCGCAATTTTTATGGTGTCCTCTGTATTTATGGGGTGGGCTTCGAGCCACAGCATGCTGATCTTCTGGCGGATTATCGCTGGGGTAGGCGTAGGAGCTGCTTCCATGTTATCGCCTTTGTATATTGCCGAAGTAAGTCCTGCGGAAATGCGCGGCCGTATGGTTTCTATTAATCAGCTAACGATCGTAACCGGTATTCTGCTGGCATATTTTTCCAACTATATGCTAGCTGACTTGGAAAATAACTGGCGATGGATGTTCACCTCGGGAGCGATTCCAGCTGTTCTTTTTTTTAGCTTCGTATTTCTAGTGCCTGAAAGTCCACGGTGGTTATTGGCGAAAGGGCAGGTTGATAAAGCAAAAGGAGTATTGAAGAAGATCTCGGGAAAGTCAGACGTCGATCAGGAAATCAGGTCGATGAATGCAGTAATACACCATGCCGTAAAAGGAAAGTTAAGCGATCTTATTCGGCCCGGCGTATCGTTCCTCGTCATGTTAGGAATCGCCATTGCTGTCTTTCAGCAGATATCGGGCGCGAATGCTGTGTTTTTTTACGCGCCAATTATTTTCGAACGGGCAGGAATGAATGTCGAGGATCAACTCTTTCAACAGATCATGATTGGGATAATTAATTTGATTTTCACAGTGGTCGCGATGAGACTAGTGGACCATTGGGGAAGAAAAAAAATGATGCTCAGCGGTTCTTTGTTCATGGCGTTGTGGCTGATGCTGATAGGATTGTGTTTCGCCTTTGATTTTTTTAAGGGATATGCCCTTACGGTTTTGGTATTGATGTTTATTGCTACCTACGCTACTACGCTTGCGCCTGTAACCTGGGTTTTGATTTCGGAAATTTTTCCGGCAAAAATCAGAGGTGTTGCTATCTCTGTGGCTACTGGTATGCTTTGGTTAGCATGTTTCGGATTGGCCTACGGATTTCCCGTGCTAATCGATACACTGGAGGTTTCCCAAACTTTCTTTCTCTTCTCGGGAATATGTTTTCTTTACTTTCTTATACTGTTGAAGTATATCCCTGAAACGAAAGGGAAGACTCTTGAAGAGTTTGAGCAGGAGGTAGTTCGTCACTGACCAAAATATGGGAATGCCTAGTGCGGGAGTCAGTAAGACGTACCCTCTTACATCGAGCCCGTCATTCCGCGGCTTCTAACTTACTCCGTGAGAT
>CAZAHL010000370.1:0-7183 GCA_964484845.1 uncultured Chryseolinea sp. | reverse complement strand
TGCTTTTGCAACGCCTCCATCTTTGATGTGATCGTGAGACAATTTTTAACAGAATCCTCTCTAATCGCCTTCTTAGCCCTTGTATTAGCGTTGGTCTTGGTGTTTGCAGCACTTCCCGCCTTTAATGACCTCTCAGGTAAAAATCTGACGATTAACCTGATGAATTCAAAACTGGTGATGGGTTTAATAGGCATTACAATTCTAACAGGTCTTCTTTCAGGAAGTTATCCAGCACTATTTCTGTCTGGATTTGTTCCCGTAAAAGTTTTGAAGGGAAATTTAAAATCGGGAGCCGCCAGCAGTTTATTCCGCAACACGATGGTGATCATTCAATTTACGGTTTCAATTATTTTGCTCATAGGAACCACAGTGATTTATAATCAACTTCAGTTTATTCAGACCCGGAATCTTGGTTTTGACAAAGAAAACCTAGTGTATGCACCCATGACAGGCGATCTATGGGAGAAGTATCAGACACTAAAAAACTCCCTTGAACAGAACTCGCTTACAAATGAATTTAGCTTTGTCTCCGATCTACCCTCCAATGTTACCAATGCTACGATCGGTGTAAAATGGGAAGGAAAGAATCCCGATACGCAGCCTTTGTTTTCCCAAATCGCGGTAGACGAAAATTTTATGGATGTATTCCATGTCACTTTACTGAGTGGACGTAGTTTCTCAAAGGAATTCCGTGCGGATACTTCCAACTACATTGTTAATGAAAAAGCACTCGAGATTTTGGGTATGAATGTTTCCAATGCCGTGGGGCAAAGTCTCACGCTTTGGGAGAAGAAAGGAACCATTATCGGCGTTGTGAAGGATTTCAATTTTAAGCCGATCCAAAAACCGATAGAGCCATTGATCTTGCGATTGACTACCTGGGGTGGGATTGCCGTCGTTCGAACAAAACCGGGAGCCGTAGAAGCCACAACGAAAGAAATGGAACGTATCTTTAAAACGCTCAATCCCGAATACCCATTTTCTTATAACTTCGTTGACCAGGAACTTGCCAATCAATATAAATCAGAACGGCGTCTCAGTAGCATATTCACCGTGTTCGCATCCCTAGCCATTTTTATTTCTTGTCTTGGATTGTACGGACTCTCTGCTTTTCTCGCGGAGCGCCGCACGAAAGAAATCGGGGTAAGAAAGGTGCTTGGCGCTTCCGATTTTCATGTGGTCTTTTTATTGTCAAAAACATTTACGAAACCCGTTGTGGTAGCCATGGCAATCGCTGCGCCTATTGCGTGGTTTGCCATGAATAAATGGCTGGAAGGATTTGCTTATCATGTTGAAATCCATTGGAGCATTTTTGTGATCGCCTTTATCGCTTCGTTACTTATTGCGTGGTTAACAGTAAGCTACGAGTCGATCAGGGCCGCATTTACCAATCCTGCAGAAGCGCTCAGGGATGAATAGCGGGGTCAGTTCGAAGTTTGAGGTTTCAGGTTTGAGGTTGAACGTAAATCCTGTTTAAAGTTTAAAGTTTAGAGTTTAGAGTTTCGAGTTTCGAGTTGCGCTCGTTTCCATAGTAGGCGTGATTGAGATATCAACCTATCTATCATCCATCCCGTCCCGGCTATTCTTAACTTACAGTCCAGCGCTATTTTTATTTATAAGAATTAAGTATTTTTCGGTTGAATTAATCTATAACATGCTTAAAACTCTTCTGATATTCTTGACGATTTTTTCCTTTATGCATCAACTCATAGCCCAGGATCTCCCACTTTATCCCGGTAAAATCCCCAATAGTAAAACGACCTCCAATGACGAAAAATCCGATCAGCATGGTGAGAATATTTCCATCAGCAAGATTTCGATCCCCACGATACGCTACTATCCTGCACCGGAAAAAATAGCGACACACACCGCCGTCATAATATTTCCCGGGGGAGGCTACTGGAACAATTCTATCACACACGAAGGTTATAAAATCGCTAAAAAATTCAATGAAATTGGAATAACCGCCTTTGTCGTGAAGTATAGAATTCCAAATGATGATACGATGCTTGACAAAACTATTGGTCCGCTTCAGGATGCACAGCAAGCAATCAAATTAGTCAGAGAACAAGCGGCCACATACAGGATCAATCCGGACCGTATAGGCATCATGGGATTTTCAGCGGGTGGCCACCTGGCATCCACAGCAGGGACTCATTTTAAGCAAGGGAAAATAACAAACGAAAAGAACACAAGTCTAAGGCCTGACTTTATGATCTTGATTTATCCCGTCATTAGTTTTCAGGATGATATTTGCCATAAAGGGTCACGGGAACAGCTCATTGGAAAAAATTCAACACCTGATAAAATCGAACAATATTCAAATGAATTACAGGTAACTACTGAAACACCACCAACCTTCCTGGTGCATCCCGCTGATGATTCTGTGGTACCGGTTGAAAATAGCGTTCGTTTTTATGAAAGTTTGCTGAAACATAAGGTGCCCGCGGAAATGCACTTGTATCAACGGGGTGAACATGGGTTTGGCCTGGATAATAAAACTACCAAAGACGATTGGTTTGAACGATGCAAAAACTGGATGGACTCTAATGGATGGTTAACTCCGTAAGCATTTTAATAATGGGGTTTGCGAAGCTATGAGCTGCGAGCCACGAGTTATGAGGAGCTTCTCAAAACTCAAAGCTCTTAGCTCAAAGCTGGTTTTTATCAATCCATCGTCTCAACGTCTACCTTCACCGTTAGTTTCTGATTTCCAGAACTAAAAACGATTCCCTTAAGGGGTGCGACATCGTGATAGTCTCTTCCATACGCAACGATAATATGCTTGTAACTGGGTAGAATACCGTTCGTAGGATCGAATTCAACCCATCCTATTTCTGGAAAAAAAACGGCTACCCATGCGTGTGATGCATCGGCCCCTACTAATTTTTCCTTTCCAGGAAGCGGTACAGTCTCAAGGTAGCCGCTCACGTAGCGCGCCGGTAGTCCCATGTTTCTTAAACAGGTTATCATGAGATGAGCAAAATCCTGACAAACACCCTTGCGCATTTTTATCACTGTTTCAACGGGAGTATTTACGGTGGTGAAGCCTGGTTTAAACTCAATGGTTTTATGGATCTTCTGCATTAACGAGTGGCATACACTCCACAAGGTAGCATCATCCGGAAAACACTCTTCTGCAAATTTTTTTATCTCTGGACTAAATGGAATGTAATCAGAGGGCAAAGTATACTGTACCAGATCATGCACCTCGCGATTCGTAAATAACAAAGTAGGAACATCTTTCCAGAGTATAGAAGCAGTAAAAGCAAGGTCAGCATTTACCCGGTTTGAAATCTCAACCGTGCTGGTTGAACTTATCTTTAATTTTTTATGCTCTTTGGAAATCGAAAAGAATGAGATCCTGTTACCAAAAAAATCCGTGCGTTCACTATAGTCATCCGGTGTCGGCACGATGTTGATTTCAGAAGAAAGGCACTCGTGCCAGGGCAGGTTCAGCGGCGTTAAGCATAACTTATTATAACAGATAGCAACGGGCTCCTGGTAAGTATATTCCGTGTAATGTCTTACTCTGTATTTCATCGGCGCAGTTTATACCTCAAATTGAAAACCATCCTTTGGGCCCTGTTGCTGATACGTTGAATGACTGAAATATGCAGCACTTAATTTAGCCGACAACTCTCCAATTTTGGAGTTCAGGTCGTTGCACAATGCATCCAACGCGGTCCGGATACCCGTATCCTTTTCACCCTTCATAAGTTCTTCGATCGAAATCAATCTTACCTTACTATAGCATTCGAACGCAATGTTGATTAGCGTGTTATCAGCGGTTCCACTTCCTCGGGGCAACTGTTCCAGGTACGTAACCAGGTGCTCAAGTTGGGATACCACCGAGATTGGATTTTGTTTATTTAGAAGAAGTAAATCCAGGGCGGGTGCAATATCAAAATACGTACGGTAGACCGACCGGTAATTTGATAAATTCTGGTTGCTTACAAGCAACGCTTCCAATACCTGGAACTCTGCATTCTCCTCGTACGGTATGGTGAGCAAAGACCGGTATTGAATTAATTCAAGCTGAAGCTCCTCCATGAGCTGACCGATGCGATACATCACCCACCCTTCTCCACGATACATGCTTTGACGGTTCATTTCAAGGAATGCTAACAGTCCCATGTTGAGCTGATCCAACAGCGAAAATACATGTCGGATGTTTTCAGGCTCAAGCGCACCGACCCGTCGTTTAACATTCTCTATTTCATCGATTATTCGCCAGTTGTCTACGGGCCACTTATCACGGACAGCATACATCGCCTTCAACAAATTATTGACCGTAAAAAGGATACTCCCGGGCAACTCAGGATTACAAATCAAGTCGTGTATCTCCAGCAGGCGCGTTTCCGAGGAAATTTCTTTTGATTCCCCATCAATTTCTGCGGGTGTGCCCGTCAGCAGACAGGCCGTGTACATCAACTCACCAAGTGCTACAGACTCTTGTTCTTGATTTAGATATCCCGTTTGGTTTAGATTTCTAAGAACGATCCGAAGAAAGCGAGACGTGCGTATCACCCGTTGGATGTAGCGACCTACCCAGAATAGATTTTCTGCCGCCCGGCTTGGCAAAACTGCCTTCCTTTTTACTTCTATTTTTTCCAGGACGGGCGGTGTCTTCTTTTGAGGAATTTCAATCCACGTGTCTTTAGATATTCCTCCCTCCTGGTTTGACACGATCAGACTTCCTTTTTCCGGTGAACATCGAGTAAGGCCACCCGGCATGATCTCATAATCTTTTTCACCGGCTACTAAAAAAGTACGCATGACCGTGTAGCGTGGCTCTAATTTATCGGTTGTGAATACAGGAGCAGTAGAAAGGTTGACAGCCTCCTGCCCTACATAACGATAGGGTTGTGTTCGAATTTTTCGGATGAGATCTTCCTTTTGTGCCTTTGTGAGTTGGTACCCAACGACAGTCTCTGATCCTACCATCCGGTCAATTTTCTTTACAACAAGCTCATCTAAATGATCGACAACATAGTCCAATTCTTTCTTCTGACCACACCACCACGTCGCAACCATTGGGAAGATGGGATCTTCATTGAGGAAGTAATTAAAAATAGTATGCATGAATGCCATCAGACCCGTATTCTCCAGGATCGAGCTACCTAACGGATTCACTACAACCACATTTCCTTTCCTGATCACCTCCAGCAGCCCCGGAATACCAAGCTGAGAATCTTCAAGCAGTTCGAGTGGATCACAGTAGGAGTCATCGACCCGCCTTAAAATGATGTCTACCTTTTCCAATCCTTCAACTGTTTTGATCCAGACGAAACCGTTGCGAACGAGCATATCGTCTCCTTGTGTTAAGGTAAAGCCCAGGTATGACGATAGAAATGCGTGTTCAAAATAGGTTTCATTTCGAGGCCCGGGAGTAAGCAGAACGACACGAGGTTGTTCCTTTCCCATTGGGGCAACCCGGATAAAAGATTGCATCATTCCATTAAAGAAGCCGCTAAGTTTAGCAACATGATGCTCTTTGAATAACTCCGGGAGTACACGGCTTAAGGCGCTGCGGTTCTCCAACGCATAGCCCATCCCGGAAGGCGCCTGCGTACGGTCGCGAAGTACCCATACTTTGCCATCCGGCGCGCGCGAAAGATCTGCTGCATACAGCATGAGCTGATGCTGGCCTGGCAATTTGATCTTATCACACGGTCTTAGAAAACCAGAATGAGAGTAGATCAATTCCGGCGGAATGATCCCTTCTTTCAGTAACTTCCGTTCGCCATAAATATCTTCCAAAATCTTATTCAGCACGTAAGCCCGTTGCTTCATGCCTTTCTCGATAACTTCCCACTCGCTACCACCCACCAAAAGAGGAATAGTGTCTAGCAACCATGGACGGTTCAAACCATCGGTCTCACCATAGACATTGTACGTCACGCCATTTTCCTGGAGCAACTTTAATACTTCATATTGCCTGTTCTTTAACTCAGCGGTACTGAGATTTCCGACATTCTTGAGCAGCCTTTTCCAGTGTTCCTTTACTTCGCCTTCAAGCCCAAAGCATTCGTCCTGAAGTACTTTTTGCGAAAAATATCCTCCTGTTAATGCTGAAAGTGTCGGCGCGTTCGTATTCATCAAGGTGAATCAATAATGTCGTAGGTCTAAGGTAGTGGGATATTCAGGATTAATTTTCGCTGGCACCGGATCAAAGTTGACTGGGATTTGGCTTTTTTCCAAATATCGGACGATAATGTCTGAAACCGGCTTTTTCGTGATCGGCCCCGGCGTGTGACCATGATTCCAGAAACGGCTGATCCTTCTTCCCTCCGCTTCAAAAGCATTGACTGGAAATGTATCGTAGCTCCTTCCACCCGGATGGGCTACATGGTAAACACAACCACCGATGGATTTGTTATTCCAGGTGTCTATGATATCAAATACCAACGGTACGTCTGTACCAATCGTGGGGTGAAGAGCCGATGGCGGATTCCAGGCTTTGTAACGAACACCGGCTACATATTCTCCCTGTACCCCAGTCTCTTTCAGAACCACCGGAATGCGGTGACACGTTACCATGTACCGGTCTTTATTGAAATTTTTTACCTTGACCTCCACCCTTTCAATGGATGAATCGACAAAGCGAGCGGTTCCGCCTTGAGCAGATTCTTCACCCAGTACGTGCCATGGTTCTATACCCAAGCGTAATTGCAGCTCAATATTCTGTACCATAACCTTCCCATAAAAAGGAAAACGGAAATCGAAAAACGTATCGAGCCAGGAAAGTTCAAAGGGATAACCTTCGTTCTTCAGATCCGCGAGCACTTCTTCCAGATCTTGTCGAACATAGTGATGGAGCATATACTTGTCGTACAACGAGGTACCCCAGCGCACCAGCTTTTTCTCATAAGGTTTCTTCCAGAACATCGCCAGTAAACACCTGATGAGTAACAATTGAACGATACACATTTGTTTATTAGGAGGCATGTCGAACGCGCGGAATTCCAAAATTCCCAGCCGTCCCGTTGAGCTATCCGGGGAATACAGTTTGTCAATACAGAATTCAGCACGATGAGTATTACCTGTAATATCCACCAGCAGGTTCCGGAATATCCTGTCCACTAGCCAGTACGGTACATCACCGCTCTTAGGAAGCTGATTGAACGCAATTTCAAGCTCATACAGCATCTCTTGCCTTCCTTCATCAACGCGCGGCGCC
>CAZAHL010000369.1:0-7279 GCA_964484845.1 uncultured Chryseolinea sp. | reverse complement strand
AATCCCGGCATTGAACTAGTGTTAAGTTAATCGTGAAATGTTAGAAGTTAATTGTGGAAATGCCCTCATAGGCAATAATTTCTAGTAAAACGGAACCGCCATCTCATTCTTAACATAGCACTGGCTTAAAATAAAAAAGGCTGGCGTAACAGCCAGCCTTTTAAAATTAATAACAACGATTAAAATTTACCTAACCGAAAGCTATAATTGAAATTAATCGAATAGTCCGCGAAAGCTGCGTCGCCTTGTCTATGAACCTTTTCAGCTTCATCCGTAATCACTGAATTTTCTAGATTTTGGCGGGCTATGTCAGCCGCACTTTGAATACGATCCCTGACAAAATTGAAGGGAACAAATAAACTGAAGCTGTGCTTACCTGTACGGAAGGAAACACCAGGTTCAAAAGCAACCACATAACCTGGACGGCGATATGCCACTTGACCTCCGAATGCGTCATACGCTGGAATTCCTTCTGCTCTTAATGCCATTGACACCGTTAAATTCTTTGATGGCAATACAGACGTCATGAAACCGACACGGGCTTGATATTGGTCAGGAGATGCATATACATTATAACCTGTTAGGGTGCCAAGAACATTTCCATCTTCATCTTTAACAACTGTGGGGTCTGATTTGAAGGAGCCGTTAGATTCTCTAGGGTTGAACAGATAGTAACCACTGGCAAAACCATAAATGCCTTTATACAATTTTCTGAACGCTTGGACTTCCAGTGAAAAACCAATTCCTCCATCACCAGGCTGAAGGGCCTGGTCCATCAAGACGCTTTTGGTAGAACCATCAGATTGGGGTGCATTGTCTCTAACGGTATGACTACCGGAATTTGTTTTGATCCCTAATCCTACTAGTAAATTACCTTTTTCTGCTTTTTCCGGATCGAACACCCAGTAGCTTCCACTGATGCGTATGTCACCAAGGCCTTGCGCATATACACTATAGCGGTATTTGTCACCTGCAGTGGTTGTTAAAACTTGAGAACGTTCATTATGAACATATGGAACTGACATGTTCAGCTGAATGCGGTCTGAAATCGCATAAGAAAAATTAAGGTCAACTGCATGAGAATAAATATTCACCGCATTGCCTCGCTCTTTTCCATTTGCATCAAAGCCGCCGCCTGTTACTTGCCGGTGAGGTTGCTCTTCCGTGCCTACAAAATGGCGCCATGAATGAAAATACCGATAGCTTGTGCCTATTTGAAATTCTCCTTTAGGAAGAGTATATCCGTTAGAACTTAATGGATTGATTCCACCCATTTGTCTAACAGCTACGCAGCCCTGTGCATTAGAATCGAAATGCAAACAGGATACAAATAATATAATAAGTATGGAAAAGTATAAACGTGTTTTCATAATAAAGTTATAAGAAATTAATAATAAATAAATTTGTGAGCCTGGGCGTAATCTTAATCGGTTTACTTTCGAAACCGGTAAGAATAAGTAACAGATACCAACCAATCTGCAAAAGCTGCATCACCAATAGTATAGGTTCCTGACAGTTTCGTTCTTTCCTTGTCAATTGTATTTTGTACTCGATCCCTCTCCAAAGCTACCGGAAGGTAAACCCCGAATGTATGATTTCCAGTGTGATAGGCGATAGAAGGTTCAATAGAAATTATATAACCCGGCCTGCGAAATCCTTCACTCTTGCCAATCAAATCTTCTGACGGGATTCCTTCGTAGCGACCACCCAGTCCGAACTCAAACCCTTTGACATTGTAACGCGCTCCCAATCTGAATACAAATTGATCCACAACGGAAAACTCATTCGATCCCGGAATGTTATTCGTAAGCGTAGCACTTCTAAGTACGCCATTTGTGTTCCTTGGGTTTGACATATACAATCCAGTACCATAAACAGAAAACTTCTGATTAAAATGGTAAGACGCATCAAATTCAAAAATGAACCCTAAACCTCCATCACCCAACTGAATAGATTGATCGACCAGCCGGTACGCCAAAGAGTCCTGCCCCTCAGAATCTTTTCTGTGGAAGTAATCTTTTGTGTTATAATTTCCCGTAGGAAGTTTAACCCCCAGCCCAAGCGTTAAATTGATATTTCTTTTCTGCAAAAGAGAATAATAACCACTAATGCGTACGTCCCCAACGCCCCTGGCCTGTGTGTGGAATCTAGGATTGATGGTGGGATTGGAAGCGGACGGATTTCCGTAATGTTCGTAGAGCGAGGAACGATCGATGCTTAAGTAGGGAATTACCGCAGAAACTGACCAACGGTTATTCAAAGTGTAAGAAATTCCAAGTAAAAGAGAGTTATCATTATTGATTACCTCCGATCCTTCCTGAACGCGATTTTTTTCCTCTTCTTTACCTCGAAAGTGCTTATAAGATCGAAAGTACCGGTAGTTTAAAGAGAATTGCCATGTTTTACTTTGAGTACTGTCAGGACTTAAGGACCAAGATGCCATATTACGGACCGCTACGCAGCCTTGGGCTTTAGAATCAAAATGCAGACAGGATACAAGTAATATAATAAGTATAGAAAAGTATAAACGTGATTTCATATCAGATATTAAAGATTAATAACAAATTAATTTGTGAGGCCACACATAATCTTTCATCGGCTAACTTTTCGAAAGCAATCCGAATTACATGAGGTGACTCATCTAACCGTAAAGGTTAAAAGTGCATTGCAGCAAAAAGATCGCTTGCAATGGCAACCAAA
This sequence comes from uncultured Chryseolinea sp., assembly GCA_964484845.1. Taxonomy (GTDB): domain Bacteria; phylum Bacteroidota; class Bacteroidia; order Cytophagales; family Cyclobacteriaceae; genus Chryseolinea. The sequence continues at coordinate 4,579 of CAZAHL010000369.1, read as the reverse complement.
TTAAGATAATTCGGGAGGGGGAGAATCAATAGGATAGACCTGTTGCAGAACGGGAAAACTATTTTCCTTGAAAAGAATATTCGTAATCCATCCTTCCCCCATGGAAAGAATTGTCTCGGAAGATTTAGTAAAGTCTTTATAAAGTTTACCGAGTAAATCCATTGTATGCTTGGTGCTGGTCGGTAAGCTGTTGGCTAAGTTGACATAGTCATTCATCGCCCGCTGTAATTTCTTCTGCTGGCGATCTTTAATACAAACCATGAAAAGCGTGTCATTTTCAACCTTTTGCTTTACTAAGCGGTAGAACTCTCCTTTGTATTCAACTTCGCCGTCAGCACGCTCGTATCCCACTTCGTGTATAGGGTAAGGCAAGGTGACAGGAAGGGTAAGGATGACGGTTTCGTCTGATGAATAGGCATCTGCATCTAAACGATGCAATAATTGTGTTTTAGCCCGAGATTGTAGTCCCCAAAAAACTAAATAGTATCCCCCAACATTGAATAGGAAAATCACCAGAAAAAATATTGCAATCGATTTTCTCACGACTTTAGGCCCGGTTTGGGGCCATATAGGTAGCAAAAATTTAGGGAAGAAGCAAAAAACTGCGAAAGGATTCTATCCCTGTCTATCCTCCAAAATCGTCAAACCTTACGTTTTCTTTCGGAATGCCCATTTCATCCAGCATTTTTAAAACAGCCGCATTCATCAGAGGTGGTCCGCATAGGTAATATTCAACGTCTTCCGGAGAAGGATGATTTTTTAAATAGTGATCAAATAAGCATAAGTGAATAAAGCCCGTGTACCCATTTGCATCTTTATCATCCAGGCTTTTCTTTACTTTCCAATTGTCTTCAGGCAATGGCTCGGATAGGCCAATGTTAAATTGGAAATTGGGGAACTCCTTTTCTATCTTACGGAAATGCTCGGTATAAAAGAGTTCTTTTTTTGAACGGCCACCGTACCAATAGGATACCTTGCGTTTGGTTTTGTCCGTATGGAACAAATGGAAAATCTGCGCTCTGAGAGGGGCCATTCCAGCCCCACCGCCAACATAAATCATTTCGCGTTGGGTAGGATTAATATGGAACTCACCATAAGGTCCCGATATCGTTACTTTATCGCCTGGCTTTCTTGAAAACGTGTAGGAAGAGCAAATGCCGGGATTAACATCCATCCATTTGTTGTTCGCGCGATCCCAGGGAGGTGTAGCTACACGGATATTGAGCATGACTATGTTTCCTTCGGCAGGGTGATTGGCCATAGAATAAGCTCGGAAAATGGGTTCATCATTTTTCATTTTCAAATCCCAAAGCTTGAACTTGTCCCAATCCGATTTGAAAACATCCGGCTTATGGCCCAGCTCTGGATGCGGCGTTATATCAATCGTTTTATAATCAACACTAATCTGAGGAACGTCTATCTGGATATAACCACCAGCTTCGAATTTCAGCGATTCGCCCGGTGGTAACCGGACGACGAATTCCTTAATGAAAGTGGATACATTGTAATTAGAAACCACTTCACATTCCCATTTTTTTATACCAAAAATTTCATCCGGAATCCGGATGTTTAAGTCCTGTTTCACTTTTACCTGACATCCTAAGCGCACCTTTTCCTTTTTTTCCACCCTTGTTAAATGACCCAACTCAGTAGGGAGAACGTCCCCACCCCCGGATTCCACCACACACTTGCACATAGCACAGGTCCCACCACCTCCACAGGCGGAGGGAAGAAATATTTTTTCGTTTGCCAGGGTAGTCAAAAGCGAACTCCCTGCTGACACAGTCAACGTTTTTTCGCCGTTGATCACGATTTTCACAGGGCCTGATTGCACAAGTTTCTTTTGTGCAAACAACAGCATGAATACCAATAGTAAAATAATGATTGTAAAGGCTGCAATGGAGGAGACAATGACCATTTGAAATAGTATTTTAAGCGCCACAAATATATTGAGCGCCCTTTACAAACTTAACAAAAAGCCTGGTTTTTTAATTTAATATCCCTTCTTAAAACCCCTTTAAAAGCAGGAAAAGAAGTAGATACCAGAGACGAGGAAAGTCGGGAGATAGGTCACGCCAATGCAAATGCCTCTTCTGATGCCGTTTTGTTTTGCGGGATAAACTTCGCATCCGGCGCAAGAATAATTCCTACGCCCTCCAGCGCAGACCATTCATGAAGTTTGGACAGAGAGACCTTCCCCACCATATACTGCTTTCCATGCGATGCATATCCCGATTCAAATTGCTCGAAGTCGCTGATTGAAATATTAATTCCCTTTTCAAAACTTACAAAAACTTCGACCAATATGCCGTTCGAGAATTGCAGATTGGTTGCTTGATGAAGTTTCTTATACTCATATTGATAATCATAGGTAAGCGCCGAAATGTCGGAAAGGACAGCTGATCCTGTCGGATAACTACCGGCGCCTTTACCAACAAAAAGTTGTTTTTCAGCAAAAGCACTTTCCAATTGTACTGCGTTATATTCATTTCGAACAGCAAATAATGGGTGTGTGGATTCTATAAACTGTGGCGCCACAAAACCATATACCTTGTTTTGAATTTTAAATGCCCTGGCAACCAGTTTAATCGTATAATGATTATCGCGTGCAAACTTGAGATCAAGGTCAGATATCTTGTCAATTCCAATGTTAATGACATCTTCCGGTTTTACAAACACACCGAAGGTATGCGCGATCGCAATTACCAATTTGAATTTTGGATCAAATCCCTTTACATCTAAACTTGGATCCGACTCTGCGAACCCAAGTTCCTGCGCTTTTTGAAGGGCATCGCTGTAACTTTTTTTCTCCTCGAAAACCTTGGTAAGAATGTAGTTGGTGGAACCGTTGAAAATACCCTCGATCCCCGTTAGTAAATCATTGTCATAATACTCTTCCAGGTTCCGAATAATGGGGATACTGCCGCAGACAGATCCTTCATACAATACGGGCTTTCCAAATTGCTGCTGCAATTGATAAATTTCTTCGAGGTGTTCCGCTAGCATCTTTTTATTTGCAGTGACAACGGCTTTTCCATTTTGTAACGCAGTTTTTACAATATTGAAAGCTGCATCCGCATCGTCGATTAATTCGATGACGACATCAATGTCAGGATCGTTTAAAATTTCCTCTTTTTGAAAGGTGAATAAACTCTCCGGCAACGGACGTGATTTATTTTTATTCTTTACGCAAATTTTTTTGATCTCAGCCTTGATTCCCTGAGTTTCATTGAGTACATGATAAAGGCCCTGCCCAACACATCCGAATCCGAACAACCCAAGTGTTAAGTGGCGGTGCTTAATATGCGAGGTGGGCTGTACGTTGTTGTTTTTTTCTAATGACATGAGTATTGTTTTTTTAATTAAACACGGACGCGTATGGAAACACGATCCTGCGCAAAGAACTTTTTAATGTGACTGCTTAATTGTTCAAACTCCACCAAAAATCCATCGTGGCCATAAAGTGAACTCATCACCTCAAGGCTGGCATCGGGAATGTTATCGGCTAAAAATTTCTGTTCTTGCAAGGGGAATAAAATGTCACTGTCAATTCCCACAACCAACGCCCGAGCTTTAATAGTTTTTAAGGCATGTGCAACGCTTGTCCGGTTTCTTCCGACATTATGACTATCCATCATATTGGAAAGACCCCAATACGTGAATGCATTAAAACGATTTGCAAGCTTCTGGCCCTGATATCGCTGATAGGTAGCTGCTCTAAAATCATGGAGAATTTCATTGTTCTTCTCCGACTGGGTTTGATTATAAGTTTCATAGTACCGATAGGAAAGCATACCAATTGCCCTCGCTGCTTTTAATCCTTCCAGTCCGGCTCGTTGATCGTTCTCTTTCCAGGTGGCATCGCTCTCAATTGCCATTCGTTGCGCCTCATTAAAGGCTATACCCCAGGGCGAATGCTTTGCATTGGTTGCTATCGGAATGATATGTTGAAAAACATCGGGTTGCTGAATCGCCCACTCAAGCACTTGCTGGCCACCTAAAGATCCGCCGATAAGAGTATGCACCGTATTTAATTGGAGCTCCTTCCGCAATAGATCAAATGCCTGCACGGCATCGCGATTGGTGACCGTTGGGAAACTATGATAATATGGTTTGCCTGTTTTCGGGTTTATGGATAGCCCGCCCGTTGAACCATAACATCCACCCAATACATTAGCACAAATAATAAAATACTCGCGTGGATCAAAAAATCGACCTTCATCAAAGAGACCGCTCCACCAATCGGTAAAATCAGAACTGCCTGTCAGCGCATGACAAATCCAAATGGCATTGCTGCGATCGGCATTGAGTTTCCCGAGCGTAGTGTATTTAAGTTGAAAACCAGGCAATGAGTTGCCTGATTCCAACTTAAATTCTGGTTGATAATGAAATGTATGATCGTTTTTCTCCATAATCTTACTCCAACATCTCCTTTGAGGATGGAGGCTACGTTAACTTTATAATAAACAAACTCTCTCTCATCCACAACGGTAGAAGAGGCGTGAGATCAAGACACTAATTCCCCTTCAAATACTTTTTCAAAAGCTTGTTGAAGATCTGCTTTAAGATCGTCAATATG
>CAZAHL010000368.1:0-7279 GCA_964484845.1 uncultured Chryseolinea sp. | reverse complement strand
GGATGTGAAAACAAAACTCCCCAGCTGCTGCCGAGCCATTCATGAAATTTAATAGTGCCTTCTGTAGTTTCTGCTGTAAAGTCAGGTGCTACATCGCCTAATCGAAGTGACATACTTTAAAAGGGTTTAGTAAAACAATCTTTTTAATAAAATTATATAACTCTTTCGAAATTAGGAATCCCCATAAAGATGTAGGGGAGACATCTAAATTACAAGGTATTGGTATTTGACTAACGGGATTTCTTTAATTTAAGTTTTGCTTCTCTTCGTAGTAAACTTTCCAGCGTATCTGCCTTTAACATTTCTACCATGGCGTACCGTACAGGTTTCTTCGTCCTCGCATTCTGCACAAGATTCATAAAATTTAAAGGAAGCACAGGGTACAGCTGCGACAGCCCATCAAATAAGCGGACCACGTCCGCCAGATTTGCCTCCGACGGCAGCTTTCTCAGAACGTATCCACCTCCTTTTCCCTGCTTACTCGCCAGAACACCGGCGCGCTTCAGATCCAGCAGGATGGTCTCCAAAAACTTCTTTGGAATCCGGCAGGCCTCAGATATATCTTTTGTAAGAAATTTGTCCGTCGGCCGTTTCTCCATATGAACCAACGCATGAATTGCATATTTACATTTCTTTGAGATCATACCCGGTTAATTTAGCGATTTACAAATTATGGATGACGTTTTAAAAAGAGGTGTTTCGCGGTAACTTATCATCCTTTAAATTTGACTGAAGACATTCTAACGAACGAGGTATTTTGCCGAGGTAGCTCAGGGGTAGAGCAGCTGTTTCGTAAACAGCAGGTCGTGGGTCCGAATCCCATTCTCGGCTCTTATTTTAAAGGTTTTAATGAGAGGAAGGATCTTTTGGTTGACAAGAAACTGACAAAAATTTTCTTATCGGCAGATTTTTCAAGTCGAAATTATAGCGACCTGCGCTTTGATTCAAGCTAAGGATACGTGCCACTAAGATTAGATGTTGGCAACTATTAACGAAATTTAATTGTATCAAAACACTTAGATTTGGATTTAAAAAACTTTCACAATTGCAATTTCTATTTATGGCAATTAGATTAGTGGCGAAACTCGTTATCCGGAATAAAAGTGCTGGAAAAATTTAGACCGATGAAATACTTCGAAAGGGTCAATAATCTGTTGACTCCAAAAGCTGAGAATAAATATTCAGTGCTTGACTTGTTTGCAGGTTGTGGGGGTTTATCGCTCGGGTTCGAATCAAATGGATTCCAAACTATTGGATACGAAAAGAACGAGGACGCATGCTCATCTTACAATGTAAATCTTAAGGGTATATGTGTGCATGAAATGCTCACGGCAGAAACCTCATTTCCAGAAGCGGATGTGGTAATAGGTGGTCCGCCCTGTCAACCTTTCAGTGTAGGCGGAAAACAGGCAGGCTTGCTCGACTCAAGAAATGGATTTCCGATTTGTCTGGCTGCAGTTAGACAAGTGCAACCGAAGGTGTTTCTATTCGAAAACGTTAGGGGCTTGATGTATAAAAATCGAAGTTACCTCGATTGGTTTGTAAAACAGCTGGAGTCTGAGAAATATACAGTAAATGTCTCGCTAATCAATGCTAAACAATTTGATGTTCCGCAAAGTCGTGAACGTGTATTTATAATTGGCTACAGAAAGGGTTCATTTAACCTTCCGGTTGAGAAAGATTATTTGATAACTGTGCGGGAGGCTCTGCACGGCATAGAGCGAGGCTCTGAAGAAAAAGTGAAATACCTGACGAACGGAATGTCAAAATATATCGCACGGTATGAAAAGGCATCAAAGTGTTCAACATCTCGGGATCTTCATTTAGACCGACCAGCACGTACATTAACATGCCGTAATTTAGCTGGTTCTACAGGCGATATGCACAGGATCAAATTGCGTAGTGGCCGACGTCGAAGATTGTCATGGGGCGAGGCGTCGAGGCTGCAAAGTTTTCCTGATTGGTTTGAATTTTCGGGTAATGAAACAAGCGTTTTCAACCAAATTGGTAACGCTGTGCCACCGATGATGGCTTATCACATCGCTAAATCCATTAAAAAATATCTTGACGAAACAGGGAACTAAGCATCATGGGAGTCTAATTGGTTTGTATAAGTTGGCAGTCAGAGAATTTGAAATTGAATGAAGGGCGTGGGCAGCATGAGCGCCTTTTAATTGGCACTCCCATATAACGATAACATTCATATTAGATGCACGTAACTTTTTTATAGCTAAACGGTCCTTGCGCACATTTGTATTAAGTTTGGGACTCCAATAGTTACGATTGTTTGAAGGCATCTGAAAGTACTTACAACCTTTATGCATATGCCAGAAGCATCCATTAACAAAGATCACAGTATTAAATTTCTTCAGCACAATATCAGGTTTGCCAGGTAATGATTCGTCATGGATTCGGAATCTAAAACCCTGGCTGAAAAGATATTTGCGCACAATGACTTCGGGTTTAGTGTTCTTACCGCGAATCATCCTCATGTTGTAACTTCTAACTTTCTTTGAATGAACATCTGCCATTGACGCGAATTTAAATAATCAAAAAATGAAACAAAAGACGACGCCGATTACCTACGTGCCAGTTGACAAGCTTCACTACGATCCAGAGAACCCCAGATTACCCAGATCTGTTGTTAAAACCAACAACGACAAGGAAGTAATTAACTGGATGCTGACAGACGCGTCAATAATTGAACTGATGGGATCCATTGGCGAAAAAGGTTTTCATATGGCAGAACCATTACTTGTTGTTGAAGCGAAAGGCGGAACTTTCACAGTAATAGAGGGAAATAGAAGATTGACAGCGGTGAAGCTTCTTTTGAATCCAGACCTTGCACAAAAGCGATTAGCATCAATTAGACAGATAGTCGCGGAGGCTAAAGAAAAACCGGATGAGTTACCGGTGATCATTTTTCCAAAGCGAGCACAAATCCTCGACTATCTGGGATTTAAACATATCACTGGAGTTAAACCATGGAGCGCGTTGGCCAAGGCAAAGTATGTAAAACAACTCCAGGCCGAATACAAAGCATTGCCCCTTCAGCAGCAGTATAAAAAATTGGCCAAGGCTATAGGAAGTCGTGCCGACTATGTCCAAGAACTACTTTTAATGCTCGACCTCTATGATAAAATATACCAAAAAGATTATTTCAAAATCGATGGGCTAACCGAGGACACAATCGATTTTGGGGTCTACTATAATGCGATCAGGTATGCAAATATTGCCAAGTTTGTTGGAATCGATAAGGCCAGTTCAAAGCCTACAGCAAAGATTAATATGGCTCACTTGGAGGAGTTGGTGCGATGGATTTCGGAAAAAGATTCGCAAAACAGAACAAAGTTAGGTGAGTCCAGAAATTTAGGCACTCTAAATAATATTGTTAAGGAAAAAAAGGCACTTGACTTATTCCGAAGCGGGCGATCACTCGAAGACGTAGTCGCATACACAGAGGAACCATACGTTTTTTTTAAGAACTCAGTCGCCGATTCTCTCAATCAATTAAAGACGGCTCTCAATAATTTTCACGCGGTCCGTGGAGTAAATAATTCTGACTTACAAAATATTCTGGAGCTCCAGCAGGTCGCAGAAGATTTGTACGCTCTTGCCGAAAAGCGATTTAAAAAGGAGAGTGCTACGAAGAGGAAAAAACAATGAACTTAGAACAGAAGTACATTCGGCAACTTCAAGCTAAGCCGAAATATGCGAAATACATATCACTCCATTGGGCCGATTATATAGAGCTGTTATGCCTTGCAAACTTAGATGGCGTTGTGTCGATACAGGATGTTATAGACCGACTGAGTGAGCGGGAACGCGATCTTGAAGAGGGTGATCAAACCGAAATCCAAGAATTAAAGTCATTTGAAGGCGAAGACGCGGATGGACAAGCGACAAGAAGGGCTGAAATACCTGACAGATGGAAGACTTCCGTTGAAGACTGGTTTAAGGTATTAGAAGTACGAGCATCCACCTATGGTGATGCATATCCATTCATTGTTGGAGAAAAAGAAATCGTAATGAAAGACGATCTGAAAAATTTACGCAAAATATATGTCTACCTATTGCTTTGTTCAAATCTACGGCTTCTTGACAAGGCAAGTCGAAATGTGCTGGCTAACTGTTTCGAATTAATGAGCTCGGACGTCCTAAAGTCAATTTTGCCGAATGCAAATGTCTATCTTTTTGGCAGTAACCCATACAATAAAGAGGGAAGGTACAGTAGCGACCTGTCTTTATGGGATAGAACGAATAAGTTAGCAGACGACCTACGAGAACAAATTAATCCCAGAATCGATAAAAGGAAATACCCCCAAACAAATAGGGGTGACGCCGGATTAGACATTGTCGCTTGGATTCCTTCAGGAGACAGTCTGCCAAGTATGCCGGTATTTTTTTGTCAATGTGCCTGCACAACGGAATGGATTTCAAAACAAGGAGACTCGTCTTATAATTCATGGGCAAATCGCATCAACTTTACAAACCGCCCGAATAATATCGTTTTTATTCCCTTTTGTTACCGCGGTGTCGATGGACATTGGTTTGACATCGCAGACATTAGGATGAGTTTCTTGATTGATAGAAAACGAATTTTGCATCTTTTAGGAGCTGCTTATGATAAGTTTGACGAAATGCCTGTTGCTGAAATTGTTCAAAAGATCGTTGATACCAAGGAAGACGTCGTGTGAATTGGCTTCTCCGTTAAATACAGCCATCAATGTCACTCTTTTTCCAAATTTGATGCGGTTGGACATGCCAGACGAATCGGCGAAAAAAAAGTTGACCGTCAATGACGGCGAGGGGCCGAAAATTTCTTAGGCACGAACGACAGATTTTACGAGTGAGACTTTTTAAAGCTTGTTGTCATCACAAATTCACGGGATTTCTGGTCATTAGATTAATTTGATAAATTTTCCAAGTCCTCGCTTTTGTCAATAAGGATCTGCAATTCGTTTAATGCAGCTTCTGTTGTAATCACTCCAATTTTGATATCAGGTTTGGTAGATTTTATTAGGCCTTTAAGGGAACTGACCTCATTAAGGAACTCCCTTTGCAGTGCCTCGACAGTGAAACGAATGCATCCGACCAAAACGACATAATCAGGGAACTCATTTGGGATACTCAGTGCTCGCTCGTAGGGCTTTATTAGGCGGTTTGAATAGCCATCGGTCTGGTCGCGAAAGCAGTGTGCTATGAAAGTATTTCGAACCATCTGCAAATCCGACCATTGATTTATTTTTGTAGTGAACGGCTCTACGTTTTTTCTGACTTTTGTTATTCTTTCTTTTTCTTCTACAATACCAAGAAAGTGTTTCCATTCATCTTTGAAGGAACATGCCTGAAGCAAAATCTGACTACTTACAGCTGCATATACGATGCTGGACTTGTCTTTGTGTTCTTGCTCCAAGATTTTGAAAAATTTCTCCACTAAGTCAGCAAGAATGCTAAGAATTAAAAGGGAATCTTGAATCTTTGAAACCGTCATGGATAAGACATTTTAGGAAAAACTGATTAACAATCACTACACTATTTTTAGGTTACAGGAACATTCCAAATTTTCAAAGTATAGCCATGGCGTTATATATCTCAAAATAAATTTGTAAACTCCTTAAATGGACGTTTTGTGATTCTACGCAGGGTTGAATTTTAAGATCATTGCCTCTACGACGCACTATTCTAAAAACACCACTACTACGAGAAGATAATGTTACACTTGCTGCTATTCGGTATTTACTGAAGGATAGGATTGAAGCGAATGTTAGAAGTAACACGAATACAGCAATTTTTACATTTCGTGGAAGAAAAAATGAACTCGCTGTTCTTAACAGCACCCCGTGCTTCAAAGGACAAAGATTCGTAAAATATACTCTATCGAACGTTGACCACCTAAGTTTATTGCCGTAAGTTAAAGGAAACTTATTTTAATAATGTCAACTCGGAAAAAAAACAAGAATCCAGCGTGCTGGACTGACGATGACGTTAGAATCTTTATTTCGCACGTGTCAACAAACAAATCAGAGGCTCAGGAGTTGAAAGACTATCTTGAGACTTTCGGCATTAAAGGGTTCGTGGCTCACAGTGATATAAAGCCATCGAAAGAATGGCAAAATGAAATTGAATTAGCATTATAAGAATCACTCAAATCGTACTTAATGATTTGTTAATGTTCAATTCCGGTTAAGGTAATACCCAGCCAATACGTTTGTGCATTAAAAAAATCCACATGAATAGATCTCTGCTAAAAATAATTTTTAAGGTATTTATTTTCTCTATGCTAAGTGTAGCTGGAAGAAATACGTGGGCACAATCCCTGCAGGGAATTGTTGCAGACAGCACAGGCGTTCCCCTGCCGGGTGTGAATGTGATCGTTAAAGGTTCAACAACAGGGACAACTACTGATATTAAAGGATCATATACGATTTCTATTGGTGACGCGCGGCGTGATAATAGTGTTTTGGTATTTAGTTTTATTGGTTATAGAACACGGGAAATCGCTGTTCAAGGACAGAGCACTATTAATGTTACTTTGTTGGATGATAAAACTACGCTGGATGAAGTGGTCGTTACTGCTCTGGGAATTCGCAGGGAGGAAAAAGCCTTAGGGTATGCTACGCAAACACTTAAGGAGGAGTCGATAAATGATGCGCGTTCTAATAATTGGTCTGGAGCGCTTTCCGGGAAAGTGGCCGGACTGAGTTTAATATCCACCGGCTCAGGGCCGTTGAATTCTACTCGCATAAAGCTAAGGGGAGATAATTCTCTCAATCCAAATGGTAATAGTGCATTGATCGTGCTGGACGGCGTTCCGATGAACAGCGGACTTGCAACTTCCGGAGTTGGCAACGCTTATGGTGCAGGTTCAGGCAACGATGTGCCTATTGATTTTGGTAATGGAATTTCGGATATCAATCCGGACGATATCGAAAGTATTACCGTTTTAAAAGGTGCCAGCGCAACAGCTTTGTATGGAAGCCGTGCTGCCAATGGCGCGCTGATCATTACCACAAAATCGGGTAGCCGAAAAGAAAAAGGCGTGGGTGTTACCATCAATTCAAATTTTAGTTTGAACGATGTATTAAAGTGGCCGGACTATCAATATGAATATGGTCAGGGTACAGGTCGTGCTTTCAACGCAAACGGTGAGTCGTATTATTCATATGGCGCGTCGGAAGATGGTGCCAGTACGGGCGGCACTAGTAGTGCATTCGGTCCGAAATTCGACGGGCAGATGTATTATCAGTATGATCCGTCAGTTGAAGGTCAATCGCCT
>CAZAHL010000367.1:0-7286 GCA_964484845.1 uncultured Chryseolinea sp. | reverse complement strand
ATTCAAAGAATTCACACCTTTTCTTTTATTTAGTGGAAAATAACCAAACTCCAGTGGCAGGATTCTATCCTGCCTTCGTCATCTCTTCCTTTAAAATTGTTACCGTTTTAAAGGGAAAATTCTTTGGAACTCGGTCCGGTATTGCAATGCGCAAAGTTCTTGTGGGAACGCAGCTTGTTATTTCAATCGCCCTGATTGCCGGAACTATAATGATCTTCAGACAAGTACAGTTTATGCGAAATTATGACCTAGGATACGCAAAGGATCAGCTGCTAATTATTCGGGCAGCACGTGTCGTCGATTCTCTCTACTTCATGCGCGGAGAGACATTCAAATCAGAATTAAAGTCATATCCACAAATAAAAAATGTTTCAATAACGAGCGAAATACCCGGTGGACTTCTTACGCAAGTGAACAATATCCGTAAGTTCAATGAAGGCACTGAAGGCAATGTAAAGGTGAGTATGTACTTTGTTGATCACAATTTTGCGTCCACTTTCGGTCTAAAAATCCTTGCCGGCCGGAATTTCACTGAACAGGATCGTTTATACGGTCCTGAAGCAAAATCCAACCCTATAATTCTCAATCGTAAAATCATTGAAACCTTGGGATATAAGAACCCCGAAGATGCCGTGAATCAGCTTGTTAATTTTGGTCTTGGCGCTGATAACTGGATCGGTGAAATTATTGGTGTTACGGAAAACTTTAGTCAACAATCGCTACGAATTGACTACGAGCCATTGATCTTTTTTCCAGCTCCTTTCGGCGATTACGTTGCCGTCAACCTTGACATGACCAACCTTCAGGCTACTATACAGCACATTAAAGGAAAATTTGAAGCCTCGTTCCCTGGAAATCCATTTGACTACTTTTTTATGGATGATCATTTTAATCGCCAGTATGCATCCGATCAACAGTTTGCCAAAGTATTAGGACTATTTACAGGGTTCGCGTTGTTTATCGCCGGCCTTGGACTGTACGGGCTTTCTTTGTTTATGGTATCTCAACGAACAAAAGAAATGGCAATAAGAAGGACACTCGGTGCATCGATATCAAACATGGTCGGACTATTATCAAAGGATTTTGTCATATTAATCGTTATTGCAAACCTGATCACATTGCCTGTCACGTATTTCTTGGCCGACCTGTGGCTTAATAACTTTGCTTTTCGTATAAATATCGGATGGTTAATGTTTATTGTTCCACCCCTGGTCTTGCTGACGATTTCACTTACGACAGTGAGTTTTCAGACGATTAAAACAGGTTTAACGAATCCTGTTAAATCGTTGCGCTCGGAATAAGCATGCATCAGCTTATTTTTAGAAGGGACTAGAACCTTCCGGAGGAGGAGGGAGTTTATAACCCTAGCCAGCGCGTTGTATGTCAGATTATTGTAAGGAATGGAATTTGAAGAAGACAGGACTGATCAAATAATATTTTAACACTTCGAGTAAATATTTAAAATGGACTGTTCAAACAGTCCATTTTTGTTTTAAAGCGCTCAATCATGAACGAATGTGATTTCCTAACTTTTTTGAGCCATTGTTTCGGAGCCTGATGAGACTGAGAAAAAAAAATTCAAATCCTCCAATAATTGCAGACGGAATTGCTTCAAATCCTCCTGCGTTAAAATTTCTGTCGCCATGCAATTGTTTTAGTATGACACGAAAGTGCATCGATTGGTATAATGAAATTCACAAGTTGGTACAGTATGGTAGCCGTTGGGTTCAGAAACCTCCTCCTCTGTTAGAGGCAATGTCAAAACACAGCAAAAGCTGCAATCGTTGATTTCAAGCTTTTTCATTTTGTGGCTTTCAATACATTCGTCAAAAATCATAATTCTGTGAGGTAGCTGGTAATCTTAGCACCGCAGAAGACCCGCCGAATTTCGCATAACTCACTGTTTCAACAACCTGTTCACTGGTTTGACATCGTGATTGAAGTTGGCGTAACACACAAGACTTTTTACTCCAAATTGAATTTGTTGCAAAAGCAGTTGGTGTTTAAATGAAAGAAGTATTTTAAAGCAGAGTCAATGGGACAGAATCATAAAATCGGCTATATAAAAACCAAAAAAAAATAAGGACGAGCTGACCGACGGGCCAGCTCGTCTTGCTTATCGGCCGAAGCGATGTCGCTCAGCCACACCGTCATGCTTGACTGACATGAAACATCCAATCCATTGACGTAAACGGAACCCTGTTCGCTTACAGATCATTTTGTGATCTTAGATTCTTGACCCTTGAATGAGGGCCTTTCTAAAGATTCCAAGAAAAATTCTTACTCTAATACCAGTCGGATGATCTGCAATCTTTCGGGACTGACTACCTTAAGATAATGGATGCCTTTGCGGAATGGACTCACATCCAGTTGTTCAACGGGTTCTTGGCTTAAGGGCCGGCTCAGCAGTACGTTCCCATTAAAATCCAGTAAGACCATGTGAGCCTGCTCCGTTTTTCCTTCGTGCCTGATATTGATCATTCCTTTAGCTGGTAAAGGATACACCTCTACCCGCAGACATGCTGGTTCAGGAGTCCTTCCTTTTATGATTGAAAAAGTGATGGCATGGGGAGTACCCCTGATACCACCAGCATAGGGAGTAGCCGTAAGGGTATAATTTCCCGGAAACAATTTCAATCCTGTATAGTCTGTAGAACCATTCTTGACTGTCATATCCCCGAATAAAGTATAAGGATAATATTGCTCTGTCCTAGAGTACACAATACGGTCTTTTTGCAACGTAAGGACTACCTTATCAAGGTGCATCGGTTGGGTATCAGCCCGCACGCTGAATTTGTTGCCTTTCAATAAAGACAAATCAATGACATCGCCTTCAGAGAGCGTACCCACTGGCTGATCTAATGTAGCATCTACGAGGGTAAAGCCGCTGATTGCAAAGCCATCGATAACTTCAAAGTAAACGGTAAGGGCACTCCCTTTGGTATCATTAATATAGTGCGTAACGGTCAGGGTATACTTGCCAGATAACAATTTCCTTCCGTTAAAGTCACCCTGATTATCACCAAACAGCGCATAGGGAGCTACTCTTTCTGTCTGGTGATGCGTGATAGGGCCGTTGAGATTAAAAGTTACCTTAGTTACCTTTTGAGCCGTTATGTTTGCACGAATGTCTAACAGCCGGGTGCCTACTTCTATTAGGCGGATAACATCTCCATCTTTAAATTCTTTGATTTCCTGATCTGTATGTGCGTTCATTAGGGTGAGACTCGTAGTGACCATTTCGCCAGGAATTTTGATGCTCACAGGGGTAGAAATAGTTTGAGCCCCAGCTGGATCTGTTACTTTAAGTCTGATCAAATAATTACCCGGAATTTCATAGCGGTATTGTAGTGTCTTGTTGGTACTGGGTTCAGTATCAAATTGACCATCATTGTCTACATCCCATGCTACTACTAGTGATGACTGATCGTGGTCTACATCAAATGACCCTGAAGCGTTTAGTGTAATTAACTGATTCAGTCCTGGCACAGGCGGATCAACTTGGATAAATGGAATGGGGGCCTGGTTATAGCCCCCTTGCACGTTAAATTCCAGACTGTAATTAGTTAGGTTGCCCTGCTTGTCATACACAGCTATGGTATACGGGTTGGTATCACCTTGGATAAAATAGGGTACAGCAAAAGCCGTATCCGCCTCAGTGCCTTCCATCGCCATTTCAGCGACCACATCTCCTCTGTATCTTAGAAGCGCTAAACTAAGTGAATCAGTATCTGAAGTCTGAAATGCAATATGCACATGCCCTTGTTGTGGAATAACAGAACCTGGATTAGCATAGGAAATATCAGGCGAAGATGTAACGATCTTGTCTCTGTTAAAATAATGACTAACATTGAGAATCAATGAAGAAGCGTATTCCAACCGGGTATAATCCTGCGGATACTTGTCCGGAAAAAGACTTCCGCGAATGCCGCGCAGACCATTGAACATCAAATTGCCGTGGAAATTATTATCATTCCGATAGTCGTGTGCAAGGCCGAAAGCATGGCCCATTTCGTGCAAAAGTGCACCTTGCCATGAAGATGCTAATGAACTAAAGGTAGGGCCTTCAAACTCGGCAAATGTCACACCCTGTTTCATGGGAAAAGGCCCAAGGGCAGGCACAACTTTGCCATCATAGGGAGTATCATCCGTTATCATTCCGGGTTGAAAGAGAGGCAAGGCATTGCTACCAATCATTGCCACCCCTGGGCTATTACCTGAACCGAAACCCGCACCCAGCGCAGTTCCTCCTATCACAGTTCCGTCGGCTTGCATCAGATGGGCTTCGGGGATCAGCACCCACAATTCTCCGGACGACCATACGGAAATACCGGCATTACCGGCTGCCTGAATGGTTCTGCCCCAGATATCACCACGCAAAAAATCATCTGTCTCGGTAACATGCACTACATGAACCAGAGGAGTAACAGCGTCTGCTTCGGTTTCGAAAACATACGTCTTGGCACCAAAGCCATTTTGTTCCATTTGTGCTTTATACCATTGAGCACCGATTTTTATGGCATTTTGTAAATACGCTACACCATCGGGTTGTGCTGTGCGGTTGGAAGGAATCACATAAGCCACTCGTATCAGTGGAGAACTTACACTGAGGGCTTCCATGCGAAGGGCGGTCCTCTGAGGGGGCGGGAGAATATGACACGAATCGTATCTTGACAGGAAAACGGTTGCTTCCTGAGAAAATGAGGGAGAGTGAAAGATAGGGGATAAGAGAACGGCTATCAGCAGGATTTTCTTTTGGTTAGCTGATAGGATGACCGGCGGTGGGCGCAATACATTTCTGACAGCCTTTTCTACAAGGCCTTTCCTGAAAGAGAGGGTAACTTTCATTTTGGTAGTTTTTTAAGTTTTGAAACAATGGACTAAAAAATAACCGAGAGGTTTTATGGATTTATCGTTCATGAAACCTGAATAGGATAAGATACCTCTTGTAAGTACGATTATGCAATGACTTAAACGGGAGCATTCGATGATTTAAATCATGTGGTCAGCGCTGTATTTGAAATAAAGCTGAACACATTTATCCGACAGAATTACGTCAATGTAATCGGATCACTGTGACAGTCCGAGAGCATATGCAACATTGGTTGCTAAAATATTGCGCCGGATTTTTATGATCGCCAATTTAATATACGTGACAACGCTTACAAGGACCGAAAACTATCGTTGAACTTTGTTCCTTCTAAAAACAAAACACCGGGATCTACAACCCTGGTGTGATATCAACGTAAGACAATGGTCAAAAGAATCTATCCCTGTTAAAGTTCCTTAAGGAATTTATCTGTGTGAAAGATCATGAACTCCGAAGCCCGAAAAAACTTTTAATCTTTCCATACTCACAGTTAGAAAATAAAATTATTATCTTTATAATAAGATTTGTAGTCACCTAAGTGGTGAGTTAACTGGTGAGTCAGTTGTAAATTCGCTTCCAAGATTTTGAAATACAGTAGGGTAGCCGTTGGGTTCAAAACCTCCTCCTCTGCATCGGATAATACATACTGAAATCCGACGAGGCTTTTGCGCAGCCAGAGACCCTTTTGCGACTTAAGGAACTTGCCCTTCAAAACTAGTGATGGGTTGAAAGAAGAAAGTACCAATGCAGGATATACGCCTACGACAATAATGCCGAGTACGAGGGCACCCCACACGATACCCCAGAACTTCAGGCTGTACCATGCACCGGTAGTTTGGAGCACTCCAGATATATCCTTTCCGGTGAGGTAGTCAAAGTACGGAATTGCTATAATAAGGATTGCTGCGGCTAGCACGACTGCGAGCAGGTTCACGACGAAGGCGTCGAAGAAAAATTGAGTGACGAGTTGTGCTTTTGTTGCGCCCGAAACTTTTCGCAATCCTACTTCTTTTGAACGCTCCAGTGATTTTGCGGTGGACAAGTTCACATAATTGATCCACGCGATGATTAGCACAAAGAATCCTAGCAGAGACAGGAAGTATACAGTTCGTTCGCTGCTGTTGATATCCTGTTCAAAGGTCAGATCCGATTTGAGATGGATATCGGTCACGGGCTGCAGGAAGATATCGGATTTGAATTTATGTTCCTCCCATATCTTGCCCAGGTACTTGTTGAGGAACGCCGGGATCTTTTCCTCGACGGCGGCAGGATCGGCACCTTCCTTTAAGAGGATGTAGTTGTAAAATTCTGGCCACGTCCATGCATTGTCAAGATCTTGTCCCACAGTTGCAAAGGAGGCCAGCATATCGAATTTCAGGTGGGAGTTTTCAGGGACGTCTTGCATGACGCCTGTCACTTTGAAATCAAGATTAGTAACACTCAATATTTTTCCAAGCGCATCTTCTTCACCGAAATATTTCTTGGCCACGCGTTGCGTGATCACAATCGACTTCGGTTCTTGCAATGCATTCACCGCATTTCCGGCAATGAGTTTAAAAGAGAATATCGTGAGAAATGACCGGTCCGCGAGATAGACCCGTTCCTCATTAAAAATAATGGGTGGCTGCCCTTCTTTCTCGTACGCAACGGTAGCCGCAGGGATGAACAAGGACGCGCGTACAAGGCGGGCATAGTCTTCCACTTCCGGAATGTCGGCCTTCATGGCAGGACCCACAGCGGGATGATTGACCGACGACGACCGCAACGATGAGAAACTTCCCGAATAGGAGATGGGGATACGATAAATTCGGTCGGCTTTCGTATGAAACCGATCGTAGCTTAATTCCAGCTGGACATACTGATAAATGAGAAAGGCAATTGCCAGTCCGATTGCAAGGCCGGTGATGTTGATCAACGAGAATGTCTTGTTGCGAACAAGATTTCTCCATGCGACGATGCAGTAATTCCGGAACATAGGCGATGAGTTTCCAGGGCAAATACAAGCACCTTGCCACGCAGAAATATTCGTAAATGCAGTCTAAAAAGAGATTGTCACTCTGGAGTCTCTTTACAATTGAACAAACTTGTTCATAAACGAACGCCCGACCCTTCGACAAGCTCGGGGCAGGTAGTGCAAGCAGGGACCGCCCTTCGACAGGCTCCAGGGACCGGGTTGCGGCAGAACGGTATCATCTGATTGTTGCTAACAACTCGCACGTTGCCTGAGCTTGTCCAAGGCCTTATCGAATAATCTAAAACTCTGACGAATCGAAATTCAGACATTTTGCACCCACGATGAGTTCGCTTCATCTTTTGTCTATTCGCTCTTCAGGACCTCCGCTGGATTACTCCTCGCCGCCTTCATCGTCTGCGACCCGATCATAATGAATGCGATCAGCAATACCGCCAGCAAGCC
>CAZAHL010000366.1:0-7314 GCA_964484845.1 uncultured Chryseolinea sp. | reverse complement strand
TGTTATAGCAACTTGCATTAGTGCGGCATGACGGTTTCATAGGTTGGTTTGTAGGCATTCTTCGGCTGCTATAAGTAGCCTTCAAAATGTGCGCAAAATATTTCGAAGATTGCGCTGCTATCTTTTATATAACAATGAACCTGTTTTCTTCAAGTGGTTTTTCTACTAAGTCATAAACGACCCCTCCGATCCCGAACGGTTTCTATTTTCAGATAGCTTAGTATCCTATCCAAAGCTGAAGATTTGCTAAATCGAAGATCGACTGCGTACCATCATTTCTTTTTAAATTATTCTTCACTAATTTACTTGCCCCTAACACGTTTCTTAAACCCGTTCCATATGAATCAGCTCTTTCGTATCGCAAGTATCGCAATCATCATCTTTTTGGCAGCTTGCGAAAAAGAAAAAAAATACGAATTAAAGAGCGAAACAACGAATGGATATTCCTATGAATATGTGACCAACGATCCACTAAACGTTAGAATATATACTCTTAAAAATGGATTGAAGGTATACCTCAGCCAATATAAAAATGAACCGCGGATCCAAACTCAGATCGCCGTTAAAGCGGGCGGCAAAAATGATCCGGCAAAAAATACCGGTCTTGCGCATTATCTTGAACATATTATGTTCAAGGGCACTGCCGATTTCGGCACGCTCGACTGGAAAAAGGAATCGGTCTTAATGGACAGCATCGAGCATATGTTTACGCATTATGGAACGCTTACCAAGGCCGATGACATGGTAGCCTATTATAAGTTGATCGATCAAGTGTCCAATGAAGCATCCAAGTTGGCAATTGCCAATGAATATGATAAGATGGTAAGCGAGTTGGGGGCGCGGGGAACAAATGCATATACATCCGAAGACCGTACAGTATACATTAATGACATTCCCGCGAATCAAATTGAAAGCTGGCTTCAGCTTGAGGGAAATCGTTTCAAGACTATCGTTCCAAGATTGTTTCATACGGAATTGGAAGCTGTGTACGAAGAAAAAAACCGGGGACTCGACAATGATTCCTGGAAAGTGTATGAGGCTTTGTATCAAGGCATTTTCCCTAAACATCCTTATGGCACACAAACTGTAATCGGTACGATCGATCATTTGAAAAATCCGTCTATTACAGAAATAAAAAAATACTTCAGCACGTACTATCGCCCTAACAATGTGGCCATTTGTCTAAGCGGTGATTTGGATTACGACAAAACGATTGCTGCCATTGACAAGTATTTTGGGGATTGGAAAACAAACGATCAACTTCCTGTATGGAACCGCGTAGAGGAAGTTCCCATTTCCAAGCCTGTTGTTAAAGAAGTGTATGGACCTGAGGCTGAATGGATCAACATCGGATTTCGATTTAAAGGAAGAAACAGTGAAGATTTTAAACTGCTCACTCTAACGGATATGATACTGGCCAATTCGCAAGCGGGAATTATCGATATTAATTTAAAACAGAAGCAGAAAGTTCTTGAACCTTCAAGCTATGTTGACTATTTGAATGACTATTGTGTGCATACCTTCAGTGGCCGGCCACGCGAAGGTCAAAGTCTGGATGAAGTTAAAACCCTCTTATTAGAACAGATTGAACTCTTAAAGAAAGGCGAATTTGAAGATTGGCTGATCGAGGCAACTATCAATGATTTGAAAAAATCGAAGATAGAAGGGTCCGAACAAAACTGGTCGCGTTCAAATGATCTTGTCCTGGCCTTCACGAATAACATATCGTGGAACGAATACATTGCAGAGATCGATGAGTTACGAAAGTTTACCAAGGAGGATATTGTAAAATTTGCAAACGAGAATTACAAGAATAACTATGTCATCGTTTATAAGCGAACAGGCAAAGATCAGAATACGCAGCAGGTGATTAAACCTGTTATCAGCAAAGTGTCATTGAATAAAGAAGACAAATCACCCTTCCATAAAAAAATTCTGGAGAATAAAGTTGAAAAGCTCCAGCCAGTATTTATCGACTACCAAAAGGACATTCAGAAACTGAAAATGAACAAGGATATTGAAGTGCTCTATACGCCCAATACAGAGAATGATCTCTTCTCCCTGTATTATCTTTCAGATGTAGGAACAAACAATGATCCGAAGCTTAAAATCGCCATCGAGTACCTGCAATATATCGGTACGGATGAGATGAGTGCCGAAGATTTCAAAAAAGAATTCTATAAGCTCGGCTGCAACTTTAACGTTTTTGCAGCGGAGGATCAAACCTATCTGAGCCTAACGGGCTTAACTGAAAATATGGATAAGGCAGTGCAGCTTTTTGAAAAACTGTTAGCAAAACCCAAGGGAGATGATGAAGCGTTGAAGAAAATGATCGATGGCATATTCAAGAAACGCGAGGATATTAAAAAGGACAAATACGCTATTATGTTCGAGGGGTTGATCAATTTCGGATTATACGGACCTTCTTCTCCATTTACCAACGTACTCAGCAATAAAGAGCTGCGCGAAGTGAAGGCTGAAGACCTCGTGGATATCATCGTTGGCTTTTCGAAAACTGAACACCGTGTATTGTATTACGGACCGGAAAAAAGCGACCGCGTCATCACGATGCTCAATCAACACCATACTTTGCCAGACCAGCTTAAACCTGTACCCCCAGCGGTAGAATACAAGATGCAGGACGTGACAAAATCGGCGGTGTACTGGGCGAATTACGACATGGTTCAGGAAGAGATTATGTTTCTGACGAAAGGAGATTTGTTTGATAAAGAACGTATTCCCATCAGCCGGATGTTCAATGAATATTTTGGGGGTAGCATGAGTTCGCCGGTATTTCAAGAGTTGCGCGAAGCACAAGGACTTGCTTACTCCGCTTTTGCATACTATGGTACTCCCTCGAAGCCAACGGAAAACGATCTGTTTTATGCTTATATCGGTACACAAGCCGACAAGCAGCCGGAAGCCATGTTAGGAATGCAAAAACTCCTCCGGGATTTTCCAAAATCGGAAAGCGGATTTGAAGTAGCCAGAAATGCAATATTGAATCAGATTGAAAGCGAACGGATTACGAAAGCCAATATTCTTTTTAATTATGAGTCGGCTCGAAAGCTCGGCCTTGAATATGATGTCCGAAAAGATATTTATGAAAAAACACAAAAGTTCACCCTACAAGATGTCTCTGCCTTTCAACAGAATTATATTAAAGGAAGGAATTTTAATGTTGTGCTGATAGGAAGTAAAGACAAGATTAATTTTAAAGAATTACAACCATACGGAAAAGTCCGGGAACTAACACTCGATGAGATCTTCGGATATGAAAAGGTTGAAAAAATTAACTTAGAACCAGCAAATTAATTACGTTCGAGTAATCGCCGCCTCTGGACAAACAAGAGGATGATGCATAAACCAGAAGGTTTGTGTAGGTTTGAAAAATATCTAAAGTTCTTTTAATTTTCGTTGTACTAACTCAGGTATACAAGCGGAATTCTGAGCGACTGTAGATTGATATGATGCTACTTTTGAATATTGATCGTTAATTTCAATGATAATAAAAACCTATATCTAACAACATGGCTGTAACAACTGTATTCTCGGAAGATTCTCTGGATTGTTCTTTTGACGACGAAGCTAAGGTGCTCTCTCATGTTTGGAAGCGAAAGCCAAAAGGCGATGAATTTCGGACCGGTCTTACCAAAGTTTATAATGAATATATCAAACACAAAAAATTACACCCTGTCCTTCATTGGATGGGAGATGCTCGATTAATGGGGGTAGTATCTTTGGAAGATCAATCTTGGTTAGATAAAATCTGGAATGAAATGTTATTTGTAAAAGCAGGAGTGAAAACACATGCCGTCATAATAGGCACCGATATTTTCGCCAAGTATGCTATGGAAAAATTTAAAAAAAGCATGATAGCAAAATATGCCGATCAAGACTTGCTGATGGAAACATTTCCGGATAAGGACGCGGCTTATAAATGGTTTAAGGCAGCGGAAAAGGGTTGAACTAGTTTCGAGTCTCGAGTTTAGAGTTACGAGTTGTCCAGCCGCTAAAATAGGGGCTCGAGCGTAACTCTAAACTCTAAACTCTAAACTCTAAACTCAAAACTCGCGACTTGCGCCACCCTACCGAAGAGCTACCGGTATTAATCGAACGGGTCCCATCAACCCCGAAGGTCTGGGCTTCCAATGAGCCGATGTAAAGATTCCATTCTTGCGGTTTTCAGCTTTACGGGAAGGAAAATTGACGTTGTAGAATTTCTTCCAAAAAATCTGTTCGCGGTCCATGTAAGCAATCCGGTTTGCCATGAGATTGCAAACTTTTACCTCAAGTGTATTCTGTTCTTTTAGTGCTGAATCGTCTACATAAATGTGAAAGGCAGGGCCAAGTAACACACCCAACGACTTTCCATTGATAATTACTTCAGCACTTTCCTTTACCACTCCTAAATCAAGAAGCCATATTGAGGATTTATGCTTCGGTTTTTGGAAAGATAGGGTGTATGTCGCAGACCCTGAAAAGTTTTGGTATTGGGGATCTGTAAAAGCTGACCAGGACGTTAACGACGTTGAAGTTACCGGAGGAGGAAGCTGTGGGCCCCCTTCCGTAAAGGTAAGATTCCAGTTTCCGGATAGATCCAACGACTCCCCTATGCCTGAATGATAGACGAACGGGAGACCGGCAGGCGTTTTAGGGTGTACCTCAATGAAGAGCGTTTCCATGCTTTTTAATTGAACAAAAACCTCCAGGTTCCCTTGGGCAGATTTTCTTGTCTTAGCGATCCCAATATTTCCGGTCATCGGATCGTACAAGGCGCCGGCTTCACCCTTAGCCTGCAGGGCCAGCCATCCCTCAAAAGCAGTTTCTCCGTTTGAGATAAAGTAAAGCGTTTGACTCTCCGATGTTTTTTTACGAATAAATTGTATGCCCTGACCAACCAAATTTTCCTTTCTCGCCTTCGCGAAATTCAGAAGTTTCTCCAGGTCATTTCCCAGCACGATCCTCCCCTTCCCTACCGGTACGGATTTAATTTCGTTTCCAAATTTTATACCTTCTAACCGCGCTGTAAGATCATTAAACGACTTTCTATCAGCTTCCAAATTGTTGTAGCCGCTGATAGAAGAAGGGAGACCTTCAAACGCAATTACAGTAGCACCTTCTTCCGCCATCGACATAATTTTTTTGAAGGTGCTAAGTGGAATGAACTTGCACCGAGGTAATACAATGGCTTTGTAAGTTGAGTTGCCTTCAGTTTTCAGGCTTTCTTTTTCAACCCGGGCCTTCTCCAATTGTTTATCGGAGATATAATCGTACGTGTAGCCTTGTTTAAGCATCAATTCGGCTGCCGCTTTGAACGCCGTGCTATCGAATTGAGCTCCCACACCATCAAAATGTTCAATCAGTTCTTCGCCAGGGGTTGAGAATCTTTCGAAAATCGGATAGTACAGCAACACATCGTTATCCGGTTTGGAATTTTGTAAAAGTGATTGCGATCGCTCAATGTATTTATTTAAAGCGCCGAAATGCGGCCACAGAGAGTTTCTTGGATTAGCATGGACAGAAGCATAAAACAACCAACCTGGCCAGGGATCTCCGGGAGGCGAATAGGAAGTTCCATGAAAAAAAATGTGATTCACTCCATGCAGCAGAAACCGGTCAACAGCAATTTTGATATCGGATAGATTAGATTCAAAATGTTCATTCAGCCAGGTAGCGGATTCGGAAGAAACCAATTTCTTTCCAGTTACATTTCCAGCGGAAGAGGCCATTTTAATTCGAAGAGGCTCCACCCCTTCGATCTCCGGTATGTCCACCGTTGCATAGAGGTCTAAAATGTTCGCGGGAGAACCGTGCGCCTGGTTCCTGACAATCGCCTTATTCTTATGTGCCCACGCTTTCCATTGCATGGTAAAATTCTCCAATACCAATTCAGAAATGGTCTCGCGGTAATCGCACAATATTCTGTTATTATTTTCTTCGTCGTCTTGCGCAAAGAGTGCGGGGAGATGCTCCTTTAAATCATATCCCCTCCTTTTTTTAAATTCATCAAATAAAGCTGGTGTCCAATCGGCGGCCCCTTGTGCGTCATCTACTTCGTAGGAGTCATTAAAAAAAGCGCGCAAGAAACTTAGATCCTGTCCTTTAAAGGCGGAGTCAAAATGCTGAAGGTAATTCTTCAACGCCTGCGCCGAAAAATGATCGATCACGTTGCCTTCGCCGCCGGGACCGGCACGTTCCACCATCTTCCCATGCGACCCGGAAAAAACAGCATAGAGCTTCCAGTTTCCAGCAGGGGCTGTCCAATCCAATACTCCCTTGTCGTTAATTTTACTGGTGAGGTCCAGCGTTTTTCCAGCATCATTGTATGCTATTAAGGTTTGCAAGGGAAGTGGTTTTTCAAATCTAACCTGATCTAAAGCTAGGGCCTGTAGGTTTTTATTTTCGGATATCGGATCTACTAGTTGATCGATTGTTATTTTTTTCTTGTCGGATAGTAGCGGATCCTTCCCGGTACCTTTTGCAACCTCATCGCTGGCGGCATCATGCACTTCATAGATCTGATTACCTACTGCTCTTACAAATGCCTGCTGCATAAAAAACACAGGCTCCTTTAACTTTTCCCCTTCGCGTAATGTAAAGGTCTTGAATGCAAGATTTTTACAGGCATCTGTATCCGATACCCATGGGCCTCCAAACGGCCAGCCGGTGCCTGTAGCCATATCGATTCCCAGATCAAGTCGCGCCGCTTCTTTGAAAGTATGCATCAAGAGTTCAGTCCACTGTGGGGTCAGGTAGTTAACAAACTGCTTTTCCGTTCCATAAACTCCATATATAGGAGTTATTTCTAACCCTCCGAGGCCCGCCTTCTTGTAAGCTTCCATTTCAGCTGTGAGACCTTCTTTGGTCACTGCACTTCCATGCCACCACCACCGTGTCCATGGCCTGGTTTCTTGTGTAATAGACGGCCACAACAATTTTGATTGCGCCTGCGCGAGTATTCCACAAGAGAAAAGATATATCAGTAAAACAAAACAGAGTCGGAGGAACTTCATTGGCCAATTCTAACTTTTAACCTCGTTGAAAAAATATCGTCATTTAAACGGAATGTTACTCTAACCTGAAAACTTCTTTCAAGGGTGTTGAAACCGGAGAATAATCGGGATTCGTTTCCATTATATCCGACATATACTTCCACCATTGCTGAACGATTTCGTTTTTCGCGAGATCCTGAGAACCATCATTCTGACTGGATTTTTGAACGGCAAAGAGCGTGTTAGTTTCTTCATCTAAAAATATCGAGTAATCATAAACTCCTTTCCCTTCTAACAACGTCTTCAATTCGGGCCAGAT
>CAZAHL010000365.1:0-7325 GCA_964484845.1 uncultured Chryseolinea sp. | reverse complement strand
ACAGTCGGACGTATGGTCAGTGGGTTAATACCTGCCGTGCTTAGACCGCGATACTCCTTTCCGTCTATCTTAACAGTAACGACGCAGCGCAGGAATCCAGGAGACCTCAAGGTACCAGCGTCAATAGTAGTAGCGCCGGTGGGTAATTCGACGGAATCTGTTTTTGACGGCTCCATTTTCTCCAGGCCAATTTGGTAAAATACTTTCACACCTTTCACAGGATGACCATCGCGCAATACGCTTATATTGAATATTACTTTTTCATTCGTCTTGTAGGTCCAATCCGTATGATGGGGCGCCACAATTACCTTAACGCGCTCTAATACCGGTTGTGCAAAACTTTGCTGAGTGAGTAGAGAAACAAAAAAAAGGACAAAAAAAATTACAGGGCTATGCTTCATAAAATAATTAAAGGTGATATAGTTTTGAAATATTATTCAAGACGATTAATGGTTACCATGATTTATAAAATCCAACAGTAGCAATAATAAAAATACCTCCTCCCACAAACATTACCTCAGGTCTACCCGCTGACAAGAATCCCAGGATAGATACTCCAATTCCTACAAAACAAGCGGCAACAGTAATGACGCGTATACCGAATATATTCTGTCGTTGAGCCTCGTGATGATGGTCTTTCATTTCATTTTCCTCCATTGCTTGCGGTGGGGTTTCCAGAAAATAAAATGATCGCTTATCTTCTTTTTTGACAATGAAATAATATATCTCAAATAAAGCAAGAATAAGCAAGGGTAAGCCAACTCCCAGGATCGTTTCTGTTGTTCTATTGAACTTAATTTCAAACATCGAGGGAGCGATCACTTTAAAAAACAGATTAATAATCAACGCAATGACCGTTGTAAATATGGCCGAAAAGCCTGTTTGTCTCTTAGAATATAAAGACCAGATCATAGGAGCAAACAACGCGCCCCCAGCGATGGCAGCAATGCTCAGCACTACTTCTACAATACCTCCTGCAAGGGGCACCAGCATGGCAACTCCAATAGTTCCCGCTCCAAACAGCAGTGTAAATATTCTGGCCACTGCGATTTGCTCTTTCTCAGAAGCAGCAGGTCTAAAGGCGCTACGGTATACATCTTTGGTGAAAACAGTAGCCGCAAGGTTAATGGTCGTGTTCGCCTTACTCGATGTTGCCGAGATCATCCCGGAGAGGACAAGTCCGATAAGACCTGCAGGAAGGACTTTCTGGCAGAGCATCATGTAGGCTCCTTCAGGCTCCAGTCCTTGCAAGTCAGGGTTGATAATCCTGTAGATCATCGGTGGAAGCATCCAGATGAAAGGACTTAACAAGTAAAGAAAAGCAAAAAGAAACGCCACTTTTTTTGCATTTCGTTCACTTGATACACTGGTATAACGTTGCACGTATGCCCAGTTTCCTCCAATGTAAACGGTCTGGTATCCTATGAAGGCGAGCATGAAGCCAGCGGTGTAATCATCGGTAAAGGGCTCGAAAAAATTTTCCGGAGCTTTGCTGAAAAGATTACCTGAACCTCCGATCTCTGAAAATGCGGAGGGAATTACAATAAGCACGGCCGCCATCAGAATAATAAACTGCACGACATCCGTTACGAGCACGGCCCATAACCCTCCGGCTGCCGTATATAAAACGATGATGATTCCGATGCCAATGATACATTGATTCAATGTGAAGGGTGTAGCAACATAAACCATTTTGCCTACAGGATATAACACAGCACCCGTGTTTACCAAACTTAAAATCAGCATCAGGTAAGTATAGAACTGCTGCGCATTCAAGCCAAAGCGCTTGCCGATATACTCGGCAGCTGTCAGGGTACCGGTTCGTTTCCATCGCGCGGCAATAAAAAGAGCAACGATCAATCCGCTGACTGCCATGGTCAGTTGTATCGAATTGGCTACCAGCCCGTGTTTATAGGCTAAAGATCCCCAAACCACAAATGTGCCCGCGGAAAAATAACTGATAAATAAGGACAATCCGTTGAT
Source organism: uncultured Chryseolinea sp. (assembly GCA_964484845.1). Taxonomy (GTDB): domain Bacteria; phylum Bacteroidota; class Bacteroidia; order Cytophagales; family Cyclobacteriaceae; genus Chryseolinea. Next base: position 5,342 of record CAZAHL010000365.1, on the reverse strand, counting down.
CCACCAGGGAGTCTCTCCCCCTGCTTCAAAAAATGCCTGACCACTACTGCTGCCCATACGGGTAAAAGCGATTCCGATCGAAAAAATGAGTAGCGCAAATACCGCCATCACAATAAAATCCAACTGTCCCATCCTATTCTTGTCCTCTTACTATTGCGTTACAAAATGTAAATTATTCATTATTCTAAAATAATTTCAAGCACTTCAATACCATAACCTTTCAGGGGAATACGCATCGCATCGGAAGTCGCCAGATTCGTTCCGGCAATCTTTGACTTGACGGAGCCTATCTTACTCTTGCCGTTAAGCTTTTCCGGATGAATGTTTATGTCTGTTGTCGATGTCTCCCCTACATCATTTAATAAGATTACAAACAATTTTTTTCCGTCAGAAGAGAGTGCTGTAATATGTTCGGTATTCGGATCGCTTAGTGTAATCAGACCATCGCGGATAATCAGTTCAGCATTTTCATCGAATATTCTGCCAGGAGAAAAACCGCAAGTCTGGTGCGGACCAACCTTCGGTGTTACAAAACCCCTTTCGAATTTTATTTTCCCTTCCGAACGCAATTCGCTTTCTGACATTAAATAATCTGTTATCCAACCGATCTGCCACCAGGCATGATGTGGGTACGGACCGGCGCCTTTGTTTAAGGTAAACCAATAGTAAGAGGCTACACTTGTTTTTGGATCGACAAATGCATCTCTACCAATGGCGGATGCTCGCGCCATGTCTATGAACAAAGAATCTTTTGTCAGGTTGAAGATTCGTACGAACAAACCTGCGTGGCTCGCCAACAAGATCGGGCCCTGCCGTTGCGCTGAGCCCATGATGCCACCATGCTCAAAGCTTAAACCTGATTGCGAGATCTCCCAATCCCGTCTTTCTACATCTTTGACTATCTTCTTTTGAGTTGAAGCTGTCGGGTGCGTGTAAACAGAAGTTGTATATATACGGGCGGCCTGTATCGCGGCATCGCGGTATTGATTGTCAAGAGTAATATCATAGAGATCGAGTAAGGCCTGAGCAGTTTGTCCCGTGGCAAAATCCGGAGCGTAACGCGCATCGCCGCATACGCCAATGAAATGTCCTTTTGAGACAGCATTGCTGATCATCCACAGCGCTCCTTTTTTTGCAGCCTCGAGATATTTTTCTTCCTTAAGAATTCTGTATGCTACGATCAATCCATAAAAAGTAGGACGGAGATCTTTTATATCGGTGAATAAAGGCATGGTTGTTTTTTTATCATAGGCAACCTCCCAGCTGCCATCCGCCTTCTGCCATTTCAGCAAAAGATCAGCGCCGAGTTTTAACCGGTCACGCAATACGTCATCATCTGGTTTGAACAATAAAATATTTCCAACATCCAGCATGGTATAGTATGTAAGACTGATAGGCTCTACAAAATCACCCCATTCTTCTACAAACATTTTTTTCTTTCTCAAATAATACTGACCCATGGCGGCGCCCTTAAAAAATCCATCACTTGTCTGCTGTTGTGTCATCTTAAAATTCAAGGCATAGGGAAGTACTTGCTTTTGAAGCAGCGGGTCGTCCGTGGCTTTTGCGAGCATCCACATGGCTCCGTAGTCGGCATTTTTCATGGCGTCGCCCTGAGAGCCTACTACACCGCCGAGATAGGATTGTCCTCCGATCTTAAGTCCATTGAAATTTTCAATATTCCACAAGGAAGTTTTGGCATCGGTCAGGTAATGATGCATAGCATGTATCCTGCTGGTAAGAGATTGCTTGTTGGATCGCAGCGCAAGTCCTTTTTTAAATTGATAGACATTGTTAGCAGTGTGTTTGATAGTTTGAAACCATGTCCCCTTTTCGATATGATAGCGGAATGAATAGCGAATCGTGTCTCCCGCTTTCAATTTTGATTTTGGCTCGCCCAGTACGGGAAAATACAATGTCGGTGACAGATCTGATCTTCTATTCATGTGCGAAATGCCAATAGACCAATCTTCTTGTGTCATATGATCATGTGTCCAGGGGTCACGTCCAAGGCCCGGGACAGGAATAATGCCAACCGAAACGCTGTCTTTTGTATCCACGATTGATGTAAGTGTGCTGACACACCGCTCCCGGTATATTGCCGGAAAGGAAGGTATGCCCTGCCCATATGCATAAGCAAGGACGGAATCTTTTTGTATTGCATTGCCTTGAAAATACCCCGGCACAGTAGCCCACGCGATATCCTTTTCAGGAACGGTTAACAAGGTGGGTGATAGGAATGAAAAATAACCTGCTTTCCGAGCAATCCATGTTTGATGAACAACAATATCATTTGGGAATTTCTTATCCAGGGTCCAGGTAGCCTGCATCGTCGCTACTGAATTCTCAAGAGAAAAATGCAATTCATCTTTTCCCTCAGTGCAAGTCGCAGGAAAAAAATGAACGGCTTCTCCTGCCCGATTCAAAGCGATAGCATTGGTGGCCAGCTTCCAAAAGGCCGTCTGGTAGTGATAAATATTTTCGGGGAATACAACACCGGTGTTTGCTTTCATGATCACCGATGAACTATCGGGTTTTTCAGCACTGTAAAGAAAAGTGTATTCACCCGATGGTATTTCAACATCCTTCCAGGTTTTTAGGTCCTTCAGCTGCAATGATTCAATCTTCCATCCTTCTTGATCTTTTTTCCAATTTATCCGAAGGTTGTCGTTTTGTAATGTTGAGGCCTTCTGGTCACAACGCCAGAGAAAAACAGGCAGTAATAAAACAAGTATAATTTTTTTCATGAGTGATTTCGCAGATTACGATTCGAAACAAAGGATTTCAAAGACAGAAGCCGGAACCTGATCCGATGGATGGTCTGCTTCCACAAGCAGCTTCCTTGTTTCGAGGGGCTCCGCCAGGTTGATGGCATTGATGGTTTGATAATTATTTTTCTGTTCCGCTATCAGGTTGTGTTGATCATCATATACGCGGTATTGACGAACACAAAAAGGGATAACGTTTTCAGGATGCCCCATCAGCACGGTTTCCATCGGGTGGTCGAAGTCTGTATCAAATTTTAGAATGATCTTTTTTATTTTCTGTTTACGCTCCCAGCTCACCGTGAGGGTGGGCTTTTCGTCTTTCCAGTCTGCTACCCACGCGTTGGGTTGAGTAGTCGGACGCGCAATTCCATTTTTAATATTCTCCGGAGAAAAGCATTTCAATGTGGGTTCAATTTTTAGTGCCAGATTGTGACCCTCAGGCCTTCGCTGGGGACACCAGAATTCAAAGGCATCCATGCCAATATCATCCGGAGGAGATTGATATCCAAAATTTGAAACGGATTCGTTGATTTGATTGAACACAGATAAAATTCCCGTTACCCGTTTCTCTGAATAATAAAGTTTCACTTTCGGGTTTTTCCGGATTATCAGAAATACATATTGTGAAACGTTTATCTCCGTCTCAAACTGCAGTCTGATACAATTTCTTCCTGGAATAATGGATATATCTTTTCTCTCAATAACTTCATCCGGTGTAAAATTGCCAGTATTCTGGCTGATCGAAATGGCGATCTCAAGCTGAGTATGCTCTTCGCTATGTGCGTGAATCACCAGTCTCGGAATCTTTCCTTCCGGCAATGGCAAAAGCTGTGCAACCGATTCATGGATAGGTTTCATCAATTTCGCCTCCGGAAGTTCGCTCAAGCGGAGTTCGCTGGAAGCGGTAATCACTGCGTTGCGAACAAGATTTCGCTCTTCATAGTACGCCAACCCTGGAATATGTTGGCCCGTTTTCAAAAGTCGTTGCTGAAAATCCTTGATATGAGGGTTGTTACACAATTCAGCAGGTAAGAAATTTCTTTCGTGGCAAATGGCCGCTGCCATACCTACGGCCTGGGCGCCATAAGCGTTGGTGCCCATTACCCTGGTAGATCCAAAAGCAACATGGCTTACGCTGATGATTCTGCCGGCCAGAAAAAGATTGCTGATGTTTCTGCTGTAGTAACAACGGTATGGAATCTGATAGATCCCCTTGCCATGCCATTGATTACAACCCGGTTTTTCGCTGAACACGCCATCAGCAGGATGAAGATCAATGGACCATCCTCCAAAGGCCACGGCATCATCGTGTGTTCGTTGCGAGACAATATCTTGCTGCGTAAGGATGTAATCACCTTCAAACCTTCTGCTCTCCCGTTTGCCTGGGATCAAGCCCACCCATTCGAGTGTAAGATTTTCCGCTTCAGGAAAATTGCCGGAGTTTTTAATATAGTTCCAGGCACCATACACTATTTTCCAGAGTTCCCATTTGATATTTTCGGTGTCATGGACCGTATCCAACCTGCCGCCATATTCTATCCACCACAAATTGCACCCATGTTCTTTGGCATTGAATTTTCGGAAGCGAGGGATTTTGCTGATGTCATTTAACGCGAAGGCTGGAGGCACAAAATTTACCGGCTTACCGGTATCTTTACTGTAAAAATAAAGCGAATGACCAAGTAGTTCTCCATATTCGGCAGAAGGCGCAAACTTTTCTCCAAACTCCTCTTTGCCTTCAGCCCCCATCCGGAAAGCCGCACCGGAAAGGAATCCAAGCACGCCATCCCCGGAAGCGTCACAAAATAGTTTGGATACCAGTTCGTATTCCGTGGAGTTTTGACTGCAGAACGCCTTTACGCTCGCAAGGGTATCGGGCGATGATTTGGTTGCGTCGATTACTGTGGTATTGAGCAAAAGTGTAATGTTTGATTCACTGATCACCTTGTCAAGCAGTATCGTATCAAAGATAACTGCATTGCCCTCGGGGTTCCTGTACATATTCTCCACAAGAATCTCGTCAATCACTCCGCCTTCCCTAGCCCAACGGTTATTGTTCCCCATGTGTGACGTTGCGCCCAGCACCCAAAGTCTCACTTCGCTGGAAGAGTTTCCACCCAGCACGGGCCTGTCCTGAACAAGCACAACTTTCAAACCCTCGCGCGCAGCTGTGATAGCGCAGCATGTTCCTGCAAGGCCGCCTCCTACAACAATTAAGTCAGCTTGAAACGTAATTTTATGAAAAGATCTCGTCGAAGAGCCTTCTGATCTGGTAATCATGGTCAATCATTATTGTTTTGAATACTCACTTCCCCATTTGCCTTCATGTTTACGATGTGATGTAGCACTTCATATCCTCCGGGCTTTAACAAACGCAGCACATATTCCTCATCCGAATTTCCAGAGGGCAGCTTGATGTCAATTATCTTTCCTTCACCTGGTTTTAATGGAGGCAATGGAATAATTTCCTTGCCCAACTGTAAGGAGTAATTTCGTAACGTGTAGCTGGGAAGATCTTTTCGGGCTGTAACGTTGATCATTATTTTTTCACCTTCACGATGAACCTCAAAAGTG
>CAZAHL010000364.1:0-7368 GCA_964484845.1 uncultured Chryseolinea sp. | reverse complement strand
CATGAATATGCCAAATCCAAGGATTAGGATGATTGCAAAAAACCACAATTTAGCTTGCATGGATGCAAACTACTAATCTATAGCTAGAGTTGCTAAGTAAGGACAAAGGAACTGAACTGGTCCTTGCATGACTTTCGGTATGATCGATTTTCAACGACAAAGAACGGCTTATTGGACCTTGCCAACTTAATGGCAACATTCTGTTCTTTAATTCCTCCGAGTAACGACAATATCATCGACGAAGAATGAGCCCTGGTGCTGGAAGCCCATCCAAAACTTTACGGCCCCGAATTTACGTGAGAGCGAAAGAAAAAGAGGTTGAATGGGGACTGTTATATTACCGGATGCAGTTCCCCCAGAAGTGTAACTTCGGCCGTAGCTGTAGTAGCCGTAATCTCCAAATTAACTTGAACAACGAAGGTTTGGTCTCTTGGAAATTGCCCAAAGCGGGTGGCTCCGTCGTCAATCCGTACATCGCCTTCCGGCATAAAATCAAGATGAAAAAAACTCAAATTAGGTTGCGGTGTTAGCTTGGATGTTTCAAATTGGAGAGTTGCCACCCCAGCGCCACTGGGAATGAACATGCTGGCAATAAACCCGTACTTGCCAATTCCATCAAAACGGGAAAAATGTCCCGTTAGCATGGTGGGGTTGGTTTGCACAGCTGGATGACTTATCTGCGCCCAGTTATTAGAAGGAAGGTCAGCGTTTGGAGCAGCTACAACAATGACCGATCCTGCTCCGGCATCAACGGACACTGTGCCGGTGGGTTGTGTCGTAGCAGGTGGGGAACCTATCGAATCGTCCTTAAAATTTGATAACAAGACTGTGGTGGAGCTACACGCACTTGCGAAAAGTATAAACAACAAAGACACCAAGGGTAAAAAACAGGGTATGTTGTTAATTCTTCTACCAACTTTGTTCGCTATCAACGAAAACGAGTTATAAATATCCATATTCTTGAATTGGTTGAAATTTAATTTTTCTCCATTACTATAATTTATAATCTTAAGACCTACAGAGTTGTCTGAGTGGGTTTTCAAATTTCATAAATCACATTTTTCGAAATGGCTGAATAAACAGCAGACGATTCGAAGATAATATTTTCAGATTTCGCAATCAATCCCTGATTCCAGTGGACATCAGTTGAATACCAAACAGAGGACACCAACATTTCACCTAGTTACTCTCTCTCCTTGATCAACATAAACTCCAATGTCAGCAAAAGAATTTTCCTGTGGGCAAAGACCGAGAAGTTGGTTTGAATTTAACGGTTGAGCTATAGTCTTTTATACTCCACTCATTTAACAAACGATAGCTGAACAGGGCTGAATAAAATACATGGCTGGTTCGGAGCAAATGATTACCTTCATAAAGCATATTTAAATAATTGTCATGAGTATTATCCGATCCACTGAGATCAGCTTATCAGAACTGGTGAAAGAATCAAATTTGATTCTAAAAGTTAAGTTTTTGGGATTGTTTAAAGAAACCCTGCCAATCGTTGATAAATTGAAAGATCAAACTGACAAATCCATCCCACCCTTTATTAAGCAGGGCTGTTTATTTCAGGTTATAGGCGTGTTGAAAAATACAGCGCGTATTGAAGTTCCAGAAAAAATTCAAGTCCCAAATGCAAACTGGCGCAGGTCACAGAGCCAGCACAAAGAAAAATACGCCGGCGGTCCAAGCAAATCGTATAATGTGCCTACGTATACAACCGACGTTACTTCATTTCAAAAAGCCGAAATCTTGTTTTTACACTACTTTCAGGGAATGTTTGATCTCATGGCAAAAAATGCATTTGAGAACGTGGGTGCGGAAGAGAAGATCAGAATGCTGTTAGAGGGTTAGCCATGCAGATCAATCGCCAGCAGTATAGGTACATCCAACACACAGAAAAGCAAGGACGCTTAAGAGTAAACGTTAACTGAAAATAAACAACCGTATATTCTTCGTAATTCTCAATCCCCAGTGTAATATGTTTGTAATAATAACCCTCAACACCATTTTATTGATGTGCTCAACGTCCATTGAAAATGTTAGACATCAGATCACATCTACTAAGGCTAGGGAGGTCATGACATTTCGAACGCCAACTCCTCGAGCATCAACCCAACCTGATGCCGGCACTAGGCTATTTCAACAGTCCGCCATTACAGAGGTGGAAAGGAAATACCTCGTGGATTTTATGGTGAAAACAAAACAACGTCTTCTCAAAGATGTAAAAGGACTCACGCCCGCCCAGTTAAATTTTAAACCCGATAGCTCCAGGTGGTCCGTTGCAGAATGTGTCGAACATATTGCGCTCACAGAAAACTCGAATATGAGCCGTGTGACAGAAGGGCTCAAGACCGACGCCGATCCTTCCAAACGTAGTCAAATAACCATGAAAAATGAAGACATCCTGAAGCGGTATTCAGATCGGTCAAACAAAAGAAAAACCGGGGAAACGCTTGAACCTAAAAGCCGGTTTGGCTCTCCGGAAGGAGCTATGAACGAATTCCTGGAAAAACGCAATGCTAACATTGAGTTTCTTAAAAATACAAAAGACGATTTGAGAAACAGAACAACGACGTATTCATTCGGAACTATTGATCTATACCAATGTATCCTTGCACTAACAGCGCATAGTGAAAGGCACATTATCCAGTTAGAGGAAGTGATGGCGGACCTGAGGTTTCCGAAATGAGCGGTCTGGGGTAACTAAAAACAAGGCTTTCATATCTACAGCGATTTGATAAAAGGAATACACTTCACCGCTTAGGAGTGCCAAGGCGCGGAATTACGGAGAAGTTTCGTGAAAATATTTTCTTAGGAACCGTGCATCCTTTTACATTAGACAAGCGTCCTTTCAGGAAGCGAGCAGGGGACCTACAAAACAATCGTAAACCTGTAACCTCGGGAAGATCTTGAAGTATATTAATTAATTAATTAATATTCCTTCCCTTTAAGGCCAAGACTCAAAATAAAACAACCGCACATGATCAAAAACTATTTTAAGATTGCCTGGCGAAACCTAATCAAGAATAAAATATTTTCTTTAATTAATATAGGTGGACTAGCCGTGGGAATGGGTGTGGCGATATTGATCGCGTTATGGGTGTACGATGAATTGAGTTTTGACAAATACCATGCAAACTTCGACCGCATTGCGCAAGTCATGCAGCACCAGACCTGGAACGGAGAGATCGGTACGCAAGAGGCCAACCCTGCCGTGATGGCTGAAGAAATCCGCAACGTCTACGGTAGTGATTTTACCTATGTGTTACAAGCATCCTGGAATTTTAATCACACCCTTACCTATGGCGAAAAGATGTTTTCAAAACCGGGATGTTATTTTGAGCCGCAAGCCCCAGACATGCTGAGCCTGAAAATGATTCATGGCACACGCACCGGATTGAACGAAATGAATGCCATCCTGCTATCGGAATCCGTGGCGAAAACTTATTTTGGAAACGATAACCCAATCGGTAAAGTACTTCGAATTGACGATCAAGTTGATGTAAAGGTGACAGGCGTCTACGAAGATCTCCCCTATAACACATCCTTTAGGGATATGACTTTCATCCTTCCGTGGTCGTTGTACCTGAGTCAAAACGAATGGGTCCGTAAAATGGATAATCCATGGGGAAGCAACTTTACCCGCACTTTTGCCATGATTGCTGCGCAAGCCGACATGGAAAAAGTATCCACTAAAATAAAAGATGTAAAGCTGAATAAGGTAGGTGAGGACGAAAAACGGTATAAACCTGCCATGTTCCTTCACCCGATTGGTAAATGGCATTTGTATTCGGATTTTAAAAATGGTGTTAACACCGGAGGCCGAATCGACAATGTATGGCTCTTCGCAACCATCGGAACTTTTGTGTTAATACTGGCCTGTATCAACTTTATGAACTTGAGTACAGCGCGGTCCGAAAAAAGAGCCAAAGAAGTAGGCATTCGCAAAGCAATCGGCTCGGCGCGAAAACAATTGATAACCCAGTTTTTTAGCGAATCAATTTTGATCGCGGTACTTGCATTTTCATTATCTGTAATACTGACATTTTTAATACTCCCATATTTTAATTCCGTAGCAGATAAAAAAATATACTTGCCATGGTCTGACCCGATCTTTTGGATCGGAGGTCTCAGCTTCAGCATCGTTACCGGAATGTTCGCAGGGTTTTATCCCGCGCTATTCCTTTCTTCTTTTCAACCTGTAAAGGTGTTGAAAGGAACCTTCCGTGTTGGAAGGTTTGCTTCAATTCCCAGAAAGGTGTTGGTCGTGCTGCAGTTCACCATTTCCACCACCTTAATTATCGGAACCATGGTTGTGTACAAACAAATTTACCATGCGCAAAACAGGCCGATCGGATATACGAAGGATGGTTTGATAAGCCTTCCTGTAACCGATATTGTCCACAAGCATTATGAAGCCGTACGTACCGAATTAATAAATGCTGGCGCCATTGTCGAAATGGCCGAATCAGGTAGTCCAACGACATCGGTGTGGAACTCCAATGGAGGCTTTGACTGGGAAGGTAAAGACCCAAACCAAGGTGTTGACTTTCCAAACAATGCTGTGACTGTTCACTACGGTAAGACCATTGGCTGGAAAGTGGTTGAAGGAAGAGATTTTTCAGAGGAGTTTGCTTCCGATTCAAGTGCTTTCATCATGAATGAGGCTGCCGTTAAGTTCATTGGATTAAAAGATCCTGTAGGGAAAGTGATTCACTGGAATGACAAGCCCTACACCATTGTCGGTGTGGTAAAAGATCTGCTGGTACAGTCACCCTACCAACCGGTGCGCGCCGCGTTCTGGCACCTTTCCGGTGGAAAAGAGAATGTCTTCCTGTTAAAGGTCAACCCCAAGTCAAACATAAAAGATGCCCTGACCAAAATTGAAGCGGTATTTAAACGAGTAAATCCAGCCTCTCCGTTTGAAGCCACCTTCGTTGACGAAGAGTACGCTCAAAAATTTGGCGATGAAAAACGCATCGGTGAGCTGGCTACTTTTTTCGCCGTCCTTGCGGTTCTCATTTCCTGTCTTGGCTTATTTGGATTAGCTTCCTTCGTTGCTGAACAACGTACTAAGGAGATTGGAATACGCAAGGTGTTGGGTGCCTCGGTAGCCAATTTGTGGAGGATGTTATCGCAGGACTTTGTTGTGTTGGTGATTATCTCCAGCTTCCTGTCCGTACCCCTTGCGTATTATTTTATAAGCGATTGGCTGAAGCAGTTCGAATACCGTACTGAAGTATCGTGGTGGATATTTATGATTTCCGTTTTTGGCGCTGTCATCATCACCCTGTTAACGGTAAGCTATCAGGCGATCAAAGCATCGTTGATGAACCCTGTGAAGAGTTTGAGAACGGAATAGGGATTTTGATTGAAACTGAACCCGATAGTTTTGCTCCTGCAGTTCAGAACTGGGTTAAATCGATCATAGCGCTCCACATCACTTCATCCAAATTAAATAAGCTGATAGCGACAGCGTTGTTTAGGTGAAAATTAATTGGTGACAAATGTGGATAGGCATTAGATCACAAAACTGCATCGGCTACAATGGTGGTCGCCGTTCTATTTTCCAGTATTTGGCTACCTTTTAGTTTCAGCAGCTATTCTACATATTCATACGTCATATTTTCAACTTCTGAGGTCTCTTTATTGTCTGGATCAGTTTCGATAAGGGTAATGGTTTGTGCTGTGACATAGCCGGCATCATTATAAACCCGGCCCGTGACATTCGTAATGCCAGTATACTTTTTGTCACTGGAGTAATAATTGATTACTGTACTTCTCACCAACGTAAATTCGAAAAATTCGAATTCTATCAGTGGTACGAGATAGTTATTCCAGTGTTCAGGCAATGGCATATCTCCCTGCTCACAGGTGGTTGTACCTGTTTTAAGGTAATCAGATGCTTCATCATCATAGGTAAACCTTGTACTCGACAGCAGATTGCCATGGTTGTCGTATGTATAATCCGCATACCATGAATCAGAAACATCCTCCTCGTAGTAGTAGGTTTCCCTTATCAGCTCTTGTTTCTGATTATAAGCATACTCGGTATAAAACCATCGGGTGGTTGTTCCATTTTCGTAAATGATAAAAAAATCGCGTTGCACGAGTTGACCGGAAACGTTATATGTATACGTAAATTTTGTTTTTCCTATATTATTCTTACTGAACGCCACGGATTCAGTTAACAATGCCCCAACATTATAACTCAAATGAATAAAATCTGATTTTACATGTACTCCAAGTACCCTCTTGTAGTAATTAATGGTAAGCAGTTTTTTATCCAGGCCATAGACATATTCAGTTGAAAGTTCGCCATTTTTATAAACCTTGCTTAACAATAGTTCCTTTTTGGGAAGGACATCGTCCTCCTGGTTACATCCTAAAAAAAGTAGGACAAGTAACGGAGTGCGTATACACCATTCAGTAATTTTCATAGATTCTGCTAATTTTCTGAGTCCGTTGTGTGCCCTTTACTTGAGGCTTTGCGTGAACCTGACTTTATTGACAGACACTAATTAAAATTACTTCACATTTAAATTAAAGCAGGGACGTATTGACGGCAATGGCTTTTGAATTGACGGAATGCCGTTTGAATTGAACACAGGTTAGCTGGTAACTTGCTAAAGAGAAGTTGATGTGGGATTCAAAAATTTTTGACGCCTGTTATTAACCGAAAAAGACTTTCGTTGTAGAAAAAGACGAGAACTTTTTATGAAAACTATACTGCCACTAAACCGGCGTGACGCCTACCGAATTTATTAGTGAAAGAGTTAGTTTTCGTTGGTTGAGATTATCGCATTCGTTTAGGTGAACCAAATCGATCGGGATAGCAATCATAGTTTGATTCACGCTTAGAATCGGTCCCGGAGGCTGCGGTAAGGCGCCCTCTTTGAAATTCGTCAGATGGTCTGTCAACCGGATGTTGCTTGTTGGTAAGCTGCCCTGGTTGTTGCAATGTTGATGAGTGTTTCATATGCATGCCGAGGTTTGGTGGAATTGATTTGTTGATTAAAAATAGCTCCATAACTGTTAAACTTGATGTAAAGATGGTCTATCTCAAGATTTGTAAAAGCCCTTTAACTCCCAAAACATTACGCGCTCCATCATGGCGTATTTATGATTTATTTCATAGCAAGATTTATGAAATCAGAAGAAATGAATTGATTTTATTTCTTTATGGCCTATTAAATGTTTGACCACCTAAATATTTATTACACTAAAATTAAACGAATATCAATTTTTTATTACGAGGCTCAGTTTTATAACTGTAATTATGACAGATAAAATATGGGTAGAGTTGTAAGGTAAAAAGTTTGCAGCTTATGATTGGGATCATGTATTCACGATACTAACTTTTGG
>CAZAHL010000363.1:0-7398 GCA_964484845.1 uncultured Chryseolinea sp. | reverse complement strand
CTCGCCTCTGTCTTAAAGCGTTCAATATTCTTATTATAATAAGTTTTCAGGGCATCATCTGTGACCTTTACCGATGAATCGCTAACAGCATAAAAGGGAACATAGACGTACTTAACTTCGGAGACATCCGTCTGAACATGGTATTCACGTTCTAACTCCGCAGCTGTGATGTAACTGCCTTTAATGAGTAGGTTTTCATATTTAATCCGCTCACGCGCTGGCTTAAGGTCGCGTTGGAAAAGCTCCCAGCGTACACGCGCTTCCGAACCTTCCGGCATTGTCTTTAATTGATTGAGGTAAGACACCACCCGGTCTCGTTCAAACTGACCGGTTTCCTGGTTGGTAAAAGCCTGCTTTACGTTGTTATCTATATTTTTTCCTTGGATCATGTCCCAGATCTCATCGTCGGTAACAGCGACTCCAACTTTTGCAAATTCTGATTGAATGGCATGCCGTGCAATAAGCAGGTCCCATGCTTGCTGCCTGACTGCAGGCAGTTCACGTTCACCAGGCTCACGGCCCAGCTGTAAAAAGTAATTCGCTTCACGTTCACGAATCACAGATTGATACTCCTCATAGGAGATATCGCGGCCCCCAATTTCACCGACCGAATTTCTTCCCCAATTCATAATGGAAGAATTTCCGCTAAAGATATCGCCCAACACAAACGCCGCTATAGCAACAAATACGAATACCACTACCCAGGTACCCATTTTATTGCGTAATGTTCCAATTAATGCCATAAAATAATTTTAAAGAGCCGCAAATTTAACCCGGATTCTTTATTAGAAAAATATACGCCTTAAAAAGACTATACCCAGGTTTAAAAAAGAGAGAAACTGAAGATTTTAGGCTGAAAAGTGGTTTTTAGGTTTTAAGAGGCCCGCATCAAAAACCACTTTAACAGTGTCAATTCGATTGTTCTGGGTCGCTTGAATTGTGAATATAAAGGGATCGATAGAAATGGTATCGCCGGGCCCGGGAAAATCTTCCGTATACGAAAGGATCAAACCGCTCAACGTTTCGTACTCTCCAATAGGAAGTTTCCAGTTATATTTTTCGTTCAGGTAATCAATCTCCAGCCGGGCGCTGAATAAGTAGGTGTTTTCACCAAGACTTTGTTCAATAAGGTCATCTTCATCGTGTTCATCCTCGATCTCTCCAAAAATCTCTTCGATGACATCTTCCCGGCTTACGATTCCTGCAGTCCCTCCAAATTCATCAATGACTACGGCAAGACTTTTTTTCTCGTTGATGAACCGTATCATTAATTCATTTGCCAGCGTGGCCTCGGGAACAATGATGATAGAGGTAAGGATATCTTCAATTTTTGCCGGCATTTTAAAGAGAGAAGATGAATGGCAATATCCTATAACATCATCCAGGCTATCTCTGTATATGATGATCTTTGAGTGACCTGTCTCCACAAAAGTCTGGCGTAACTTTTCAACGCTTGCACGGATGTCAACGGCCGTAATTTCTGTCCGTGGAATCATGCATTCCCGAATCTTAACGGTCTTAAATTCGAGCGCGTTGTGAAGAATTTTTTTATCAAATTCGATATTGCCATTTTCATGTTGTACGTTATAAAAATTTTTAAAATAGTGATTTAAATCAGTAAGGCCGAAAACAGGTTTTGCTTCATTGTACTCCAATCGTAAAACGCGAACTATGATAATTTTGGAAAGGGATTTAACCACATAGACTACCAAAAACAAGATGATGAACAAGATGCTGAAAGGGACAACAGTAATCGCCAGCATCCGGCCAGGATTTATACTCGCGATACTTTTCGGGAGGAAGTAAGCGGTAAATAAGATCAGCATCGTTGTTAGCAGAATTGAAAAAAAAATGAGAAGGAATTGATGTCGGAGAACTTGAGGCAAAATTTCGAAGATTATCGGGTGCATTAGTTCAGCAATGAAATAAGTAAACATAACAAGGGATGCGATATAGCCAACCCGTGTAGTGGTGATCAGCCAGGACGGCCGTTGTAGAAAAAACAAAAGGATGCGTGACGAGAGCCCACCGTTTTGCAAACTATCTAGTTCAGATTTGTTTGCAGCGAGATAGGAGACTTCAACAGACGAAAAGAAAAATGAAAGTATAAGGGAAATAATAGTGCAGGAAAGTAATGTAGAATCCATTGTTATTTCTTCTTTCTCAAGATATACACAAAAATAAGAATGAGCACCAGCATAAATGCCCAATAGGCTTTTTCAAAGCCCAGAGAGATGGTTTGATGAGTACCAATTATAACAAATGCAGCCGCAGCAGAAAGTACAAGAACATCAACGAGTTTCATGTTTAGTAAAAATACGGATTATTTGGTTGGAGTGGGGAGACATCAAGAAGAGATGCGTTGGAGCTCACTCAGCGACTTCAAACTCACCTTTGGGTTTCTTAATCACATAGTCCGATAGGTCCTGATTTGCATCAAGACCCTCTCCATAGATCACATCTCCCTGTAGCCGGATGGTGACGAATTTTTCGGTAAAAATTTTTTTTGTCTGTTGATTCCAAAAAAGCTCTTCGGTATTCAGCTGCTCATTTCTCAGCACATTTTTAACTTCAACTTTTCCCTGACCGCGCCAATGTTTTTCTTCCGAGAAATATTTGGCGTGATTGGCTCTGAGAGTTGACTCCAACTTTCCAGACTCATCGTACATTTCGATGAATACACCGTCCGGAAATTCCTGATCACCGTTTGCGAACTGTTGGTAGGTCTTAGCTACCATTTTAGAAGTCACACGGTCATTTTCACTATTGTAGAACTCTACGTTTTCAGCTTCACGCTGGGGTCCTGTATACTCAACGGTTTCTTTAAATTCCGTTTTAGTACATCCACTAAAAGCAAGGACAATGGCGAAAAAAAATATTCGGATCATAGTAAAATGAAAAAGGCCATAGCGTGCTATGGCCTTTAATAAACTTATATTTTTATTAATCTCGGGTTCTAATAGTTGTGCTTTCTCCAATCCAACAACCTACAGGCTTTGTTTCTCCAGGTTTATAATTCACGAGGAAAATATCTTCTTTGGAAGGAAATGCATCCTTGGCCATCGCCACTTTTTTTCCATTGCCGGCACGTTGATAATAGTCAGCAGCTAAAAGAAACACTAATCGGTCATCAGCCTGATTTACTTTTTTACCACATTCTGTCGCGCTATTATAATAAAGATCGCCAATTTTCTCGTATGCTTCCTTAGCAACACCAGCGTCGGCCGAGGCTGCCTGACGATATAGCTCACGAGCACCTGATTTATTGCCTTTTCTTGAGGAAAGCGTGCCCAGGTAAAGCAATACTTCGGCTTTATCTTTACCTTCTGTACAAATGCCTTGTGCTTCTTTCAAAAAGGTCTCGGCTTTTTCAAGGTTGTCTTTTGACATATAAATGATGCCCAGATTTTTGGCTAAACCACAATCCTTTGTGCCGTTTGGATCTTGGTGCACAGTTTCAGCTGCTTCTAACCAAAGGGGGTCATCTGTACACTTTCCTTGAAGCATGAACGTAAAAATCTTTTTTGCCAAAGAGTAATCTTTTGGATTTTGTTTGAATTTTGGACCTAGATTAGTTCTCACAAAATCACAATCCACCTTTACCATGGTGATAAGCATAGCATCAATATCCTCTTTGTACTTTTTATACTTATCGGTTGGTTTCCCCTCGCTTTGCGCTTTTTTAATTTTTGCATCGATCACACCCATTAACTTATCATAACGTTCAAGTATCTGCACATCAGTTATGGTTTTTTCGTTAACAGCGTTCAATCTAACCACCTGGAAATAAGGGACCAAGGTTCCATCCATCACGTTATTCCCACTTTTCTCAAAAACCTGATCCAGCATCTTGAGCGCTTCAGCAGGCTTTTCTTTAGTATTAAATTTTAAAAACGAAAGCGCTTTTCTATTTAGTACGGTAGGATCATCTCCACAGTTTTTCAATCGTAAGTCATATATGATCATCAGCGAATCAACATATATCTTTTTGCGAGCTGGGTCTTTTTCTTTGTCAGCAAGGTTATCATATATATCAGCACCACTGATGTAAAGGCTGGAATGGAACTGGGGTACATTCGTCAGCAGCCAATTCAGGGGTACAACAGCTTGTTTGTACTGCTCGGCCTTTTTTGCATCCTCATAGAGAACCTTACTTTCTTCAGCCTTGGCTTTGAGGGTAGGATCTGTGGGCCATACTACTTCTTTACACTGTGCAAATGTCCCGGTTGCTGTAAAAAGCAAAGCCAGTGACATCACACCAGCTATAATCGATTTTTTCATACTTCTTTTCATTTCTAATCAAACTTTCTTTTAATAAACCATTGATCGTTAAAGGTCAAACCAAAAAATATTTTAAAATAACTTTCCTCTAAAATATTGTCCTTCTTATTTCCACGTTTCCCCAAAGTGAAAGCCAAATCCACACTTGAACGTCCAGCCGGTAAGGACATGCCAAAATTGATGCCAAGATCGTTTACTTCCTTATTATTCGCCAGAAAGGGATAACGCTCCAGACTCAATCCTGTTCTAAAGGTAATGCGCTTTAAATAATTTTCTAAAGTATTAGGATCAATGGTATACTCACCCCCCAGGCTTACCCGCCATGATTGTCCAAGCCCTTCATCATCCTGGTTAACACTTCGGAAGGAAGTCCAATCCTGATAGAAAAATTCAGTTCCTATCATCCACTTCGATCCTTTGGCGTAAGATACTCCAAAATTGACAGAAGCGGGCAGATGCACCTTACCATGGGTTACGGAGATTGGATATCTTTCAAGTGTATCTTGATTGGGCGTGGTCCGAAACGTTTGACGATTTATTTTGCCTTTTAGATTGCTTCCCAAGGTATACACCGCTCCTACACTAAAACGGTGATCATCTTTACGGCCCAAAGAATCTTGACTATATGAGAAACCAAGACCGAAATTAAACCCCGTAGTGGTGGTTTTTTCTTCAACATTCACCACATAGGGGAAGGCTCCATTTTCCGTATTGTCCAACAAATTTGAATAAACGTTGTCGACAGGGCCAAAAATGTAACTTGTTTTAAGCCCCACACTTATATACTTACTTAAGCGGACACCATTGGACCAGTATAACTGAGTTAATCCTCCAGTTCCGGATTGAACGGTAGAAACTGTATCGACTACTTCTCCATTCGTATTCCTAACATCTTCCAACGACTGAAGATTATAACTTACAAAGGTGTAAGGCATCAATCCCGCGGACGAAGACCATTTGTTGATTTTTATAGGGAAAGAAACTACTAAATAATTAAGATTCCCCCCTTCGCTTTTTTCATTTACTGCATCCGACTTGATCGTTCTGGATTCGTAAAGGGTTCCAACTTGAAAAACCGTAAGAGGGTTGAAAACAAGCAAAGCAGGATTTTGATTGTTAAGAAACCACAACTGAGGATGACTTACACCGATGCCTCCCGCCCCTTGGTTGTGGATCAATGAATTTCCGTAAAATTGACCAATACCAAAATCTGTAAAAGGAGATGGTGCAGCTTGCCCCCACGCCTTTGCTGCGAAAAGCACAACAGCAAATCCCAAAAAACACTTTTTAACCACCGACATTATATATCAAAATGCTGTTTAATCCCCTGAGCACTAGTTCAGGGATCGCAAATATGGGCCCTTTCAATTTGTTTTCAAAAAAAGGAGTGTCACCTCCGCATAAAATCACCTTTAAACCGTCAAATTTTTGCTGATACTGCATTATTATACCTTTTATTTCTTCAGTCATTCCATTGATCACCCCACTTTGAATACAAGTTTCAGTGCTGTTGCCTATTAGTTCAGCATCCTCGACCGTGTTTACTAATGGCAATTTTGCTGTGAACGTATTCACAGCTTGAAAGCGCATAGTCATCCCCGGTGAGATGCCGCCTCCATGAAAATTTCCCTTTTCGTCAACGAAATCGTACGTAATACACGTACCTGCATCGATGACAAGACAGTGGGATTGCGGAAACAGATGGTGAGCCCCGCATACGCCGGCGATTCTGTCAACACCCAACGTCTGAGGTGTAGCATATAAATTATTAATCGGTAAAGGTAGCGTTGAAGTCAAAATGAATTTTCTTTCCGTTAGCTCGGCCCAGTTAGCGATGGTCTCGGGTTCGTGTGCTACTGAACTAAGGATGAAGTTTTGGGCAGAAAAGTTTTGTAAAAAATCTTTCAATTCAGCAGCATGCATGAATATATGTTTTTTTATCAGCTCGCGGTGGTCGAATATCCCAACTTTCGCGAATGTGTTACCGTAGTCAACAACTAAATTCATTTCTATTAAACTTAATCCTTATCTGTATTTTTGCTTCATTACACGTGCATACGTGGAAAGCAAGGTATAAACCAAAAGTATGGATTCGAAGACTAACTTTAAAGTGATGGGATTGATGTCGGGTACTTCGCTGGACGGTTTAGACATTGCCTATTGTCACTTTAGCCAAAAGAAAAATGGTTGGAAGTACAGCATCAAAAAAGCAGACACTTTAGAATACAATGCTCGCTGGACGGAAAAGTTATCGAAGGCTCATCTTCTCTCCGCAGAAGAACTAATAGCATTGGATGCCGAGTACGGAAAATTTTTAGGCAAAGCATGTGATACTTTCGTTCGCAGCAACAATGTTAAGGTCGATTTTATTGCTTCCCATGGTCATACTGTCTTCCATCAACCAAAGAACGGTTTTACACTTCAGATCGGTAATGGAAGTGCTTTGCATGCTGTGTGTGGTATTCCGGTAATTTATGATTTTAGGAACTTGGATGTGCAGTTAGGCGGGGAGGGAGCACCGCTTGTACCCGCCGGCGATAAGTTCCTGTTTAATGAATTCGAGATATGTCTGAACTTAGGAGGTATCGCGAACCTGTCCATGGACGTGAAGGGACAAAGGGTGGCGTTTGATATTTGTTTTTTTAATATGGGGTTAAATTATCTTGCTTCAAAAATCGGAAAAAAATTCGATGACGCCGGTCGGGTTTCATCAACAGGCGAAACAAATCCAGCCATGCTAAAAAAACTTGACCAGGTTTATTCCTCTTTGCGAAACAAAAGGCCTTCCTTGGGTCGTGAAATCTTTGAACACCGAATTAAGCCAATTCTTGACATCCCGGATATCAAACTGCAAGACAAACTACGCACCTTTACCGAATCTTCCGCGAAGGAGATTGGTTTTGCAATCGTTACTGGAAAAGCCAATCCAAAAGTTTTGTGTACGGGAGGAGGAACCTTTAACTCATTTTTTGTTTCATGTCTATTAGAATATTGTGGTGATCGTGCTGCCCTGATAATTCCGGAAGAGGATGTTGTAAAATTTAAAGAGGCGTTAACATTTTCATTCTTAGGAGTTTTGCGAATGCAGCAGCAACCAAATTGTTTCAAGAGTGTGAC
>CAZAHL010000362.1:0-7406 GCA_964484845.1 uncultured Chryseolinea sp. | reverse complement strand
TAACCATTTACTTTGCATAATGAGCATTATGTAAAGCTTTACATAATGCTCATAATCATCCATCAGGTTCATTACAGGCAAGTCACGCAGATATTGATCTGACAAAAAAACTTAGAGATGGGGTAAACTTTTAGACAGTCAAGTCTTAGATCACATCATCATGACTAGCGAATCATATTATTCATTCGCTGATGAAGGGCTCTTGTAGCCCTTCAATAAACCTCATTCAATTTCCTCGTGATTGTAAAATCAGTCTATCAATTTTTGAAGGCATTTTTATGATCGCAATAATAATGTTACGTTTTTTTTGCCCCAAATTTCTGGGCGGGCGTTTTGTGTTTTGCTTCATAATTTTTCTCGTATTTTCTCTTTGAATTTACGTAAGATCTATCTTCTAGTTGACTGATTTTGCTCGCATTCTTTGCAGGACTTTTTCGCTGTTTTTTTTGCCATAGCTTTGTTGGTAAAGTTTTTTTAATAGGACGGTCGTTTCGCCAGAAGTTTTAGGTCCGTTGTGAGTCGAATGTTATAGATGCGACTCAAGAGCAAAATATTAACTTTGCCGAGAAGACTGAAGATGGCGGTGGGAAGCATCCGGTTTTTCAAGAATTGCGAGTTGATAAGAAGTTGACGAAGTCATATTGGCAAAGCCGGATAAGAAATTGGTAAGGAAGAGACGCCTTATTTGTTTCAAAGAAAATATAATCCTTGTCCTGAGGCAATAACCCTTTTGGCTCATTGTAAACCTTTTTTATTTAAAGGCAAAATCAGCACCGTTAAATATCTCGCAACTGTTGTGGCAGTGCTTGAAAGACTTTTACAAAATGCCCGTCGATATGAAAACCGAAATGACTTAACAATTTAAGCTATGCCCATTATTGTGAACTTAGACGTGATGATGGCAAAGCGAAAAGTTTCTCTGAATGAACTTTCTGAAAGAGTGGATTTGACATTATCTAACCTTTCAATCTTAAAGACGGGGAAGGCAAAAGCAATTCGTTTTTGTACCTTGGAGTCAATCGGCAAGGCATTAGACTGCCAACCAGGTGACATTTTGGGATATATAAATGACAAGGAAAAGCAACTTACCGCTAACACGCGGACATAAAATATAGCTCCGAACTCCCAACATTTGATACCGCCGCTTTAAGAGCTCACTATTAACAACTAAGATCCGCAGGATCAAAATCACTGTTTTCAGTCGCTTTGTTACCCAAATAGGTGATTGACGTGATAATACATCGACACTAAATTCGTACACTGAAGTTCGATACGACTTTATTCCTCCGCCTAGCCCTAATGTTACAATTAAAATGTTGTTGAAAATTTAAATACAAAAACACTATGCCAAATTCAGCTAATCTTGAAGGCTTTATCGATGCGATCGTTGATCGCGTACTTGCCAGAATGGGCAGCGCACCCATACAAGGTCCGTTGGGTGAACCTTCGCCCGAGCAGCTACCAGATCTTCCTCCGGGGCAGCGGGGAGTACCGCCTTTTCTGACGCATCCCAAGTTGCACAGTAAAGGACTAGAAGTCACCCAGTCTATCCAATATTACGGTACAGGTTATGGTCCCGACAATTCTGTCCCTATCGTGGCACTTAAGCCGCTCGTCGTGCGCGCTTATCCTTACGTTACTCCCGGTTTGCTGGAAGGCGACACATTGTCGGGTAA
This sequence comes from uncultured Chryseolinea sp., assembly GCA_964484845.1. Classification (GTDB taxonomy): domain Bacteria; phylum Bacteroidota; class Bacteroidia; order Cytophagales; family Cyclobacteriaceae; genus Chryseolinea. Next base: position 5,730 of record CAZAHL010000362.1, on the reverse strand, counting down.
AACTGTGACCGGCGAATTGGTGTTGTTCAGGTGGGGCAAAGAAGTTTACAGGTCAGGACCGACACGCGCTACCGGAGCCCGGGTGGGACCCGTGGCACGACTCGATCGCGAATTGTGGGATCGCGAACTCACCATTCCTGTCAAGTCGGGCAACTTGAGTATAGAGCTCGAAATGATACGTTTCAATCCCACAGTCAACTTTATCGTTCCAGCGTGGTATTTACGAAGTGGTCAGACGACCGTGACCGTACGACTGTGGCTCACAAGCGGTGAGGGTGGTACGGTCGCATCTTCTGAGAGCTTCCAGGTGATTCCGATTGAGGCACCAAAGCTTGCACTTGTACGTGTGAATTGGAAAAATCCCACAACAAACGTAGTGACTTCGCCAAGCAATGCTGATCTGCTCGGGCTTACCGGACTTGCTACGCGTATGCTTCCTTTTCCCTATTTCAAAACTACGATTCTTGGACTAGAGCAAACCAAATCAGGTGATTTCTCAGGCCCGCCTAACGACGACAATGGTGTTCTGGTACCAGGTGGATGTAATAAGGCGTGGGTAGACTTGCTTATCAGCCTTGAGGTTACGAGGCTGTTTGCCGCTTTGTTTCAGCTGGCCGATATTGTTTACGGGGTAGTGCCACAGGCAGCGGCATTGACAACAATGGGCTACATCAACAATGGATGTGGATGGGGAAACGATGGTGTTGGCGGTTGTTTGGTTGGCGACGAGATCGCTTTTGCGCATGAAGTAGGTCACTTGTATGGCTGTGGCCACATCGGTGATCCGAATCTCGCAAGTTATGATGCAAATTATCCCAACTACGGTGGAAGTAAAACGTCGATCGGGGAAGTTGGAATTGATACAGCACTCGGCGCAACACCACTTTACGATCCGGGCAGCTACAATGACCTCATGTCTTATCAAAAGCCGCAATGGATATCGCCCTACACTTACCTCAAGATACTGGACAATCGTAACAAACACATGAGTGCTCCGGCTGATCCGCGTGTGGTTCGGCCGTTGTTAATCTTCAAATTCACGGTCGAGCGGTTTACCAATGGAACACGAATAGAAAAATCAAAAGCACACATCGTCCATGGTCCAGGTCCAATACCGTCCCCCGGAGGAAAAAGATCCGGTAACTGGTTCATCGAACTGGTGGATAGCAATGAACGCATCATCGCCAGCCATGCCTGCCGGATACCTACGTCGCTGGGAGGAGGATGCGGCTGTGGTTGCGGAGAGACGGATAATGAACGCGCACCACGACTTGATTTCGTGGAGGCGATGGAATGGTCAGAAGAAGTTACACGTATTACTATTAATCAAGGTGACGTGCAAGTTGCAAGCCTCGAGGTAGGTGATGCGCCCAGCGTTGAAATAAGTGGACCGGAAAGGCGCGGTGATTTACTCGTCCTCAACATTCGGGTTCAACATCCGAGACAACAACCTGCGGTTGCAGTGCTCTTCACAGCCGATGATGGATTAACATGGGCGCCCATTGCTATCAACGCAGAATTAAATGAACCGCTCGTTGTCAATGTCAGGAACCTTTCGGGCGGAGAATCATGTCGCTTCCGAGCCGTAGCAACTGCTGAATTCAAATCTGCATCTGCCGATAGTCATTCATTTTCTTTGCCACGTGTCGACCGCCAGCTGTTGATTGATATGAAAGAATCCAATTGTGATCACGGACGCGTTGAACTAAAGGCCATGGTCGATGTGCGGGACTACGATGGCGTGAGTCCGCATGAAGTCATATGGGAATCTAACATAAGCGGCGAACTCGGCCGCGGTTATATGCTCACCGTTGATCTTGAAGAAGGAGAGCATCGTATCACAGCGACCATTCCAGGGGGTGCAAGTGATAGGGTGCAGGCAACAGGCATCATCATCGTGGGAGGGAATGTTAAGTAGGGAATTCAGGTAACCGCTAATCATTCATGCTGGATCGAATTCCCGGGGTTGCTATACGCCGTCTTTAAACCCTGCGCGCACACTAATTATTTTCCTTTGTACCTACTTAACTTTTCGAGACCTCAGGAAACCTCGGATACGGTATTTCGCCACCATCGGCCTTCACAATATCATAAGCTAACGATGTCACTATACGCTTATGCTGCCTGGATCATGTTCAGCGCGGGTGGCGGGATTGAATTGATCCAATCCGGCGTCGCTCATTTCAATCCAAATCATTCCGGCATTGTCTGCAAAACGGAATTGACCCCCACTCCCCATCAGCTTTCTAGAGATCTGATTAATTAGTTTCAGTTTCATACGATGGAGGATTCAGCTTGTGTTCTTCCCATACTCTGAAGGCAGCACACCATAGAGCTCTTTAAAACATTTGCTAAAATAGGAAGGATTTGAAAATCCCACTTCGTATGCTACCTGCGATACGGAACCCCACTGCTGTCCAAGCAGTTGTGCCGCTTTCTGAAGACGGAACCCTTGGATAAGGTTATTGACGGACTTGCCCGTCAAAGCTGTTATTTTTCTATAGAATTGCGCCCTACTCCATCCGATTTCCCTGGCCAGAGATTCTACACTCAATTGTTCATCCGCCAATCGGTTCAGGATTGCTTCCTTCACGCTGACCAGGAATTTTTCATCTTCTGAAACGGCCTCGAATTTAGGTGCTTCGGTCAGCAGTTCAAGCCGTATTTTTTCCCGGATTTTGACACGAGACGTGATTGCATTCCGCACTTTAATAACCAGTTCACTCTTATTAAAAGGCTTTGTGAGGTAGTCATCGCCCCCGGTGTTCAGGCCGGTGAGCTTATCTTCCTCTGTGGCTTTGGCAGTAAGAATGATGACGGGTACATGGCTGGTCCGGAAGTCTTTTTTGATCTTGGCCGTCATGCAAAGACCATCCATCTCGGGCATCATCAAATCGCTGACGATCAGTTCGGGGATTTCCATCAGCGCGATTTCAAGACCCAGTTTTCCATTATCCGCTTCCAGAAAATCATAATCGTCTCCGAGCGAAACGATGATAAACTTTCTCAAGTCCGCATTGTCTACCAGTATCTTTGGTTTTTCAGGAGCCTCATCACTTTCAGCGCCTATGGAGAATCCATCGGGCGGAGGAGCCGCGGTTTTTTCAGGATGCGGCAGATTTTCAATTTGTTCAAGAACTTTAACGATTTGCAGCGGCATCACAACCCGGAACTCACTTCCTTTCGCCAGTTCACTTTTAGGTGTTATTTGTCCGCCCATCAGCTCGGTTAGCTCTTTCACGAGGGCAAGTCCGATTCCCGTACCGAGTTCCGTATGAGCCCCACCTTGATCCACCTGGTAAAAGCACTCGAATATTTTTGTTTGCTGGTCGGCAGGAATTCCAATTCCATTATCCGAAACGGTGATGATTAATCGGACGTCGCTAGGGGAGCTGTCTTTTTCAACGTCAGCAACAAATCCAATTTGACCATGTGCCGGTGTAAATTTTAGAGCATTGCCAATTAAATTAATGAGGATCACCTCCAGCTTGTCTTTATCGAAACGGACATGATAGCGGATATCAGGCTGTTTAATAATTAAATCGATTCCTTTATACAAGGCGGCAGAAGCGAAGGGATGAACAATTGCGTCAAGAAACGAAGTTAAATCACCATCCGTATTTTTTATCAAAAGATTCCCGGTTTCCAGTTTGGCCAAGTCAAGCAATTGATTGATGAGTTTCAAAAGAAGGTCGGCATTGTGCTGGACTACTTTCAGCTGCTCCCTGACTTTTGGTTTGTTCGAGAATTCCTCTAATAGATTTTGTGTCGGGCCTTTAATAAGGGTAAGGGGTGTACGAAATTCGTGTGAAATATTCGTAAAGAATACAGTCTTCATCTTTTCGGATTGGACGAGCTGGGCCTGCGTCGTTTTAAGCTCAGTATAGGCTTTTTCAATATTTGCTTTGGCAACTTGTTTTTGTACGTTAGTGCGCCACAGTATTAAGGCGATCAAGACCATAACAAACAGTCCCGCGATCAACGCGTACAACTGTATTTTGCTTTTATACTTGTCCTGTGCCACGACGATTTCCTGGCGCTTCAATCGTTCGTTGAAGGCAATGTTTTGAATTTCCCTGACTTTTTCCCTGCTGAAGATACTGTCCTTCAACGTTTGGCTTAGTTCGAGGTATTTAAGGGTACTGTCCTTATCATTTTTGATTTTGTAAGCCTGTGCAAGATTACCAACAGCTTCAAGCAGGGTTTTTATCTCCGGTCCAGCTCGCCAGTTGCGTGCTATTCCATGGGCATAATAAATGGCTGAATCCGGATTCCCTAGCCTTAAGAATAAGGTCGACATTCCGCTCTGTATTTGCAATGTATCCCCGGGAAGTGTGTTTTGTACTGCCAAGGATAGTGACAACCGATAATTCTTTAACGCAGGCTGATATTGTCCTTTCAAATTCTGAATAGTCGCTAACAAGTAAACAGGGAAGTTCCATACTGCGCCATTAAAAAGCTCATTTTGTGCAATTGATTTTTCCGTATAGACTAAGGCCGAATCAAGTTGTTCCAGGAGCAAATACGTCTGACCTACCTCTGCCAAAAGCAAGGGTGCAAGACGATGGCCAGGAAAAATTCCCTTTTTATCAACAACATTGTTAGCGGCTGCGATCTGGGCGCCCACCATGGCATGAGCCAGTGCGTTCCTAAAGTCAGCTGCTTCCCTATAGCTGGCTTGCAAAATTAAGTGAGCACCAACAATGCTAGGATTATCCCTCAAGTCTTCATACAGGGTTAAGGCGTTTAAGGAATACTGTATTGCAGGACTGATGTTACTCTCCTTAATATTAACTTTGGCAAGCACGAAGTAGCAATCTGCTTCACCTTCCTTATAGTTCAATTCTTGTGCCTTTTGCAGGCCCTCCTCGGCATACATCATTGCGGAGTCAAATCGGGTTTGCAGTCCGGCTAAAGCAATAAGCGCCCTGACTTGTATTGTGTCGCCTCTATGCTGGCTGATAATAGCTTTTAAACTATCTTCTGCAGCTTGCGCATGGGCATTTATTGCATTGAGGGTTACGACAAAGAAAATTATCGATAACGTTTTTTTCATAGTTGCTATCAGTCTTTGTTTCTCAAGTGGCTTATGAAGTGGGCTTTTCAAATCCTTCCTATTTTAGGAAATGTTTTAAGGAACAATTCGGCGTCCTGCCATCGGAATATTCGGCTGAAAATTAATCACATCAACCCTGTCCTTATTACCATCTCGAAAAAAGGGCAAATTCCGGCCAAAAAAAAACGAATTCAGAGACTTGAGACAAATTTTCGTATGAATGAGACATCTGTCGTAGTCTATTCAAAAAGACGCGGTTCCTTCACTTTTTGAAGAACGAATTCAATCAGCGATTGAGACATCACGGGTAGTTCTCGTTCGCGCGCTGCTGTTCATTTGGGAATTCAAAATTTATACGTTTCCCAATGCAGTGTCAGATAAAAGCTTCGACCCGAGGAATTAAGCCAGCAACCTGGCTGATTATTTCAGTATCTATCCTGAGTATTCTGGCTGGTTGTTCGTCAAACGATTTATTAACTCAAAAGAGTGAACATCGCGACAGATTTGTAAGCGCATCTTTTAATCATTTTGAGGATGGAATCCTTTTCACTGACATTGAATTGGGATTAACCGTTCTATGGCAGGCAAGTTTTGAAAATGGAGCCACCTATAAAGAAAACCTTGGTTTTTTTGTCACCGGAGGATTGCTGATTTTACCTAATAAGCTTAATACC
>CAZAHL010000361.1:0-7412 GCA_964484845.1 uncultured Chryseolinea sp. | reverse complement strand
GTATTTTTTTCTTTGCGGCCTCTGCGTGAACCTTGACTTTAAAGACAGACACTAAGTAGTTATAATTACCGCTTTCATCCTTTAATCTTTAAATCCTATGAATCCCAGTTCAGACATTGTGTACCTTGGAATGAAATCTATGCGCATACTACTATTCTCCATAATTCTAACAGGGATTAATTCCGCCTTAATTGCCCAAACCCCAAAAGCAAAAAGCACGGACCAGAAGAATATCATCTTTATCATATCAGATGACCACCGGTATGATGCGATGGGATTTATGAAACCAAATGCATGGGCAGAGACACCCAATTTAGACCGGCTGGCAAAGGAAGGTGTGCATATGAAAAATGCTTTTGTTTCAACAGCACTTTGTTCTCCTAGCCGTGCCTCGATCTTAACGGGAATGTATGCTCATAAACATACCGTTGTAGACAACAGCGCTCCGGAACCAGCTGATATAGAATATTTCCCGCAGGTCATGCAACGCGCCAATTACCAGACTGCTTTTTTCGGGAAATGGCATATGGGAAATGAGGATGATCATCCCCGTAAAGGGTTTCATCATTGGGAAGGATTGCGCGGTCAAGGCGAATATTATAACCCGAGCCTTAACATAAACGGTGAGAGGATACAATATAAAGATTCTATTTATGTAGCCGATCTTCTAACGGCGCACGCGATTGAGTGGATCGTGAAGCGTGATAAAAGCAAACCATTTTTTGTATACCTCTCGCATAAGGGTGTGCATGCTCCTTTTCAACCGGCCAAACGCCACAAGAGCAGGTATAAAAGCAAACCGGTCCCGCTTCCGGCATCTTACAAAATGACTGAAACCGACGAGTATAAAAAGCATGGTATTCCAGAATGGGTGAAGGAACAACGGCACAGCTGGCACGGGGTGGATTACATGTATCACGGTGCGTTTGATTTTGAAACCTTTTATAGAAATTATTTTGAAACGCTATTAAGTGTCGATGAAAGTGTTGGCAGCGTTATGAATTACCTGAAAGAAAATGGATTGGACGCGAACACAATGGTCGTATACATCGGCGACAATGGTTTTTCTTTTGGCGAACACGGTCTGATTGATAAACGACATGCTTACGAGGAATCAATGCGAGTCCCCCTGCTAATGAAATATCCAGGATTGATTAAAGGTGGCACAAGCTCGGAGGCTATGGTTCAGAATATTGACATAGCTCCTACCCTACTTGAGTTTGCAGGATTGAAGATTCCTTCAGTCATGCAGGGTAAATCATTTTTGGAAGTTTTAAACGGAAAAACTTCACAGCACCGCGATAAGATCTTTTATGAATATTATTGGGAGTACTTGTTCCCACAAACCCCAACAATGTTTTCCATTCGCACAGACCAATATAAATACATCCATTATTACGGCATCTGGACACAGAATGAATTATACGATCTTAAAAAAGATCCGAATGAAATGAACAACCTTATTGCTGATCCGGCATACACTCAACTTTCGAAAGAGTTTTCAACACAGATATTCGATTGGTTGGGAGCAACAGGCGGAATGCAAATACCGCTGAAGCGGAACGATGTACCCAAACTATTCGATAATAAATTTACAAAACAGTATTGATATAAAACTCATGGGTATGAGATTGATTATCGGAACTATATTTTTTGTCACCATGCTGTCGTGTGGGCAGGAAAAAAAAGACAACGAGTCCTCCACTGAAAATGTAAAGGATCCTGCAGGAATGCTCTGGATACCAGGCGGCGAATTTACGATGGGCACTGATGATCCACAATCTTATGATCACGAAAAACCTGCGCACCGTGTTAAAGTTGACGGCTTTTGGATGGATGAAACAGAAGTGACGAATTTGCAATTCAAAAAATTTACAGACGCAACACAGTATGTTACTACTGCAGAAAAGGCTCCAGACTGGAACGAGCTAAAAAAACAACTGCCGCCCGGTACACCGATGCCAGAAAAAGAATTACTTGTTGCAGGCTCGGTTATTTTTAATCCTCCCTCCTACGCAGTCTCACTGGACGACTACTCAAAGTGGTGGTCGTGGAAACCTCAAGTGGACTGGCGGCACCCTCAAGGACCTGAAAGTAGCTTAGAAGAAAAATGGAATCACCCCGTAGTCCATGTATCGTTTGACGACGCAGTCGCTTATTGTAAATGGGCGGGTAAACGATTGCCTACGGAAGCCGAATGGGAATTTGCATCGCGGGATGGAAAAGAAAATCTAACTTATAGCTGGGGTAATGAAATGAAACCCAACGGTAAGATTATGGCCAATACGTATCAAGGAGCGTTTCCGGTTAAGAATTTAATTGAAGATGGTTTTGAAAGCACTTCTCCTGTTAAATCGTTTCCGGCCAACCAATTTGGACTTTATGATATGATTGGCAATTGTTGGGAATGGACCAGCGACTTATACAATATCAACTATTATAATGAGTCTTTTAAAAAGGGACTCATCATCAATCCCAAAGGCGCAAATCAATCTTATGATCCAAACGAACCTTTAGCTGAAAAATATGTGACACGAGGCGGATCTTTTTTATGCGCTTCGGATTATTGCAGCAACTATCGTCCCAGTGCACGGCAGGCTTCTGCCCGGGATACCGGAATGTCGCATATAGGTTTTCGATGCGTGGTGGATCTGGAAAGGGCTGCCAAAAATTAGAATAAAAAATTCAAGCTGCCGGTACGTACGTCATTTACTTTTGAGCGCACCTCGACCGACGATTAAAATGAGGTAATTATATCTCGCAAGTGAAACTAAAACTTATAGCCAAAACCTCCATGGAAGGAATGATCATAAGAGTCCAAATGTCGAAGAACTACTTAGATCGTGCATGGCGTGCCGACGACCATTCAATAGCTTGTTGTATCAATTTCTGAAAATTAGGGTTAGAATAACCGCTTGGTCCATGGCCGAGTTGAATACAAACTACATCGGAATTTCCATAATGATTTGTCCAGGCAACATAGCGCATACTTTTAGGATGAGTTGTGCTTAGCAAAGGTTTAACACCCGGCAATATTTCAACGTCGCCATACGCTTCGTCTATTATTTCAAAATCATGGATACCTTGTGTGATCGGATGCTGCTTGTCTTCTACTTTAATAGACATGCTTAAATCGTGTTCATAGTTTGCGCTCAACGTATCACCGTTCACAACTACGGGGTGAGTATGGTATTGGCCCCCAACGATCTTAATGAACTCCGGCCAATATTGGTAGGACACCAATGAATGATGCAGGAAGATCATCGATTTACCTTTTTTCAAAAGATTGATGTAAGCCTGTTGTTGTGAAGGCAAAAGCGAATCAACCAAATCATAAAAAACAAGTACATCATACTGATTTACCTCCGGAGAAGCAATGAATGCATTAGCCTTTGGCTGAACTAATGTATCAAAGGTTATAAAAGGGATCTTATTAAAAACATCATAAAACGCCTGACGTTCAAATCCGTGCCCACCGGTAATGATGAGAACCTTGACTTTCGGTTTCGGGAATGGATTACCGAATTCCGCCCGAACGGGTATCGTGATCGAAACAGCTACAATAAAAGAGACGAAAAGGAATTTCATAATACAATTGACTGAATTAGGAGTTAGGGATTATGAGATTAAAACTACCGCAATCAAATCAAATTATTATTATCCTTCCATCCTTTAATCTTCTAATCCTAAGCTTCCAATGCTGCCAGTCTTTAAATCCTAATCCAGACCTTACTGGAACCATTTTACCCTTTTTTGCAACATCATTACCCCATTGCAGGACATAATCTGTTTGAGTTTTTCCGTTCAAATGGTGGGCGAAACAGTCATAACAAATGAAAAAAATAATAATAAAAGCACCTGACGGATATCCATTAAGCGCGTTGTTCGGTGAGCCTGACAATATTTCCATGGGGACAATCGTAATCAGCGCAGCAACTGGCATCCGCAAAGAATTTTATATCAACTTCGCCAGATTTCTGATCGACAATGGTTATTGCGTGTTGCTCTATGACTACCGTGGCATTGGCGAGTCTGCACCTGCCGATATCAGGACCTCCCCTATTTACATGCACGAATGGGGGACGCAGGATATGAATGCCGTGTTAAATTTCCTGGTCGGAGAGAAGGAACTCACCGGGATTATCTGGCTGGGACATAGTATTGGGGCACAGCTGGTGGGGCTGCTGGAAAACAGGACTCATATCCGGAAAGTAATTTCCATTAACGCCGCCCTCGGGTACTGGGGCTACTTTCCGTATCCCATGAAAATGGTCGTCTGGCTATTGTGGTATATTATAGGTCCAGCGCTGATTAAAGTTTATGGATATGGCACGATGAAAAAAATCGGCTGGGGTGAAAACCTTCCACGGAATGTTATTCTGGAATGGAGATCGTGGTGTATGAGTAAAACGTATTATATGGATTTTCTGAAGACCAGAATTCAAATGGATCGCTTCTATAATTTCACCATTCCTATCACAGCTATTTATACCAGTGATGATTACATCGCCAACGATAAGACCGCTGCGCTCATGATGCAGTTTTTTCCGAATGCTCCCTGCAAACTGATCAAATTGGACGTACGTAAATATACCGATCTCAAAGTCGGCCATACCGGCATTTTCCGTAAACGGTTTGAATTGGTATTTTGGCCATGGCTGCTACGCATTATCCAGGGATAACGTTGTGTTCCAATTCGTGGATCAATGATCCACATAAATGGGACAACCTATCCCTGCTAGGATCACTGGCCATTCCCTTCATAAAAAGGGCTCCTTAGCGTATGATAGAGGAGTACCAAATGATGTTAAAAGAAAAATTAATTCACTTGACGATGATTGCATATCGAAGATCCGATCGGTAACCACAAGCGTCAGTGACTACCTTCAAGGGCACATACTCGATCAATCCTATCATCTTAAATCCTAAATCAGACCTTTAAGATCAATTTCCCCAAATAAAATCTAAACAATATTTTACTATCTCCATCCTATCATCCGCTTAATCCTAAGAATCCTAATAATAATTTTAATACCTTCGCCCTGCAGTTTTTAAATACTAAAAATCCAAATTCAGACATTCAATTATGGCATCAACCTCTCTTCCACGAGTAGCCTACTTCTGTATGGAGTATGCCTTGCAAAGTGATTTTAAAATGTACGCTGGCGGACTCGGTATTCTAGCCGGCGACTACTTGAAGGGTGCCCGGGATCACAAGTTCCCGATTGTCGGTATCGGAATCAAATGGAAACAAGGATATACAGATCAACGCATTACGAAGGAAGGTAAGGCACTTGACACGTATCCTATTTATAATTATCCGTTTTTAAAGGACACCGGGGTAACTGTTTCAGTCACCATACGCAAGCGTGAGGTGAAGTGCAAAGTGTGGCTATGCGATAAGTTTCGCAATGCTCCTTTATATCTGCTTGATACCGATGTACCAGGTAATGAAGATGGCTGGATCACGGGTCAGCTTTACGGTTGGTTTGGAGAAGAGCGTATCGCCCAGGAAATGGTACTCGGTATAGGCGGTGTAAAAGCCCTTCGTGCTCTGAAAATACCCATTGATGTTTATCACTTCAATGAAGGTCATGCGCTATTTGCTGGATTCGAATTGGTACGCGAAAAAATAAATAGCGGTAAAAAATTTGACGAAGCCCTGGCTGCCACACGGAAGCAAATTGTATTCACGACTCATACTCCAGTTGTTCAGGGAAATGAATCGCACTACATCGACCGGCTCATGTATATGGGTGCTGACAATGGAGTCTTCAACAAACAGCAATTAAAACAACTTGGCGGCTCACCTTTCAATATGACGGTAGGCGCTTTACGCCTTTCCAGAAAAGCAAATGCCGTAGCACAACTTCATGCCGAGACAGCTAACAAAATGTGGAAGGATGTGAAAGAACGCGATGAGATCGTAGGCATAACAAACGCGATTCACCTTCCAACGTGGGTGGATAACCGGATCATCAAAGCAGCGAAAGGTGGTTCGAATGAAATCTGGAAGCTACATCAGCAAAATAAAAAGCTGCTGATCAATTTTATTGCAGAACGCACGGGTGTCAAACTGAAACAGGATTCGCTCTTGCTCGGTTTCTCCCGAAGAGCTGTTCCGTACAAGCGCAGCGATTTTATTTTTAGTGACCCATCGAAAGTGGATCAGTTATTTAAGAGTGGCAAACTTCAGATTGTATTTTCAGGTAAAGCCCATCCGCTAGATGATGGAGGAAAGCAGATCGTTGCCAACATTGTAGCGCTGACTAAAAAATACCCACGTTCCGTTGTCTTCCTGGAAAATTACGACATGACGGTAGGATCGATGTTGGTGAGGGGATCGGATGTTTGGTTGAATAACCCCCGAAGGCCTCAGGAAGCGAGTGGAACTTCCGGTATGAAGGCGGCCATGAACGGAGTACTAAACCTAAGCATCCTGGATGGATGGTGGCCTGAAGCCTGCCAGCATGGAGTGAATGGATGGCAGATCGGCGATGGATATGAGAACAGTAGTGAAAAAAAATTGGATGCTCACGATCAAAAAGCGCTTTATAAGGTGTTATTGAACGAGGTGTTGCCAACGTACTACCAGGACAAAAAGCAATGGGTTGAAATGATGAAACAAAGTGTACTTACAACGCATAAGCCGTTTGCAGTAAAGCGCATGCTCGAAGAATATTATCAAAAACTATATCAGAACATTGACTAGGATTTACAGGATACAAGGATTTTAGGATGTTGCTATGAATGAGTTTAGAAGGACTTTTAAGATGTAACGATTTTACGACGCTGTTATGAAAGAGTTTCATGGCTTTCATGCGGTGTTTGCACCACTTATATAGCAAAAATGGACCATGATTTTCAGGATGTAAGGATTTTAGGATGTTGATATGGAAGAGTTTCGTGATTTTCATACGGTATTTGCGCCTCATTTATATAGTAAAAATGTTCTGGCGTGCATGGAGTTTTATAAAAAAGCCTTTGATGCCGTTGAATTGAGAAGGTGGAGTAATTCCGATGGAAGTGTTCATGTAGCGGAAATGTCGATTGATGGAGCGATGTTTCATATACATGAGGAAGTTGGTCGGGAGCGCCAGTTGAGTCCGGAGACTGTGCAGGCTGTTACTTCTCAGATTGGTATATTCGTTGAAGATCCTGACAGCATGGTAAAAAATGCAGTTGCGGCCGGTGCCAAACTTTCAAGCCCACTTCAGGATTATGACTATGGATATAGGCAAGGCGTTGTGACAGATCCGTTCGGGCATCAGTGGCTTGTACAAAAGAAGATATGACATGTAGTGTTAACGTTTGAATAGTCGATAAAGCAATTAGGGATTTCGCTTCTCGAAAGATCGATTCCGCCCTTCCAGGCATACGCGTAAACTTAACAAAATAAGCCATTTAATTTT
>CAZAHL010000360.1:0-7489 GCA_964484845.1 uncultured Chryseolinea sp. | reverse complement strand
AATCGTTAGGTGTGATATTGCTATAAACAGGAAGCTCCTCCGGAGCTAAACCCTTTCCCGAAGTAATGCCGGGCTAGCTTAATCTATAGTCTACTTCAGAAGGTGGAAAGAAGCGAAATCCTTAGAATGCTGTAGATTTAACTAGTGGCATGTCAGCACGGTTTTGACGTATTTGAAACCAGCTTTGAGCTAGGAGTTTTGAGCTTTGAGAAACTGCTCATAGCTCGTGGCTCATGGCTTCGGAAACACGACATTATTAAGTTGACACGACACTGGTGCTAAGTTAAGTATACTTTGGCGGATCATTTTTGGACAGTTACGAGCCTTGAGCCGCGAGTTTCGGACGATTGTCTCAAAGCTCATGGCTCAAAGCTTTAAGCACGCCAGAATTCGCTTAACAAGACACTAGAAGCAAACAGGTTTGAGAGCTACACTTTTTTCTAGCACCACAAGCTTGCTTTTTTATATTTGTGACAAAGTTGATAAATGGCTGCTAAAAATTTTGTTGATGAGCTTCGCTGGCGTGGTATGCTCCACGATGTTATGCCGGGCACCGAAGACCTGCTGTTAAAAGGAACCGTATCAGGATATATTGGATTTGATCCTACAGCGGACTCCCTGCATATCGGGCATTTAGCCCAGATCATGACGTTGCTTAATTTCCAGCGTGCGGGTCATAAGCCGTATGCCTTAGTCGGGGGTGCTACGGGCATGGTTGGAGATCCTTCCGGGAAATCAGCTGAAAGAAATTTACTCTCTGAAGAGATCCTTCAGCACAATGTCGCCTGTGTGAAAAATCAGTTAGAAAGATTTCTTGATTTCAGCGGAACGAATGCTGCGGAAATGGTGAATAACTACGATTGGTTTAAGAATTTTACTTTTCTTGATTTTATCAGAGATGTGGGAAAACACATTACGGTAAATTACATGATGGCCAAGGATTCTGTTCAGAAACGATTGGAGTCAGGTTTATCTTTTACCGAGTTCACCTATCAGCTGGTGCAAGGATATGATTTCTATTGGCTCTATGAGAACAAGAACTGCAAACTTCAAATGGGAGGTTCCGATCAATGGGGAAACATTGTGACAGGAACCGAATTGATCAGGAGAAAAAGCAACGGAGAAGCTTTCGCTTTAACGACTAAACTTATAACCAAAGCAGACGGAACAAAATTTGGGAAAACAGAAGAAGGAAACCTATGGCTTGATCCAAAGAAAACTTCACCCTACAAATTTTATCAATATTGGTTGAACACCTCTGATGAAGATGCGGCAAGCTTTATTAAGATCTTTACACAGTTGCCGAAGGATGAAATTGAATCCCTGTTAACGGAACATCTAGCGGCGCCCCATCAGCGAAAACTTCAGCAGGTGCTCGCAAAGGATATCACCATTCGGGTACACACTGAACAAGAATTCAACCTCGCCGTAAAAGCATCGAACATTCTTTTTGGCAACTCGACTACCGAAGAACTTCAAAGTTTAAATGAAGAGACACTTTTGGCAGTGTTTGAAGGCGTACCTCAAACGACTATTAGTAAATCGGATTTGGAAAGTTCAGCCAGTGTAACGGATCTATTATCTGTAACAACCAACGGACTTGTATTTTCTTCAAAAGGCGAAGCTAGAAAAATGATTCAAGCGGGTGGTGTGAGTATCAACAAAATGAAACTCTCGGATATAAATGCAAAACCTTCCTTTGACTTGCTTCAGAATAAATATCTGTTGGCACAAAAAGGGAAAAAGAATTACTACCTCATTGTGGTGAAATAAAAAGACCGCTCTTTTGAAGCGGTCTTTTAAAGAGGGACTTATAATTTCAAAACTTAAAAAATTTGTAACCGAGCGAAAATTGCCATACTTGATTTTTTATGCTGCTATCGGGAGCCCCGCTACCATAACCGTCATCATTATTTGTAAGGCCCCAGTTATACCGGCCATCAATACTCAATCCAAAAGGTAGATCCCATCCTACTCCTAATGCTAAGCTAAAGTCTGTCGTTTTAAATTTATCCTTCACATCAGTTGTAGTAGAAATCCCAGCGATTGTACTTTTATCTTCGGCTGACGTCAGAAAACCAATCTGTGGACCGACTTGCAGATTAATGCCTGCAATAGTATAGAGTTTTATTATTAAAGGAATATTTACATAGCTGAAATTTGATTTTATATCGTTGCCACCAACTTTGAACTTGGACCCTTGTTGGGAAAAAACCACTTCGGGTTGGAATCCAACTTTTTCTCCTTTAATAAGAGCAAAGGCACCTAAATGAAAGCCGGTTCTAGCTTTGTAATTGTCGCCTGGGCTTTCTTCCGTATTCAGGTTGGCAAAGTTTGGTCCGGCTTTTAAACCTATCGAAAACTCAGCTTGCGAAAAGGAGTAGAGAGAAGCTCCTGCGAACAGCAACGTAACAATAATTTTTTTCATAATTTAAATTAGTTTGTAATAGCGTTATCAGAGAGTTCCCCTAAAAAATAATAGGGATACAAAAAAACCTCTGTCTATTAAACAGAGGTTTTACGTTTTTGTTGCCTTAAAAATTATTTATTTCCAAGATACGCTTGAATTCCAACACTGATGAAAAGTCCGTTGTCAATTTCCTTAACATCATTGTCCTTATACTTCCTGCCGGCCGAGCCATATCCAATTTGCGGTTCAACAGCAACATTGTCATTCAGGAATAATGCATATCCTACAGCAAGACCCCAGGTCGTAATATTAAATTTCTCTTCATCCACCGTACCACTATAATTATCTTTTTCCTTTCCCGCTCCGATTCCAAATTGTCCTTGAAAGAAAATACCTTGAGGCAAGTAATAACGAACCATAGGCTGAAGTACAAAAGCTGTGTAAGTGCTTTCATAACTGCTTCCTTCCTGTTTCCACTTGCTCAAACTGATATCTAGTCCGGCACCCACAGCTAGATTATCTATAACGAAATAACCGATTTGTGGACCGAAAGATAAGCTAGTGCTTTTGCTGTTCGTGTCAGTTCTACCATTAGCCTTACTTTTATTAGTGGTTGCACTGAAATCGAATGAGCCTCCCACAAGCATCCTACCCTGATTAAACTGGGCAAAAGCTCCAAGAGTTCCAAACATCATAATGGCTAAAATTGTAATTTTTTTCATAGTTATAATAGTTATAGTTCTGCCAAAGCTAGCAAAAAGCTCTATTTCACATTTAACTTTAAAGAATGACTTCTTTCAATCTGTTTTATAATGCGTTAAGATGCATTATTCTGAAGTTTAATCGCCGTCATATCGCATTTCTGATCTTTTAAAGTCTCCTTGCTGCCTTATTGAAAACGGGGCGAACAGTAAAAGGAAATAGGATCCGGTTAATGTTTGAATAATTTACGGCATTCGAGATTGACAAAATTTAAATGTCGAATTTCGAACGTCGAATTACGAAAGAAGATGCGGCCATTAATAACGATTAACGGATAACTATTAACTATTGGTGTTCTTTGAAGTCGCCAGGCTTAAAATTCTTAATAGTATACTCGTACCCTATATCAAATAGAAGTTGAGCTTTACTAGCCTCAAACGTGCTTAACTTGCCAAGGCCGGGAGGTTCGATGAGGATATCACAGAGACTTTTGCTTACCACGGTATTGCCACTGATTGCCATCAGCAAACTCCGCTCGATTACGGTGCGAAAATTTTTCGCGTCAAACTCATCGCTCACAAAATTACAGTGCGAGCCAATCAATAGATCACACTTGTCGCGAATGGACCTGGAAGGAAGGTTGTCCATAATTCCTCCATCCACATATACTTCTTCATTCACCAACATGGGATCAAAAATAGCAGGCACGCAACAAGAAGCCAGCAAAGGTCCGATCAATTCTCCCTGATCAAAGTATTGAGTCTTACCTTTCCTTAAGTTGGTAGCCGCGATAGTCAATGGTATCTTAAGTGAATCAAACCTATTTTCTGGAATCAATTTCAAAATCACCTGACGAAGGCCATCGAGGCTGAGAAGGCCGGTCCAAGTCCAGGCCGGGCGCAACGATCGGAATATACGCGTTCTGAACACTATTTCTAAAATCTTGTCAGGCGACAATCCGGATGCGTATAGAGCACCGACAATAGCGCCAGTGCTCGTGCCTGAGATACAGTGCAGCTTAACACCCAATTCTTCCAACGCCTTTAGTACACCGAGGTGGGAGATTCCACGTGCGCCTCCGCCGGAAAGGGCAATGCCAATTTTCATAGGCGGAAAGCAGAAGGCGGAAAGCAGAAAGCAGAGAGCTGACAGCTTACAGCTAACAGCTTACAGCTGGTTGTGTACGCAGAGGATAGTTTTGCGGTAAGAATTAAAGGCATATGCATTGTGTAATTAACATTCGTGCTTATTTAATCGCGAAGCTGTATGCTGTCAGCTGATTGCTGTCAGCTCGCTCAGCTTAAATACCTGATCGAGTCGAACTCCCTTCTCCGTTCGTTTAACAGTGCAACATTCGTTTATTGGATCATGTTCAAAAAAAAGGATGTATTGTTTATCGGCAGCTTCGTTCAAAAAATTTTCTTTTTCTTCTAACGATATTAAAGGCCGTGTGTCATAGCCCATGATGTAAGGTAACGGTATGTGTCCTGTTGAGGGAAGAAGATCGGCCATGTAACAAATCACCATTCCATTGAATCTGATTTTCGGTATCATCATTTTATCAGTATGTCCGGACGCATAAAAGATATCAAATTTCGGAAAGGGTGAATCACCCAAAACATCGATAAATTTCAACCGGCCACTTTCCTGCATGGGCCATAGATTTTCTTTAAGAAAACTTGCTTTCTCTCTCTGGTTCGGCTTCGTTGCCCAGTTCCAATGATCAGCATTTGACCAATATTGAGCGTTCTTAAAAGTAAGTTCGGGTATCCCATTATTATAGCGAACTCCTCCCCCACAATGATCAAAGTGCAAATGCGTGAGGAACATATCCGTAATGTCATCTTCATGGAATCCGGCATCCCGTATGGACTTAATAAGATTTCCATCTCCATGTAAATGGTAATGGCTTAGAAATTTTTCGTCTTGTTTATCCCCGATACCATTATCGATCAGGATCAGCCTGCTCCCATCTTCAATAAGCAAGCAACGCATGGCCCACTGGCACAGGTTTCGTTCATCCGGAGGATTTGTTTTTTGCCAGATCGATTTAGGAACTACACCAAACATAGCACCACCATCGAGTTTAAAGAAACCTGTATCGATAACGTGGAGGTTCATTCCGTGATTCTAATAGTTAAAAGTTAATTGTGGGCTTGTGCTTCAGCAAAATGACTGCCATTGCAGTCATTGCCTTTATGTTATTCGTCATGCGATATCTTCCTTAATAATAATTCAAGCTTTGATAACCTGCTACATACATTACTATTAACTATTATCCGAAAACGATGAATTTGAATTTCAATACCAATAATGTCGAATGTCCAATGTCGAACTCCGAATTACGAAGGACCGCAGGAACAATCGATGAATCAAATCTATATCAATCGGGTAACGATTAACTACCATTAACATTAACATTCACCTGCTCCTTCACCACCCCCATCGCGCAAAATTTAGCGATGCGTTGTTCGATGCGCTCTTCGGGAGAAAGTTTTAGGAGTTCTGCTGTCTTGGTGAGGATCTGTTTCTTCACTTCGCTTGCCATCCATTTTACATCTACATGCGCACCGCCAAGAGGTTCCTTTACAATACCATCAATAAGTTTGTTCGACAGCATGTCTTTGGCTGTGAGCTTCAATACTTCGGCGGCTTGTTCCTTGTAATCCCAGCTTCTCCAGAGAATGGAGGAACAAGATTCGGGTGAAATAACGGAGTACCACGTATTCTCCAACATCAGAACGCGATCGCCGATGGCAATTCCCAAAGCTCCTCCTGAAGCACCTTCCCCAACGATCAGGCAGATAACGGGTACTTTCAGCATGAACATTTCTTTGAGATTCCGTGCAATAGCCTCACCCTGACCACGTTCTTCCGCGCCAAGGCCCGGATACGCGCCGGGGGTATCAATAAATGTAATGATCGGTTTATTGAATTTTTCCGCCATTTTCATCAGTCGCAGCGCTTTGCGATATCCCTCAGGGTTTGCCATTCCAAAGTTTCGCATCTGGCGCTGTTTGGTATTGCGACCTTTCTGGTGGCCAATGAGCATAAACGTTTGACCTTCAATACTTCCAAATCCTCCCACCATTGCTTTGTCATCCCCTATCGTTCTATCACCGTGGATCTCGATAAAGTCGGAAGTAATCTCGTAGATATAATCCAGCGTATAAGGCCTGTCGGGATGCCGCGATAATTGGACGCGCTGCCAGCCTGTGAGGTTTGAAAAAGTTTCTTTTTTAAGTTCAAGGATCTTCTTTTCCAGCGCTTTTACCGCCGCCTGAACTTCGGGGTCACTGTTGCTGGTAAGGTGTGTCATGTCTCCTAATTTTGCCTCCAGCTCGGCAATAGGTTTTTCAAAATCCAATAGCATAGGGTTGATCTTGTGGGCACAAAGTTAGTAGGATTGCGAAATTTCGGTAAGGAATTAAGAATAGAATTGACGCCAGTCTTAGAAATTGAACGTGCTTATTCGGGCCTTAGTGCTTTGACGGGATTTTCCTGCGCCACTTTCATCGCGTTCAACCCAATGATCGTCAAAGCAATAAAGGTTTCAGCGGCCGCCCGATGGTAAAGATTAACGCATCGAAAGGCGCGATAAGCAAAACTTTGGGACCACTTGCCGAGCATCCAGTCGGACATAAAAAAACTTCTTATCGAAAAAAGAAAACGTTGGCCGAAAATTACTATCTAGTGTTTGTTATTACCCTAACACAGCTTGGGGTGTGATCTGGAATGAAATCACTGAACGGAAGCCCATACGTAAAAAAATTATGAAAGAGTTAATAGCTATTTTAATCTTGGCCGCATGCGTACGCGCTAATGCGCAAACGGTAACTGTGATTGATAATACCGTTACCCTGCAAGCCGATAGCAGCCTTACGGTGCAGCAAGCCTTTCTCCTTGCTAAAGCCTACACACCTTCATGGACATTCCTACCAGCCCGAAAATATGGTTATGAGCTTTATGTAGTAAAAGACGGTAACATGTACTATAAGCCTTATGTACCGGTAATGCGAAAGAATCGCGCTTGGTTAGTGAGTGGAAAACAGAGAGACAAAGTAAAAATCTAGGCAATAACAGTTCTCTCTTCCCGATAATTTAATTCAGTTAAAACTTCGCTGGTACGCACTTTTTTCAGCCTTAAATTTCCTCAAATTTGTACATTCCCTTTCAATGTCGTTTAGTTAAGGCCGTCAGTCTGGATATTTTTTGGATCTTTCAGGAAAAGCTACAAGTCGCAAGCTTCAAGTCCGATTGTGCAGCCGAGGTAATTTCTGAAATAACATCCCAAGTATTAGTTTCATTCAGTACTGCTTTTTCTCTTCCAGCTTCTGGATTAGCAACATAATTTTATCTTTGGCCTGGCAGGGGCAT
>CAZAHL010000359.1:0-7496 GCA_964484845.1 uncultured Chryseolinea sp. | reverse complement strand
GAGGCATTATACACTTGTACATAAGCCCCGGCAACATTTTGTGTTGCCCCTATATGTAAAAATTTTATTGGCATTTTAGCCCCCGGCACTAAATACAGGGTATCCTTAAGACTGAACTTCAACGAAGAAGCAGCCGGTGCCGCCGGGGCGTTGCCTTGCACTTTGGTGGAACCCAAAAACTGCAGTCTGTCTGATATACCATCCAAGGCAGCCACCACCTCGGCGTCGGTAGTGGTTTCTGGTGCGGGAGCAACTTCAAGTTCGTCTTGATTGCAGGCAAAAATACAAAGGCCCGCTAGCAACAACAGGAAGAAATATGTAAGAACTTGAGCTGGGATTTTCATAGGTATAACCGTTAAATTATCCTGTGAAAATAGAGGGGATCCAATCTAAAAAATACGTGGTTTCGTGTATGGTAGTTTACACTTCGTAACTGGTGGTGCTCGCACCATAAGTGGATAAACTAGAAACTGCATTTGCGTACAGCTAATCAGGTATGATTTAATGAAGCAACGTAACTTAAATCTTGTTCAGTAGTAGAAGAAAACTTTCTTTCCTTCTTCGAGATATTTCTACTTGATGGCCTTCTGTTAATATCACACAACCACCTTCCCCTTTTACATATTTTTGTATATGTTTCATATTGACCAGGGCAGCATGGTGTACCCGGCAAAAGGCTGGTTCTGTCAGAAGGCTTTCAAAATCTTTCAGGTTCCTGCATACGATTTTGCTAGCTTTACCTTTGAGGAAAAGTACAGTATAACTTCCTTCAGCCTTACAAAAAATAATATCCTGTGTTTCAAAAAAGTCAATGCCCTCCAATGTTGGCACTGCCAGCTTTTCAATTTCTCTGGGTTTATATTGAATGTTGTTTAAAATCGATTGGTAGAGGAATGTATTAGGCTCTATGGAAAGGCGTTCTTTTACCTTTTTTACAGCATGTATCAGATCATCTTTATCTATTGGCTTGAGTAAATAATCAAGCGCACTAAATTTTATTGCTTTAATAGCATATTGATCATGTGCCGTAACGAAGATGACCTCAAATTTAACGGGTGCTACTTGCTGTAATAAATCGAAACCCGACATATTTGGCATTTGTACATCCAGAAATACTAAATCAGGTTTGCTGTTTTTGATTGCTTCCAAACCCTGCTCAGGCGATTCACAAACATGCTGAACGACTATTTCAGGGCAATATTTTTTTAAAGTAATTTTAAGGCCTTCCCTTCCATCTTCTTCATCGTCAATAATGATTGTTCTAATCATAAAAATTCAATTCAATGGGATACGAATATCAACACGGGTACCTGAAGCATTATCATAAGAATCTTTCAGATCGGTAATGTGAATTAATTTAGTCGACCTACTTTTATTTAATAATCTTAGACGGTTCTCAGTTATATGCACACCCATAGATTTTGTTTTTAACATCGACTTTTCTTCTAGTTTAACAGCGTGTTCACGGCCTACACCGTTATCTTCAATGGTGCAAAGGAGCATATCATCTTCTTCCGCTATGGCAATATTTATTAAGCCTTTTACATCTGATTGTTTATGCATTAGTCCATGCCAAATGGCATTCTCTACAAAAGGCTGAAGGACCATGGAAGGTAGATTGGTATTTTCTCTGTCAATAGTTTCAGTTACTTTAATGCTGTAATTAATACGTCCTTTAAACCGAAGGTTTTCTAATTGAATATACGATTCCAGCATCGCCAATTCATTGTGTAAAGAGACGGAATTACTTTCAGAATTTTCTAAAATCAATCGGATCAGCTTGGAAAATTTTGCCAGGTAATGAGATGCGCCATCTGCATCGCCGGACAGTATCATAGTATTAATTGAGTTCATGGAGTTAAAAATAAAATGCGGATTAATCTGTGCTCGTAAAGCTTTCATTTCAAGCTCACCTATTTCGCGTTTCAAATCAGATTCCTGAATTTCCTGATTTTTCACGGAAAGTATTTTTTGGTTACTCATCTTCTGTCGTAGTAAAAAAATAACCAGTAAAGCAATAATAGTTATAAGTAACAATCCTCCGATAAGAGACTTTTTTAATGTGGCCTGGCGTTGTGTTTCCTGGGTCTGGATTGCCTTTTCCTTCGCCAGCAAGGCAATCTGCTTGTCCTTCTTCTCCGTTTCGTGTTTTGCCTGAAGTTCATTGACCTCTTTAATTTTACTTTCGGTGAACAGGCTGTCTTTCATTTCATTCGCTAAAGAATAGAAATGATATGCCTGCTTGAAATCGTTCTGTTCCAGGTGTAAGGCTTGGATGGCCGAATACACATCGTACATCAGCAGATCCACCTTGATTTCCAGTGCTATCCGCAAGGCTTCGTTCAAATAGGTGCTGGCCTGCGCATACTGTTTGAGTTTCACCGAGGTGTTGCCGAGATTTATCAGGCAGCTAGTCAGCGACTGTTTTTGGGTAAGTTGCCGCCATATCACCAGTGCCCGCCGGTGATGCGTAAGTGCCTGGGCGTATTCATTTCGGGCTACGTACAATCTTCCCAGGTTTCCCAAAACGACACCAACCAAATCCGGCAGCTTGGCCTCTTCAGCAATCCGCAGCGCCTCTTTGTACGCTTTTCCGGCCTGGCCATACTTTTTCTGAGCAAGATAGATGTTCGCCAGATTCTGAAGACTTATGCCGTACCTAATCGACAGATTGGCCTTTTTGAACATTTCACCCGCCTGTATGTATGCATTTACTGCTTCGTTGAACTTATTGGTGCGGTCATGGACGATACCAATCACGTTGAGCAGCATACCGACCTTTCGGGGGTCATTCCCTTTTTCTTCATTCTCCAGCAGGCGGTAAAGTGCGGCCAGGCTCTTATCATAATTGCCCAGATACATATCCACCACCGCCAAATGATAAAATCCTTCGCTCAACCGCACAGTATCTCCCTGTGCCTTGCTATAATCAATTACTGCCTGCAAGTGTTCCTGGGCTTGCGCGTAGTTGCCGTGTGCGTAGGCAATCAGGCCGTACCCATACAGTGCCTGAAAATGCCCTTTCCTGCTGTGCAGCTTTTCGGACAGGAGTTTGATGCTGTCCGTATAGCTTCTGGCCCGGACAAAATCCTGATCTTCAACGGCAATGTAATGCAAGCTTAATTTTTCGTACAAGTCAATTTTTTCCTGCCCGGCCGGGGTGGTTTTCAGCCGCGCGAGTAAGCTATCAATTTTTGATTGGGCACGCACCGGTACGCTACTTACGAAAAGCAGGAACAACAGCGATAAAATCTGTAGCTTCATTGCGTATAGAGTTAACTCAATTGATGTATTGAAACAGAAAAGCTGGATAGCTGTAATAAAAGAAGAATCTTTAATATGTATTTCGGTATCATAAATATGTTGTCAAAATTTATCAACCAACGGCATTAGCAAATATTTTGCTTTTTAAAATAAAAATCATTTTATACCCCTCGTAGAACTAAACCCAGCTTTTAAATGATTGGAATGTTCTTGCCCCTTCAACTTGAGACATCACCTCCACAATTATGTTTAAGGAAAAAGATAAGCATAATAAGTAAAGATTTTAAATACGCCACATAAACAATCAACTAGCCGAAAGTTAAAGAACTTTTGGGCTCTTTTAAGCATACACAAAGACTTGACGGGAGGCAGCTCCAGGTTTTGCACCTGATCTCTGAGGGGTATAGCAGGGAGGAAATAGCTAAGAAACTTGGAAACATTAAAAAAACTATTGATTCAATTTCGTATTGAAATGCTCAACCGATTCCAAGTACGGAATGCTGCTCATCTTGTGGCCTACGGATTCAAGAAGAAGTGGCTGAAGTAATTAGCGCCTTCGTTTCCATTTATTAAGAAAATTGAGAGTATTTATTTGCGAAAAGTATCATTTTTCAATACCTTTCGCTAAACATTACTCTCAATAGTGGCTCAACAAGTAATTTCTGGGGGATTACGGGATTGGATAGATCAGCTTCAATCAAAGGGCAAAATCGCATTTGCTTTAAGCCAGGCTCACGAAGCTTTTCCAGACTTATCTGAGGATGCTGTTAAACTTGCCCTGAACAGACTCTCGAAAAAAGAAAGAATAGTCTCTATTTATAAGGGCTATTACCTGATCATTCCTTTACAGTACGCGTCCAAGGGGATATTACCCCCGGCATTATACATTGACGGGCTTATGAAGTTCTTACAGCGGCCTTACTATGTAGGACTCCTAAGTGCAGCTGCTTACCACGGTGCGGCACATCAACAACCACAGGAATTCTTCATAATTACTTCCCTTCCAGCATTGCGCGCAACTCAGAGAAAGGGGCTTAAAGTAAACTACATAAGCAAAAAATCAATTAGGGAAGAACTTATTGAAAGTCGAAAAACTGAAAGCGGATATTTGAAAATTTCGTCACCGGCATTGACAGCAACTGATTTAGTTCAATTTGAAAAAAGGATTGGGGGCATGAATCGAGCGGCCACAGTGATTAACGAATTGGCTGAGGTATTAAATCCAGAAATGTTTACTTCGACTTTATTTGACGGAGTATCCACACATTCAGTCCAACGCTTGGGATATATATTGGAATACAAAGTAGGTCAAAAGGATTTAGCAGAGGCATTGTTA
This sequence comes from uncultured Chryseolinea sp., assembly GCA_964484845.1. Lineage (GTDB taxonomy): Bacteria > Bacteroidota > Bacteroidia > Cytophagales > Cyclobacteriaceae > Chryseolinea. The sequence goes on along the minus strand of CAZAHL010000359.1, from coordinate 2,896 downwards.
GTGAAAGCCAGAGAAGCCAAGCTATCTTTCTTTCGTGTGCCACTTAAAGCAGACTTACCTGTCAAAGGTTTTTTCTCAGATGAAAAATGGAAAGTAATTGTCAACACGGAAATTGAAGTAGACGAATGATTCCACAGGCATATATAACGGAATGGTCCGCACAAGTCCCTTGGCAAACAAATGAACAGGTGGAACAGGATCTGGTTATTTGCCGTGCATTGGTTGAAATTTTTTCTGACAAATTTCTGGCAGAACGACTTGCTTTTCGCGGAGGCACAGCTCTTCATAAATTATACCTTAACCCGCAGCCGCGTTATTCGGAAGATATTGATCTTGTCCAAATCACAAATGAGCCTTTTGGCCCAGTGATCGATGCACTGCGTGAAAGACTTTCGTTCCTAAGTGTTCCAGCCCGCAAGCAGAAGGAAAATAACAACACGTTGGTCTTTAAATTTGAATCTGAATTTCCTCCTGTTCAAAGGCTTCGCCTAAAAGTGGAGACAAATTGCCGCGAACATTTCTCCGTTCTCGGCATTGTTAAGTTTCCGTTCAAAGTGGAATCGTCATGGTTTAAAGGTTCATGTGAGATCACAACCTATCAGTTGGAGGAACTTCTTGGGACCAAACTCCGCGCGCTGTACCAAAGAAGGAAAGGCAGAGACTTATATGACCTGCACAAAGCTTTCGTCTCAAGAGATAATTTGAACATTGATCATCTGATTAAATGCTACCTTGAGTATATGCACTTTTCCGTAGGGAGTAGTCCAAGCCAAAAGGAATTCATAGATAACATGGAACTGAAAATGAAGGATAATGAATTTCTTGGTGATATAACTGCATTGATCCGGCCTACGGAGAAATATGATCAGAATATTGCTTACGACAATATTAGAACGGGATTGCTAACGAAGTTATAGCCGCTGGCAGGAAAAACTATCTAGTTGGTCTCAACGGAAACTATACTATTTACAGTTGACATGACCTGACAAAGAACTAATGCTGATCAAAGATTCCTTCCAATTAATTTTTCGTTAAGAATAGTATGGACTGATAACCTGGCGTTTGCCTCACCAACGAATCCCGTGATAAGTGGCAGTTGTAGAAATAGACGAAGGTCCATTTTCTTAGCGATTTAATGAAGGGTATTTAAAAATACGGATCTTCCCTATTTCTTTTTCCATTTCAGCAATGCGTCGAACTCTTTCTGGAGGGTAGTAGGCATTCCTTTCCATGTGTCGGGATTGGCCTTGATCAGCTTGCCTGTGCGTAAATAAATGCGATACTCGTGGGTAGGAAGATTTTTCCAGCTCAGTGGAGCATTCGGCGGCACCTGGTCTGGAAAGTATTCTTGTGACACATATACAAACGCGAGCTCGCGATCGATCGGGTAATATTCTTTTCCCCACTGACCAAGCTTGTTGTAACCCGAGCAAACTATCCGTATCAATACGTCTTCGTCGTCGTAGTGAAAAGAGAGTTGTGTGCCTGCAGGTCGGGAGTCGCTAACGACCATGTCATGCGTGAGATACCAGTCGGTGTGATTGATGCGGTCATAATTTTTACTGGCTTGCGCGTCGATGGATTTTACGATAAGTGAATCTTGCGACATGGCAGTAGTTGCGATGAAAATGAAGACAAGTATCAGAGGTAATTTCATGTGAACAATGTCACGATTCCCACGGATATACGTCTCACCCGTAACGAGTGCTTTTGATGAATGGGAGTGAAAACGTGACGAACTGTTGTATTTTTATCAACAAACCGTACCTGTGAAGAAGATCCACAATCCTTACCCGCGGTGCCTGATGACAGCACAACCTGGGCTCTACTTCGGTTTGAAGAGATCTAAGGAATATTAGTCACCATGGTCCACAACCTCTGGTCGACGTGTTCAATCCTTTGTTAGGATAATTTAATCGTTCGGTTGGATTCGCAGTTGATCCATAATACTAATATCTTATGTCAATGATTCAATAATGTGTGTATGCCACAAGCCATAATATCTAATATGTGCGGGTTAAATGTCTCAAGAAAACCGTACAAAAGTTGTAGCGGGGCGGCCGGTAAAAATTCGTACCAATTGCTTGCGGATTTAAAACTATTATTCAGATTATCAACAATTTGCAAATAATCCAAATCTGTAAAACCTGTAAACAAAAAATCTAACTTTAGATCATGATAAGAAAAGAAATTTTACCAGCAGTTTCCGCTATCATTCTCAATGAAAGTGGGGAGGTTTTAATGCAGAGGCGAATGGATACCAAAAAGTGGTGTATCATTTCCGGCCATGTCGAATTTGGTGAATCTGTTGAGGATGCTATGATTCGTGAAGTTTTCGAGGAGATCAATGTCAAAAGTGAAGTTGTACGATTAATTGGTGTTTATTCTTCTCCTACATACACCACCTATTTTTATCCTGATACAACTGTTCAATATGTAGTTACTTACTTTGAAGTGAAATTAAATGGACAAATTCGACCAGATTTGACAAATAGTGAAAGTATAGAGTTTGCCTATTTTCCGTTGAATATGTTACCAAAAGATATTGACCTCATTAATCCATTTTGGTTGACTGATGCTTTAGACGTTACAGCTAAAGCTTTTATTCGCTAATTGGTTTTTTCAAAATAATATTACCTTTGCAACGAATCGCATCGGGGTGCTGCTGAAAGGCGGCTGAGATAATACCCGGGAACCTGATCTGGATAATACCAGCGAAGGGAATGCACGCTAACGCTGTATCATTATTCTTTAAAGCAATAGCCGCATAACCCAACAGGTCTGTGCGGCTTTTTTATTGCTTAAAACAAAACAGCTATGGCATTCAATCTCATTTCACCAGAAATAAGAAACTGGCAAAATCGTAAAGAGTGGTTTTTTAATCGCGATCATACTG
>CAZAHL010000358.1:0-7516 GCA_964484845.1 uncultured Chryseolinea sp. | reverse complement strand
CTTCTTTTTTAATTTTTAAACTTTTTTCCCTTTTTATTTATCCCGAACTCAGGTTCATAAGAATGATTGATGGCCGAAAGTAGTCGGGACGTATTTAGCAGTCTCTCCGATGTTGAAAAAGGCTTGCTGATTTTGAAATCAGCATGATTTTCTAGGTTTTCGTCAATTTTCTGAAGGCTGTCGGAGTGGTGTCTTTTATTTCCTTAAAGGCTTTGTTGAACGGCCCTATTGATTGATACCCAAGGCTGTAGGCGATTTCAAGAATGGTTTTACGGTTTTGCGAATGGTCAGCCAGGATTTCACATGCCTCATTCACCCGATATTTGTTCAGGAAGTCATTGAAGTTTCTGAACCCCAATTCCCCGTTAATCAGGCGTCTGACCCGATACTCTTGCTCGTTCATTAATTCTGATAGTTGCCTGATTGTGAGCCCCTCCTTTCTGTAAATTTTTTCTTGGTGGATTAAGGACTCCAGTTTCGACCTAAGTTGTCTGTCTTCAACCACCACCGGCTTTTCCCTGGGAATTTCTTTGAAAAAGAACCCCGGTTTGATCTCGAAGTTTGACAGAAGAAAAAACAACGTTAACATAAGGATAGAGGAACGTTGCAGAATTTGCAGACCGTCAACTGCTTCTTTAGCGACAGGCATGGATTCGACAATCAACGTAATTCCAATTATTGCTGCAGTGAGAAGGATAAAAATGTTCCGAAACTTTAACCTCGATTCAATGAGATCCTCCTTCCGGGTTTTAATTGCTGTGTAAAGCCCTGCCAATACAAATCCCAATGACACGACTTCCGCGACTACAAACGAAATCTGTTGCGTTACATTATCAAAAGAAATCACCCCTTTTAAGTAGACACAGAAATGAGGAACAATTTCTAAGGCAAACCACAGTAGAATTTTACCGGTAGGCTTGAGGTGGTCGTCAAATATTGCTTTTGTCAGAAGAAAGAATGCAACCGGAACACTGATTGATCCAGTCAGAGCACCAAGATAGAGAACTGGGTGACTTTGAATGAAACATGTCTCAAGAACAAGGTAACAAATGACCGAACCAGTTAAACCAATTCCCGCCCACGTATTTAATCCTGTACGTGCATGCTTGATGAGCAGAATGCAGACAACACCTAATAATACGATACAACTTATTTGTAGAACTATGTTGATCTCGTGTGCGGTCATCGGCTCAAAATAAGTAAAAATGAGGTTATAAAAAATCTATTCAATAAATCTATTGAATACTTGAATCATTCTCATACCTTTGCCGTTACCTTAAATTAACAACTCAACATGAACAAGAGAGAATTTAAAGACAGGGTGTATGACGAGCTTGCCAAAGTCACCAAAGCGTTAGCCAATCCACATCGGTTAGAGATCATTGAACTCCTTGCGCAAGGTGAATTTTCTGTTGAACAAATTAGAGAGCAAACCAACCTGTCTGTGGCCAATGCATCGCAGCACTTACAAGTGTTAAAAGTCGCGCAATTGGTAGATATCAATCGCCAAGGTAATTTCATTTACTATAGATTATCCAATAGCAATGTTTTCAAAGCATGGAAAGCCTTGCGCGAATTAGGCATGGAAAGGATAGCTTCCATTGAAAAGCTGGTCAGGGATTTCAGACAATCGAACTTCAAGTTTGAATCCGTTACTATCGATGGCCTGCTAAAAAAGATTGAATCGGGAAAGGTCACTATTCTCGATGTTCGACCGGAGTTAGAATTCAATAGAGGTCACATTGCTGACGCCATTTCGATTCCAATCGATGAATTAAAAAAACGATTGAACGAATTGCCAAAACGCACGGAGATTGTAGCCTATTGCCGCGGACCATTTTGCGTGTATGCAGACGAAGCAGTTGCCGTTTTAAATAAAGCAGGATATAAGGCCACACGGTTGGAAGAAGGCTTTCCAGATTGGTCTCTCCTGGGACTACCTGTCGAAGTCAATTAAAATCTAAAACTATGGACGACAAAAAAATATCAGTAAAGCAGCTTCAGGAAATGCTAAATAAACACCAAGACGTTTTTATTCTGGATGTAAGGCCAACCGATCAGCGCGAAGAATGGAGAATAGCAGAGAGCACACATGTTGACGCTTATAAAAGATTAAACAGTGGCGATAATAGCGTATTGAATGAAGTTAATATTCCAGATAATGTACCCGTTGTAACGGTTTGCGCGGCTGGAAGAACAAGCATGATTGCCTCAGAATTTCTACGTGAAAAAGGAATTGAAGCTTATTCACTAGATGGTGGAATGAAGGCGTGGAACTATGCCTGGAATAAAGCAGAAATAAATTTTCAATCAGGCCTTAAAATCATTCAGGTGCGCAGGCCGGCAAAAGGAGTTCTTTCCTACATAATAGGTTCTGCCGGCGAGGCCATTGTGATAGATGCTGCGCTCGAGCCGGAAGTATATCAACAACTTGCCAAAGAGAACGGCTGGAAAATTAAGTATGCAACCGATACACATATTCATGCCGACTACGTTTCGCGAACGAAAGAGGTTGCGTCGGTCACCGGTTCACAACATCTTATGATCAATAAGGCAACAGTAGAATATTCATTTAATCCTGTTGTTGATAAGGAAGTGATCTCCATTGGAAATTCGAAGCTTCAGTTTTTTAGTACTCCAGGCCATACGTTGGAAAGCACGACTATTAAGGTAGATGATGTTGCCATTATTACAGGCGATACGTTGTTTATCGACGGTGTTGGAAGGCCCGATCTTAAAGCTAATGAGGGTGAAGCCATTATCAAATCGAAACAACTACATCATTCACTCAGTATGTTGTTTTTATTGTCAGGCTCTTTACTGGTGTTACCAGCACATACTTCGAAAACAGTTCCCTTTGATGGTAAACTGATAGGCGAAAGTTTAGCAGTGTTGAAGGACAATCTGGATCTTCTAAAACTAAGCGAAAAAGATTTTGTGAAACATACACTGTCACGAATCCCTCCAACACCTCCCAATTATCTAACGATAGGCTCTCTTAATAGAAAGGGCGGCTACGAAGGCCAACAGCTTGCTGATTTGGAAGCCGGTGGAAATCATTGTGCTATCGTCTAACAATCCTTATGGAAACATCCGTCAAACTTGGATTAAAAGAAAATTGGAAGCAATTCACGTTGCTAGTAATCATCAATGCCTTTGTTGGTGGAATGATAGGATTAGAACGTACCATCATTCCGCAAATTGCTGAAGCAGATTTCGGGCTAGCAGCAAAAACAGCGATTCTTTCCTTCATTATAGTCTTCGGTATAACTAAAGCAATAACGAATTACTATACGGGTACACTTGCCAATCGCATTGGAAGAAAAAATCTATTAATCGTAGGCTGGCTGTTCGCTATTCCTGTTCCTATTATGTTGATCTACGCTCCAAGCTGGAACTGGATTATGGCGGCTAACATTTTACTTGGCATAAACCAGGGACTCACCTGGTCGAGCACTGTAGTTATGAAGATTGACCTCGTTGGCGAAAAAGACAGAGGCTTCGCGATGGGAGTAAATGAATTCGCCGGGTATTTGGCGCTTGCAGCGATAGCGTACCTTACTGGTTGGATAGCTAATAACTATGGGTTGCGCCCTTACCCGTTCTATGTCGGCATTGGTATGGCAGTCGTTGGTTTATTGCTCAGTTGGTTATTTGTAAAAGATACCCATAAGCATGTGCTACTTGAAGCTACGTCAAGCAATATTCCAAAATTGAAAAAAGTATTTTGGGAGACCACATGGCAACACAAAAATTTAGGGTCAATAACGCAGGCAGGACTTGTAAATAATCTGAATGACGGAATGGTATGGGGGCTATTTCCTGTGCTTCTAGTGTCCAAAGGATTTGATCTTCATCAAACGGGAATAATTGTTGCAACCTATCCGGCAGTCTGGGGGATTGGACAACTATTTACAGGTAAGCTGGCGGATAAATATTGCAAAAAGACACTGCTATTCCTTGGAATGTTTTTACAAGCTCTTGCTCTTCTTGGTATGATCGGAGCCAATACATTTTCTGTATTCATGATACTCTCATCACTTTTGGGAATCGGAACCGCCATTGTCTATCCCACTTTCCTTGCTGCTATTTCGGATTATACGCATCCAGACCAGCGCCCAAAAAGTATTGGAATCTTTCGGTTATGGAGGGATCTTGGCTATGCGATTGGTGCTATTCTCACTGGATTAATTGCTGATCAATTCGGACTTGTAGCTCCGATTCTAGTGATAGGCATATTGACATTGGGTTCATCGTTCATTATCAAATTCAGAATGAGTTGTGCCAATAAGAAAATCGTGCCGACCAACCTTAACGTTCAACTCTCACACTAAATCATTAATGATTTGATAAAATGAATTACAGTGTCAGATAAAGCATTAATCTCTATTATGAAAGGCCTCCCAATACTCAATCATAAATTTCATGATAAGCCGTCTGTATTCCAGCCGGAGAATCTTCTTCGAGAAGCGCGACGACAAAAGGGTATAACACAACTCATCATACCTGAAATCTGTATTCTTGATCCAGACGGAGATATCGAGGAGTATGTCATTAAAAAATATAATGCTCAAATGAATCAAGCCTGGGCATGCTATCACACAAATCTTTTTGAATTTACACATGAAGGTGCTAAAGTCGGAATCATTGGAAAAGCTGTAGGCGCTTCGTTTGCTGTACTGCTGGCGGAACAACTTTTTGCTTCCGGCTGTAAAACTCTGTTAAGTATGACATCGGCTGGACAATTGATTCAGACTGTTGATTCTCCATATTTTATTCTTATTGAAAAAGCAGTGCGTGATGAAGGAACCAGTTACCACTATTTGCCACCAGCTGAGTTCAGTTTCATAAGAAGCGAATTGAAAGAAAAATTGAACGGAGCTTTCGATGAACTGGATCTTAAAATATTTACTGGCTCAACGTGGACAACCGATGCCCCGTACCGGGAAACACAAGATGTAATAAACCATTACAAAGGCAAATCTATTCACGCTGTTGAGATGGAAGCTTCAGCATTATACGCTTTTGCTCAGGCCAGAAACAAACCCGTAATCTGTTTCGCGCATGTTACCAACCAGATGGCAAGTATCGCCGGTGACTTTGAGAAAGGCGAGCATAACGGAAGCGTTGATGCGCTTCAAGTATTGTTCAAAGTCATTGATAGATTTTTAGAGAAGTAAAAATTATGAAGTATTGGAATACATTCGTCAATTCGTTTGGTGACTATGCCTTGTATCTCTATCACGAAATCAGATATCCTTCCTGGACTAATTATTTTTATTGGTTGATCGGCATTTCACTATTTTTTTTCCTGCTTGAATGGTTTTATCCCTTGCGTAAAGACCAGCCTAAAATAAGACAAGATTTTTGGATGGATGGGTTTTATATGTTCTTTAATTTTTTTCTCTTTTCACTCATTGGATACAATGCCATTTCAAATGTATTCGTAGTTGCCTTCAACGATTTCCTTCGAACGATTGGAGTAAAAAATCTTGCGGCGATTGAAATTGGTTCCTGGCCTATATGGGCACAATTGCTTACGCTTTTCTTAGTTCGCGACTTTATCCATTGGAATGTTCATAGATTATTACATCGAGTTCCTTTTCTCTGGGAATTCCATAAAGTTCATCACTCCGTAAAACAGATGGGCTTTGCTGCACACCTTCGTTACCATTGGATGGAAAATATTGTGTATCGTACAATTGAATACATTCCCTTAGGGATGATTGGTTTTGGAATTCAGGAATTCTTTCTAGTGCACATTGTTGCGTTGAGTATCGGTCACTTCAATCACTCCAATATTCGTTTGAGACTTGGTCCACTCAAATATATTTTTAACAATCCACAAATGCATACTTGGCATCATGCCAGACACTGGCCAGAACGGTATCGTTATGGGGTGAATTTTGGAATTAGCCTGAGTATTTGGGACTTTCTTTTTGGTACTGCATTTCTAACAAATGATCCAGAAAAGGTTGAGCTAGGCATTGACGATGATAAAAATTTCCCCAAATCATTTTGGAGGCAGGCTTTCCATGGATTCAAATAGAACATGCCGGTATTGAAATTTCTTAAATGATTGAATATAGCTAATTAGTAAAAAGTAGAGAATATTTTAACACAACTTGTGGAACTATATTGAAGTGGTTAATCAGATTAAAGTCATTCATGGATTTTTCATCCAGGCACTGTTTTACTGATTTAAAGAATTTTGTTGGTTATAATATATCGACTTTTTTATCTGACATCATCTGGCATCGTAAATTCTTTGAAGGATACTTTAGCAATAAAAGTAGATAAGAAACTTGATGAGGAACAGCTCTTTAAAATTTCCTGGCAGTTAGAATTCAACGCATGAATTCTAAGCGATTAGGAATCGGGAAAGCAGCTGAAACAAAATTTTTTTTTCCAAGGTGTGTACCAACTGTGTAGTTTTGGTCATGAAGGTTTAGTTGATTAAAGAAAAATTCGCCTTATGGAATTTTCAAAACAACTTATTAAGGAAATGCTCGGTGCCTACTTGGAAACCACTTTTTCTAAAATCTTGCCGTCTTTAGTTACTGAAGCTCTTAAGGGTAACGATTTGTTTATTGCCCAGGATTTTGTGTCGATTGAGGAAGCAACTAGACGTTATAACCTTTGCAGGAAAACCTTATATAACTACCACAATAAAGGATATATAACCTTGCACAGTTCGGAAGGTAAGACTTTTGTTTCTGTTCGCGAGCTTGAGACGCATATCCGAAAGCATCCGTTACCAAGAAATTTAGGGATGAAGATGGCAGCGTAGAGAGAATTTAACTCGCTATCGACAATTCAGAGTCAGAATCTTTAACTCGCTTTTTAGCTAAATCGTCCCATTGTTTGTTGGCTTGCTCAAGGCTATCCTTGTTTACATCCACGTATCTACTATAAGCTGCAAAGGTCTTATGACCAGTCCTTTTCATAGAAGTCTTTGTTGGCACTCCAAGCATGTTATCAATGGTAGCGGCCGTTTTCCTCATGAATTTTGTTGAGAATATATCTTTAAGAGGTAGCTCGTTTACTGTGATAAGTTTTCCATAATTGTCGTATTCTGGAATATACTTGATCTCATCCCATTCAAGAAGCTTGGCAATGGTTTTAAGATTGGTATTCATCCTTTGGTTTGTCGGAACTCTTGGCATTACGTGATTATACTTTTCAAGGATTTCCATCCCGATCTTATTCAAAACGATTTCTTCGTGAGCGTTCCCGGTTTTTCCTTCGAAGTAGCTAATCGTATTTTGCTTTATTTTAAAGCCATTCTTACGAAGGGTATCTGCTAGTCTTTTTAAGTCACCATGTCTAGGCCCGCCGATTGACACAGCAAACGCAAATACATCGCGGGTTCTTTCAAGAAATTTCCGATTGCCTAAGTCCTTGTTATAGAATTCAAAGAACTGGTCAACTGATAATCCAATGGGATCTCCATAACGTGCTTTAACTTTAAATTTTTTGTAGGCTGACGGTATTTTGATTTCATCGTTTTCATCTT
>CAZAHL010000357.1:0-7530 GCA_964484845.1 uncultured Chryseolinea sp. | reverse complement strand
AGTTTAGAGTTTAGAGTTTAGAGTTTAGAGTTTCGAGTTACGCTCGAGCCCCTACTGTGGCGGCTGGACAACTCATAACTCTAAACTCGAGACTCGAAACTAATCCCTCCCAATATCAACAACCCGGATTTCCAGCGGTGCCAATGCGTACCGATCTTTTGTAAAAATCACTTCCTGCGCCTCTGAAGAGTAATTTACTAACATTAGTTTAAACGATTGTCCCTCATTTAATAATAAGGCATCGCAGAGGATTGGCTGGCTGCTTTCCGTATGCACTACCACGGTTTTGCCTGCTGATAAAATTTCTTTCAATACGTGATAGACAGGATATTTATGTCCCGACTCGGAGAGAATCCCTTGCGTTCCAACAGTTTGATAAAGTGTAACGGACCGCGCCTCAGCGGTTGCCATTGATTTAATACTCCCCAACGTGAAGGCTGCACCAAAAGGTGTCTGTAATCTTGAGTCGGTTTTTTGTTCGTTAGTCAAGATTTTGTCTTTGCTAACCGTAGCCGCTGGATTAAATCGTCGCTTCAACGTTAGAGACGAGACGTGAATATCTTTCGATTCGCCATACATTTCTCTCGCTGACCGAACGGTGTCAGCCTGTGCCTGAATATTTTCGATTACCGTCAAATCATCGATAGCGTGTTCTTGAGGATCAATGCTATAGCTTATGAAATCCAGGTGTTCGGCGGAGAAGCGATTACAATTTAATTCGCGAAAGTTATAATCGGTACCCGCGCCGATTTGGATTGGAGGAAGAACTTTCTGGAAAGATTCAATTTTATCCAGCAGAGCTTGTGCTGTGCCAGGTTGGTTTACGGTTAACAGGATGATCCGTTGAACTTCAGGCTGTATTTTTGAAAACGTTTTATAAAAACTGGCAAATTCATCTGAATCGGAAATATGCAACGCAATTTCAAGCGGTAACTTTAATAACTCAGCCTGATTACAATCGATACTAAATTTATCCTCCCAGAAGGGTTGAGACGGTTGTACTTCAATGCGGTAATGATTTAGCTTAAGGTCGCGAAGCGCTTGTATATTTTCTTCCGACAATGTCTCTGTTTCAGTCGATGCAGCAATTCCAATAAAGGGTAATCGTGACTGTTGAGCCAGGGCGATAATTTCAACGGGTTTGGTCAGGTCTGGAACGATCGGAAGTAAATCGGACTCTGCCTGAAAAATAACTTTCTGATGAACTTTGTCACCCGCCTTCAACTGAACTGGAAACGGTTTGTCCAACGGAGTGCAAAATGTTTTGTAAGAAGCATCCGACCAGTTTCGCTGATCTTCGGTTTCAAAAGCATCTCCTTCAAAACGGAGTACAAACCAATCGTAATGACATCGCCAGCGAAACGATTTCAGATCTTTAAATGGATTCTCCGCTGAAATAAAAACGGGGAAGGTTTTCTTGATCTGTTCGCCATTAGTATGAATCAATTCACACGGTTGGCCTGCTGTTGATTTAATGGGATGTAAGATACACAGTCCCGCTCTGTTCTTTAATACATCAGCAAGCGCTTCTCCCTTTATTTCGAAGGTAATGACACTGTCAGCACTCCCGGTTATTGTTACCTGCCAATGAAAAATTCTTTCCCCCTTTAATTCATGGTAGCAGTCATATTGAATGGTGAAATTATCGTGTTGACGATCGACTTTTTCATTCTCTATAATCGGTTCAAAGGTGGTCCAGTTTTGATCCCTCAGCGCCATGTATATCATGCGAACAGCTTCCAGATCACCATAGCTGATATGACGGAGGAATCCATTCTCATACCGGATGGAAAATACGCCTGCTTTAAGTATATGCGTCATTTAATTAACAGTTGTGGTGATAATTTATTCCAGATCGGACTGTTCGTTGAGGAATTTTTTTGAAAGGCGGCGGAATACTTTTCATCGAAATTACATTGTGGAAACTCATTTAGTTTCGCCTGGAAGCTTAAACTTTTTTCCGGCATCGTCCAGAACGAGCACCCAGTCTTGGCCATAGCCGGATGTTGGCGGAGTAAATTCCTCTTGCGCTTTTTTCGGGGATTTTCCAATTTCCTTTACTTCACCGTTGCGCGGATTGTACCAGTATGAGATTATCTCCTGCCCCGAAATTTTGGAAGTGTTTACGGTAAATTTTCTGCCCTGTGAGCTATACACAAAAATATAATCATTGCCGTGTGTGGCCTGAATATGATCATTTACGTGTAGCCCGTCCGTAATTAATGTCTGGTCGGGGACACGTTCAAACATCGGGCGGGATTCAATGAGCTTTCTCAGGTATTGCATTTGGCCGGCACCCGGAAGATCGATTGCTACATACCAGGGGTGATGTGGCCCATTGACGGGTGTCCGGTTAGGGGTAAACATCTGCCATATATCATGACAGCCATAGGTGTGGCCGAATGCACCTGCAAACACATTGAACCACGCCGCTTTGCGAACATCATATGCGCTGGATGTCCCAAGATCTTTCGCGTTGAAGCATACAGGATGATCTTCATAAATAGGTTCACCATCAAGTACCGGCTTAACAGGTTTAAGGTTATAGGTATGTTGAATGCGATCCCATACATTATTCTCCCGGCAATGGCCAGTCTGAAACATATTGAAATCCAGCCATTCATCCTGATGAAACCATTTGGCAGATCCGCCATCGTCCAGGGCATTTGGCTGAGGGTGATAAGTCATCAATGCTTTGTCTTTTCCCGTTGCTTCTTCGATGCCGGCGGCCATGGCACGCCAGATGGCAAGATCATTTTCGTTGCGTGGATTTCGGTCGCCGCCTAAGATCCAAATAATATTTTTATCGTTTTTATACCGATTCCCGAGCCATTTACCATATACCCTGGCGTTCGAGGGGTTGAAGATCTCCGGTCCCGTTCCCCAGCGATCTTTAGAAATTTTGTCGCCCCAGGTAGGTAATAATCCGATGTGAATCCCGAACTCAGCAGCTTTCCGGATGATAAAATCTACATGTTGAAAATAAGCTTCCCGTGGCTTCGTAGGATCATCGTTTTCCAAGGGGATCTCCCCGTATGCATTCGGATCGTGAAGTCCATCCAATTCTGCCAGCGCAACGGCCTGTATAACAGTAAATCCTTTTTCTGACCGGTTCTTAAGATAAAGTGTTGCCTCTTCACGATTCAATCTGTGAAAGAGTTCCCAGGCAGTATCTCCCAGCCAAAAAAATGGTTTTCCATCGGCTGTTTGGAGGAAACGTTTATTGGCACTGACCTGTAGTTGAGCAATAGCCATGGTGGAGCAGACGTAAAGTAATAGAATCAATAATCCGATTTTCCTTTTCAAAGGGGTATAAAGTTAGGTTTGTATAGATAAGGTCTAGAACAATAGGAAAAATTTTTCTTAACTACACTTTTTAGTTTAACCAATTGCTGAAGACGAAATTAACGGAAGTGATCAGTTAAATTTAACGATAGTGAATAAATTTTAAGGAATAGCAGTCGCTGTTGGTGGATGGATCGGATTTTCGGGTGTGGCACAGCAATATCCGGTCTCACGGCTTCATTTCGGTATTCTCCTTCTATAACTCAGCAAGACCTACCTCATTCCATCGAGCCCGTCATTCCGCGCCTTCTAGCTTACTCCGTGAGATGCCTGATCCTGAGCGGAATCCCGCGGATAGGTCCCTTCATTAAAGGTGAAGTCACTCCGGCTGAACATGCCCTGTCAACGGGATGCCGCCAAAGTTCTGCAGTTTGTTATAGCAGCTTGCTTTAGTGCGGCATGACGGTTTCATGGGCTGGTTTGTAGGTATTCATAACTCCTGAGACTTAGAGGAACTCGCTGTCCAATTCCAGCTATAAACCAAGATTGTAAGCTGGGAGTTGATACGATGTCTGACTTTGTCTGCCCTTGAACTGAGCGACTCTTAGGAATGAGTGACGGCAGTTGGACGCTCGTTTTTTAATGATGAGTCTTCCGTTCGCAATTTCGCTCCCGTCTTATGGGGTTCGTGATATATAGTTAGCTCTGGTACTTCTTCCCCTATCCGTTTATTATTTTAGCAAAACTAATTTCCTCCCCACTGCAATGAAGATTATTACCTGCAACAAAGAGTATTCAGAACCCATCCTCAACATTTTGAACGAAGCCATTGTAACCTCCACAGCGCTTTACGATTACAAACCCCGCACTCTCGAAAACATGGTTGCCTGGTTTGAGGTGAAGGCAAAAAATAACTTTCCGGTCATCGGCCTACTTAATGATAAAAATGAGTTGCTGGGATTTGGAAGCTATGGTACGTTTAGGGCGTGGCCGGCCTACAAGTATACAGTTGAACATTCCTTATACATCCAAAAAGACCATCGTGGAAAAGGTTATGGAAAAATTATTTTACAGGAAATAATTAAAGAGGCAGAAAAACAAGACTACCACAACCTCATTGCAGGTATTGATTCTTCCAATGTCTCCAGCAAAAAGCTTCATGAATCGTTCGGTTTTCAATTCGCCGGACAAATAAGGCATGCAGGATATAAGTTTTCACGATGGCTCGATCTGGATTTTTATCAGCTTATTTTGGCCACTCCATTCAATCCCACCGAAGCTTGAAGGTAACGCCTTTAAAACAACGCACGAAAAGGCCAATTGAAACCCTCCATATTAGCAATTATGTTTTTTTCTTTGAGTTCTCCTTCTTCTCTTAACGAGTGTGATTGCTTCGACTCACCAGGAAACCGAGTGGACCGGTGCTTTGCAGCGCGGATACTGGAAGTTATTGCTTTTGATGCTCGTTAAGAAACACTGAGTGTAGGACTCAATGTCCGTTTGTGGGATTTATAATTCGAATGTGAACACAAAAAAATACCCCAAAAGAAAAGCACTCTTCAATGCAACCTTATGCCCATACGATTCATCCTTAGTCATGCAATCATTAACGCATAAGCTTGAATGTGCGATTTTGATGCAATGCTTTTTGTTTTCGGACATAAAGTTTGTAGCAGAGTATCGGTTATGCCTTCAAACACCCTGATAAACCTGCTATTTATTTTTGGTCGGAAATTAGCATAGACCAATTGTCTGCGTCCGCCGAACCTACCTATGATTGGAAATATTCTTTTGGGCTTTAAGCCTTGAAAATTATTGTAACCATTTCCAATTATCAAAGTAAACAAAGTAAAAACAGAATTATGATGACCAAACTTAGCTATCTTATTAGCATAGCATCGCTGTTAAATTTTTCAGCGTCTATGGCTCAGCAAGCCTCCGCCAACCTCGCCGACCTTAACTCTAAGGTGACCACCAACGCTACCGTTGAGGGTAAAGCATCGGATATTGAAGGGACCCCATTTCTCGATGATAACTTTGTTCAGGGCGAAGTCTACGTGGGAGCAAAACGTACAGTTGTGCCTGTACGGTATAATATCTTCCAGGATTGGATTGAATATCAGCAGGCGGGTCAAACGTTGGTTCTGGAGCCAAATAAAACAATAGAAAAAGTTCGGATAGGAGATCAAACTTTGGTGGCCGAAAAATTTGAATTTAAAGGCAAACTGAAATATGGATATTTAAGTTTGATCGACACTGGTAAAGTGGTGCTTTTGTCAAAAAAAATAGTGAGGTATTTCCCTGTGCAAAAAGGGAAAGCGTTTGACGGAAGGGACCTTCCTGCCAAATACGTTAAGGGAGTTGATGTCTTTTTTTATAGGATTGGCGATGGCCCCCTGCAAGAAATAGACAATCTGAAAAGTTTGATTGCGAGCCTTCCTGATAAACAGGAGGAGATGAAACAATATGTTAAGAAGGAAAAAATATCGGTAAAAAAGGAACAAGAACTTATTCAGTTAATGCGCTATTATAGTACTTTATAATAAGAAACTACGGTTCAGAAGAACCCATCAATCGTCCGGTTTTAGGCGCCCTGAGAACCGGATGATTTTTTTATGCTAAGCCAATTCCAAGGAATTGGTTCCATTAATCATATAGGTAACAGCATTTGTATTGTTGCTATTTTCTCCTTGAAAAACTCCACGTGGTGTAAAAGTATTAGTAGAAGTTGGATTTATAAATTATCATTGTTACCATAGAAAGACTGTCTGGCAGGACCGGATTCTTTCTTGTTAATACTTTTATTATCCAATTACATAGGGACCACGCAAGGATGGAAAACACAATTGCTAAATCACGCTGGTATCGCCTGATACCCGTTGCCTTTATAACATATAGTCTTGCCTATCTTGACCGGGCAAATTTTGGTTTTGGAGCGGCGGGAGGGATGGCGGAGGACCTCAATATCACAGCTGCTACATCGTCCCTGCTAGGCTCATTGTTTTTTCTGGGTTACTTCTTTTTTCAAATTCCGGGAGCGTTATATGCCGCGAATAGAAGTGCAAAGAAATTAATATTCTGGTCTTTGATACTCTGGGGTGCCTTGGCGATGGCCACGGGCATGATCAGTGA
The DNA here is from genome assembly GCA_964484845.1 of uncultured Chryseolinea sp. Taxonomy (GTDB): domain Bacteria; phylum Bacteroidota; class Bacteroidia; order Cytophagales; family Cyclobacteriaceae; genus Chryseolinea. Next base: position 1,113 of record CAZAHL010000357.1, on the reverse strand, counting down.
TGTTACTTATTTGATCGTGATCCGTTTTATGCTCGGGGTGGTGGAAAGTGCAGTAATGCCTTCGATGCTGATTTTATTAAGCAGGTGGTTTACTAAAAAGGAACGGTCACGTGCGAATACATTTTTAATTCTAGGGAATCCGGCCACTATTCTTTGGATGTCGATCCTGTCGGGATACCTCATAAATTCTGTCGGTTGGCGATGGATGTTCATTCTAGAAGGAGCGCCGGCAATAATATGGGCCTTCTTTTGGTGGAGGCTTGTGGACGATAAGCCAAAAAATTCAACCTGGTTAACCGCCGATGAGAAGCAAGCGCTGGAGGATCAGCTGCAAAAAGAGCAGCAAGGTATCAAGCCGGTTAAAAACTACATGGAAGCTTTTAAATCTAAGGTGGTCATTCTCTTGTGTTTTCAATATGCTCTCTGGAGCATTGGTGTTTATGGATTTGTAATGTGGCTTCCCTCCATTATTAAAGCAGCCCCGGATATGGATATCGTTTCAACGGGATGGCTGTCGTCTATTCCCTATGTATTTGCTATCATTGGAATGCTAAGTGCCTCTTATTTCTCGGATAAAACATTGAATAGGAAGGCCTTTGTCTGGCCGTTTTTGCTTATAGGCGCCGTTGCATTCTACGGTTCTTATCTTGTCGGTACGGACAATTTCTGGGTATCGTTTGTGTTGTTGACTATTGCGGGAGCTGCCATGTATGCGCCGTATGGACCCTTCTTTGCCATTATTCCAGAAATTCTACCCGGTAATGTTACTGCAGGGGCCATGGCCTTGATCAATAGCTTGGGCGCTTTAGGATCTTTTGTTGGATCCTATCTGGTTGGGTATCTCAATGGGAACACCGGAGGTTTTGGAGCATCGTATATTTTTATGGCAGGCTCCCTTTTGATTTCTGCTATTTTAACGATCATCGCGGTAAAAGGGCCCCAGCGTGAAAAAGCGAGATTGGCGGAGCAGCGGGTGTGAGGAAATTGAGAAATTGAGAAATTGAGAAATTGAAAAATTGTCTCGTAATTTTTTTAATCTTACAATCTTACAATCTTACAATCTTACAATCTTACAATCTTACAATCTTACAATCTTACAATCTTACAATCTTA
>CAZAHL010000356.1:0-7537 GCA_964484845.1 uncultured Chryseolinea sp. | reverse complement strand
TTGTAGATTTTAGATTTACGATTGACGATTGGGTGCTAGATTTAAGCGAGTAGGCCTCAATTTAAATGCAAGTTCTCGCAGTGGACGCAAAGTTATTGTAGATTTTAGATTTACGATTTTAGATTAATGCTCGATTGAAGTTCATAGACATTCGGAAAGTGCCATCAATCTACAATCGTAAATCTACAATCGTCAATCCTTACTAGGTACCCCCGCCTTATAAAGCGTAGTGCTAGTTAAGCTACCGGCGTCATCATATTCCTTCCACTCACCGTGTTTCTTATCGGCCGTATAGGCGCCCTGCTCTTTTACTTTTCCATTGTTGTGGTAGGAGGTGAACAATCCTTGCCGGCGGCTTGAGCGATATTCCCCGACGGATTCACCGGTGCCGTTTTCAAAATATGTTTTAACAGGACCTGTAAGTAAATTGAATTTATAGGATTCTTCTTTTTGAATTTCGCCTGAAGGATAATAGGCATACCGGATGCCATTTAGCTTTCCACTTTCGTAGGTCTCTTTGGTCTTTGGGATTTTTTTTCCTTCAAAATAGAATACGGAGAGGCCATGAGGTGCGCCGTTCCTGAGTTTTTTTTCGCTCTTTAACAGACCAGCTTCATCGTACTCGACAACAGAAGCATCAATCCCATTGGATAAAACCTGCTCTTTCACTTTTATTTTTCCGGAAGGAAAATAATCGGCGTTCGTACCTGTTTTTTTTCCTTCTTTATAATGATATCGATGTTGGACGGAACCATCAGTAAAGTATCCGCTATTTTCGCCATGAAGTCTTCCGCTTAAGAAACTGCCTTCAAGAATTAATTTCCCATCGCGGTCGTAGGTTTTAAACTGACCATTTTTGGAACCTTCTTCCATGGTTGCAACAGTTTCCAACTGCCCATTGGTAAAATAAGTTTTATAGAATCCTGAGAGAATTCCATCTTTATAGTTTGCTTCCGTTTCTATTTTACCGTCCTCATAAAAAGTGCGGGTAATTCCATTCGGTTTACCTTTTTCATAAGTCATTTCTTTTTTTAGTTTCCCATTTTTGTGGTACTCCTTGACAAGACCTTCAGGCTTACCCTCGATAAAAAAGCTTTCCCTTTTTACACTTCCATTATCAAAGTAGAGTTGAATACTGTCTGTCAGTTTATCGTTTTGATAATATGCTTTTTGAAAAGGTTTTCCGTCTTCATCAAAAATCTGGACAACACCGTGGCGCATACCGTTCACGTAGTTTATGCTACGCGCCAGCTTTCCGGTTTCATGATATTCGGAAAATAAACCTGACTTCGCGCCATCATCAAAATTACCTTCGAGCATGAGCGTTCCGTTTTCGTAAAATCGTTGATACTGGCCTATGTACGTTTGACCATCTTCTTTCGAAACAAAATAGATTTCCTGTACGTGTTGTTTTTTCTCATCATAGAAGGAACGCACTTCCTTTTGTGCGAAAGAAATTGTTGAGACAAAAATGAAAAGGACGTTTAGTATCGAAATGCGAATAGACGGGATAAAAATGTTGGTCATCTTGGGATATAAAGAAAATCACTGGCGAATTTCATGAAATTAAAAGTTTCACGCAAAGTTCGCAAAGATAATTGCGCAAAGGCGGCAAACCTGTATAAGATCACATCTGCGTACTTTGCGGGATTCCTTTGCGATTTCTTTGCGTGAAATATCGACTGGTTAACAACGTTGCAATATCTCGATTGTTGTGCGATATCAAACTTCATGAAACCAAATCCTGTCCAATAGACAGATTGTTATTCCTGACTTCTTTAATAATATCCGGCAATATTTTAGAAAAATTGGTTTCCAAATAATTACTTAACACCTCATCTTTATGTACAAACCAGCCATCAGGATGGTTTGCATCCTTAGTTATGAAGACAATGAGTCAACGAAGAGGCTAGTACTGATAAATTTAGAGATTCAGGTACCCATTTTAAATCCTTATCGCATGCGAAGGATATTTCCGACCGCTGATGAGGGGACTATTGCAGTTCCCTATCAATTGAAAGGATATGAATTTAAATCTTATATTTAATGAAATGAGGTGCTGTCTTTAATATTAACAAAATGAGAAAGATGTATTCTAAAAACCAATCTTCCCATTTAAAATTAGGTAATAGTACTCCAATAATCAAACGATATAAAATAGATTGGAAGAATGGATATTTGCCATGATAATATTCGAAGATATAACGCAACTATCTTAAAGTTGCAAGAAATCTCAGATAGGCTTTCTTCGTACAGGTTGATTGCTTTTATAATGTCGGTCGTTCTCATTATTATTTTCGCAAATGAAAGATTGCTAACTTTGATATGGATTTCAGTGCCAATTTGTTTGCTTGCTTTTGTCCTATTAATCAAACGTCATAATCAGGTTGATTACCTTAAGCGACATGCCAGTTTTTTAAGAGAAATTAATGAGCATGAGGTCTTGAAACTGGAGTGTAAATTATCTGGGTTTCCGGCGGGCCAAACGTTTATGAGTCTTGCTCATCCTTACATATCGGATTTAGATATTTTTGGACAACATTCTCTTTTTCAATTAATCAACAGAAGCACAACGGAATCTGGTAACGTACTACTAGCAGAATGGCTATCGGCACCTGCTTCAAAAAACGTAATTGTTGAACGGCAACAGGCCGTCAAGGAACTTTCTCCCAAGTCGGACTGGAGACAACATTTTCAGGCCATAGGCATGTATTTTAAGGATACGTGCAGTGAATTGAATAAACTTCTGACGAGGATGGAAAAACCTCCACAGTTACATCAGCGCCAATCAAAATATCTTATTTTTATTATCCCTTTATCCATTTTATCAACTTGGGCAGCAATTTATTTTTTATCGGTTCTTTTCTTGGGCCACTTCGAAGGTATACCCCCATTGGTTATTTGGTTTTTAATTAATGCTATTTTTTTAAAAAGGCTAAGACCGCTTGCTGACGATATTGTAGAAAATATCCGTAGTGATATAAAAACATTGGAGAGTTATCAGTCACTCATTATTAAAATTGAATCAGAAAAATTTCATTCAAGTCTGCTGCGACAACTGCAAGCGACTTTACGTCAGAACAAATATTCTGCGGCAAGTGAGATTCAGAAATTAAAAATAATATTGGAAGTATTTCAACTCAGGGGGAGAAAGAGACAATTGAATCATTCCTTTTATTCTTTTTTCAATAATTTATGGTTCCTTGATTTTTATTTGATAATTCTGGTGGAAAAATGGAAAAAGAAAAATGGATCGTCGCTAAGAGCATGGGCGTCGTCGGTAAGTGGATATGAGGCGTTAAACAGTTTGGCCGGTTTTCATTATTCAAACCCGTCCCTCACCTTCCCGGAAATAAATGACACGTCTTATAACGTTCAATTTGAAATGCTCGGACATCCTTTGATAAACCCGAAAAATAGAATAAGCAATCATTTTAGTCTGAATGGTTGTGGAGAAATTGCCATGGTGACGGGCTCCAATATGGCTGGTAAAAGTACTTTTTTAAGAACTGTAGGTATTAACATGGTTTTAGCATTGATGGGTGGTCCATGTTGTGCAAAGTCGGCGCAAGTATCGAATATAAAGATATTTTCTAGCATGCGTACTCAAGATAACTTGGAGGAAGGCGTGTCCTCTTTCTACGCTGAGTTGAAAAGGGTGGAACAACTTTTAATGCTAATAGATGGTGGGGAACCCATACTTTTCCTTTTGGATGAGATGTTTAAGGGGACGAATTCGATTGATCGACACAAAGGAGGATTTTCGTTGATCAAACAGTTGAAGGAGCTAAATGCTTTTGGAATGATATCAACGCATGATTTAGACCTCGCCGCTTTAGCGGGCAAGCATAATCTTGTTGTTAATTACAGTTTTAATAGTAGAATTCGTGACGGCGAATTGATATTTAACTATGAACTGACCGATGGACTGTGTAAGGATTTCAATGCAAGTGAACTTATGAAAAAGATTGGTATAAAAGTTCTCTCTTCCATTGAAGAAGTTGATATCTAGAATTTTTGGTCAATGATATTGGTTAGGCACCCCAAAAATTACAGCTGAGAAGTATACAGCGATTGAAAGCTAACTTTCAAATCTTCTCAATAACCATCGCGGAAGCTCCACCGCCTCCGTTGCAAATTCCGGCAACCCCGACCGACGCATTGTTTTGATTCAGGACATTGATTAATGTAGCAATAATTCTTGAACCGGATGATCCCAGCGGATGTCCAAGCGCAACTGCTCCGCCGTTTACATTTACCTTTTCGCCATCTAGTCCGAGTTTGATGTTGTTGGCGAGTGCTACAGCTGCAAAGGCCTCGTTGATCTCATAGTACCCCACATTTTTTTTATCAACACCCGCATTTGCTAACGCCTTGGGAATAGCAAGTGATGGCGTGGTGGTAAACCACATTGGATCCTGAGCTGCATCTGCAAACCCAAGGATTTTAGCAATCGGTTTTAAGCCCAGTTCCTTCGCTTTTTCTTTACTGACTAACAGCAGCGCTGAGGCGCCGTCGTTTAAAGTAGAAGCATTGGCAGCGGTTACTGTACCATCTTTTGTGAACGTGGGTTTAAGACCCGGAATTTTTTCGAAGTTGACATTTTTATATTCTTCATCTTCGGCGAAAAGCGTTTTGTTTCCCTTCCGGTCCACAATCTCGACTGGAGTAATTTCGTTTTTAAATTTACCCGATGCCCAGGATGCTGCCGACCGTTTATAAGAACTTATAGCGTAATCATCTTGATCTTTCCTGGAAATGTTCATTTCCTTTGCTGTGTTGTCGGCACAAACGCCCATGGCGCAGTGGTTGTAAATATCAGTCAGTCCATCATACTGAAGTCCATCCAGCAATTCGCCGTGACCGTACTTATAGCCCGTGCGCGCTTTCATGAGATAATAGGGAATGTTGCTCATGCTTTCCATACCTCCTGCTAATACGACGTCGTTGTGTCCAAGCATGATAGATTGCGCACCAAACATAACCGCCTTCATCCCGGACGCACACACTTTATTAACCAAGGTGCAAGGAATATTAAATCCCAATCCCGCGTTAGCAGCAACTTGTGTTGCAGGCGCCTGACCTAACCCTGCTGAAATTACATTTCCAACAAATATTTCTTGAATGAGATTTGATTCAACACCCGCTTTTTGGAAGGCAGCTTTAAATGCCATTCCTCCCAGTTGAGTAGCGGTGAGGGAGCTAAGGCCACCGCCAAAACTTCCTATCGGTGTACGCACAGCGGAAATAATATATACTTCTTTCATACTCATGTTTTAAAGGCGAAACCCATAGAATGTTTGTGGCCATGCGTGAATTTTCTTTGGCCTTTGCGTGAAACCTGTTACCAATCCGGTTTACTACTATCCCGCGGCTTCGTTGCTTTCCGTTTGTTCTGTTGCAAATATTGAATTTCCTGATTCTTCATAGCCTCGAGAATCATCTTCGCTTTATCCTCGCTGATTTTCATCTGCTGTAACTTTTCGGAAATCTGAGGTGAATTGTCCTTCTTCTCACTTTTATCTTCCTTGTTTTCCCGTTGATCTTGCTCTTTGCCTTCTTTCTTGTCCTTAGCCTCTTGCTCTTCTTTATCTTTTTTGGCCTGATCTTGCTGGTCTTTATTTTGTTGATCCTTGTTTTGCTGATCTTTTTTCTCCTGGTCCTTTTTATCTTTTTCCTTTTGCTGCTGATCTTTCTTTTCCTGATCTTTATTTTGTGGATCTTTATTCTTTTGATCTTTATCCTTTTGATCCTTGTTCTGTTTTTGTTCCTCTTCTTTCTTTTGTTCTTCCAGCTTTTTCTTCAACATTTCATAGTTGTACTTGGCGTCGATATTGTTTCCATCCGCTTTAATCGCTTGCTTAAAGTGATTGAGAGCTTCTTCCAATTTTCCCTGCTGATGATTAAGAATTCCTAATTGATGATGCGCTTTGGAACGTATGTGAGTCTTCGCGCTGGCAGTCAACGATTGATAGGTCGATGAGGCATTTGCTGTATCCTTAACCTGAAAATAGGAATTCGCCAGGTTGAGTATCACCTCATCCTCGCGAACGTCGAGGGAGTCGGCAAGGTATGTATATTTCGCTACGGCTTTTTTGTAATCGCCATCCATGTACGCTTTCCGAGCTTCCGTCTTGGCTGTATTTACCCGGGCGATCTTGCCTGGATCAATTATTAATATGGAGAAGATGGCAATTATAATATACTTCATATTCTTACAGTAGAAACGTTAATCAAAATGTCGAGGACCATTAAAATAGCGCCTAATGCCAGAAAATAAAAATATTTGTTGGCTGTTACGTCGATAAACCGCGCGTCGCGCAATTCTCCTTCGATCTTGCTGATCGTATTAATTAAGCGCGAAACATCGTTTTTAGTTTCATTGATCTCAAAATATTGGCCGCCCGTTTTACTGGCCAGGGATTTTAATGGCTTTGAATTAAGTTTAGTTTGAACGATAAGTCCCTGGCGGTTTGTTTTCAGTTTATTTCCGGAATAAATATTTCCACCTTTTTCTGTACCCACACCAAGGGTAAAGAGCTTGATATCTTTATTTTCAATATCCTGTGCTATTTCTTCCGTTTCTTCCCCAAAATCTTCGCCATCGCTGATGAGAATAATAATTTTAGATTTTGCTTGTGCATTAGGGCCTCCGGTATCTTCTTCTAATTTACTGAAAGCCATTCGAAGTGGAGGTCCAAAGTCTGTTCCCGAAGCAGGCACTAAACCCGAATTCATGGTTTCAATAAAAAGATTTAATGCGTTTTGATCGTACGTCAATGGGCATTGCATAAAGGCTTCGGATGAAAAAATGATTATGCCGATGCGATCAGAATTAAAAGCTTCGACAATTTTCTTCATTTCGAATTTCACCTTCTCAAGCCGGGTGGGCTGAACATCGAAGGCATCCATAGACTTGGATAAGTCTACACACATCATAATATCCTTCCCCATCGATTTGACCTCCTTTTTCGAACCTCCAAACGAGGGTCCTAAAAGGGCAATAATAAACAAGGCGAAATAAACTGTACGAAGAAATAGTTTAATGAATACATTCCGATAAGGAGTGTTCAGACGTTTTGCAATCCGAATGATTCGAACAATATAAAATGCGTAGAAAGCTGCAAAAGCTACGGTTAAAATGATTTCCGTTATACCAAAGTTACGATACCAGAGCATTTTTTTTAATTGACGATTGTAGATTGACGATTGTAGATTGATGGCCTATCCAAAGGAGCGCAATCTACGACGTTCGGATGATTAATTGACGATTTTAGATTTACGATTTTAGATTGCTGGTTTTAATCCAATTTATTGGAGATCTTAAATGCCAACGTTTTAAACACCTCACTAGCTCAATTATCGCGAACTCCATTAATATCTTCTCAATCTACAATCGTCAATTTACGATCATTTACGATTTTAGATTGATGGTTCTATCCAATGTATTGGACCAGCGTTTTAAACACCTCGCTAGCTCAATTGTCGCAAACTCCATTAATATCTACCCAATCTACAATCGTCAATCTACGATCAT
>CAZAHL010000355.1:0-7558 GCA_964484845.1 uncultured Chryseolinea sp. | reverse complement strand
TAGATGTCACTGAAAAATACCGGGTAATATCTTTAGAGCCACAAACGGTGGAGCTCGACGAGGTCGTTATAAACCCTTTAGATCCATTGGATATCATTTACAGCTGTATCAATAAAATTCCTCAAAATTATAATTTGGACCCCTATACAGTTCAGGGATTTCAGCGAGAATACGTTACCTCTGAGAACAAGTTTATTCAGCTTCTTGAAGTAGCCTTTCAAACGAAAGGATCGAATGTTTCTCACCAGTCTACTGTTCTTGATGCGCGCTTCATAGAAGATAAAAAGGAAAAGGCCCCGCTGTGGAGTCCCTCACGGGGAGGATTCTATACTTTTGGATGGACGACAGTTTCCGGAATTGAAACTCCAAGTAAAACAAACTTTTTAGGTGTCGAACTTAAGAGGAATAGTGACTTAGCTAGATATTATGAGTTTCAATTGATGGGATCTATAAGACGTGAGGATAAAGAATTGTATGTAATTGAGTTTGATCAACGGAGAAATATAAGACGATCCCTTTTAAAAGGAACCTTATATATTGACTCCGAATCTGGGGCACTGGTGAAATTAACCTATGCACTAAGTGCCAAAGGAATAAAACATTTAAAACCACATGAAACATGGGGTGGAAAAAAATTGAGTAATCCACCAAAGAAGATTGACATAAAGAATGACCGATGCGAGATCACCTATCAAAAATATGGAAGCAAATGGTATTTAAATACTTTAATCATAGATACTGAATTCGATGCTTCTCTTGTACTTTTTCGGATAATTCAATCAAAAAAGAACTCCTTGAAATTTCACTCAGAACGAATTGTAACCGCTATCGATACAACATACATTTCAAGCAATAACAATACGTCAAACATTGCTCAGATAGGTAGTATCCCAACCCTTCAAAATTATATAAAGAAGGGTTTTGAAAATTATGATGAAATGAACGATAAAAAATGGACAGATATAAATATCATTAAGTCTGATACTTCAATTTCTCAAATTTCAAAACAACTTAAAATCAACAACCAGCAATGGGAATTATATAGACGGCAACAAGCTGCTGAAAAAGCAATTGCAAGAAGTAGTTATACTTTCCGTCAGGCTATTCAAGATCTGGATTATTTGAAGGCGACTTTAGAAAAAATTCACCCGGGTTTATATTGGTATACAGATAAAGACAAGTTTGATAGTGAGTTCAAAAATATAAAAAGCAGTCTAAGTAGGAGAAATACGGAGTCGGAGTTCTTTCAGTTGCTAAGTCCGTTGGTTGAAAAAATTCATTGTGGACATACGAGCATAAGTCCCTCCTTAGTTAAAGCGGAATATCAAAAGCTTTACGATAAACTATTTCCCGTCGAATTATGGATAAGTGGTGATAGTGCTATTGTTACAACCTCCTATGACAGTATCCCGAAGGGATCTAGAATAATTTCGATAAATGATCAGGAAATACATGAGATCGTAGATCGAATTAAATTGGGTATCCCTTCTGATGGCTTTAATCTTACGTACAAGGAATTTCGAATGAATATTGAATTCCCTTCACTCTTTGCAAATTATTTTTCCAGTGAAGACACGTTTCGTGTGGAAATTCAGGATTTAAATGGTCGGGTTCAGAATTTAGAAGTCATAGGAAGTACGAAACACGATGAGGATAGTAAGAAGAGCAATTATGCAAAATTTATTGTATACGATTCCTTGCTAACAGCAGTACTGACAATTCCTTCTTTTTCAACTGATCAGGATTTGGCAATATTTTTTGAAAGATCCTTTGAGCAAATTAGAAGTATGGATATAAAGAACCTCATCATTGACTTGAGGAACAACCAAGGAGGAATAGATACGCATGGGTTACTTTTGTTTTCCTATTTAGCTAGGGAACCATTTAGATACTACAAAAATATTTCAGTTGCTACCGTGGACACTACAGTTTTAGATCGTTTATACTTTGAGGATGTATCTTTTAACGCTGCTATTCCGGACTACATCTTTAACATTCAAGAAGAAAACGGTTCATATTTCTACACGTCTCATTCCAACCTTGGTTTACATCAGCCCAAAGAAAAAGCTTTTAAAGGGTCGGTTTACATTCTAATCAATGGAGGTACTTTTTCAACTACTGCAGAATTTGCGTCAATCGCGCATAGCAGCAATCGCGCAGTTTTTATAGGCGAGGAAACAGGAGGTGGATATTACGGCAATTGTAGCTTAGGAACACCAACCCTAACCCTGCCGAATTCCAAAATCAGAGTAAACATACCTATAGCAAAGTACGAACTATCTGTTTCGAAAAGTATTCCAGCAGGACATGGTCTAATTCCGGATCACCAGACGCACTACTACTCACCTGAAATTCTTCAGAACAGAGATAAAGATTTAGAGCTTTGTTTAAGAATAATTGCTGAAGGCAAAAATCAAGAATATTAAGTCTTTCCTAACCACCTGGATGCCAGAGCAACGTATCCCCGGACTCGCAGTTAATTGGAAAATCACGACTGTAAGCAAAGAGACGACATTGAGTGTTTTTCGCGGCGAATAATAAATCAATATCGAACACTTTTGATCAATTTCGGACATAGACCTTTTTGTATAGACTTGATTAAGACGGGAATATGACGTTCTGGAAACTGGCATAACCATTGTCATTTGTCACTATTAACCAATCTTCATGCTCAGAAATTACCTCGTCCTCTTTGCCCGTAACCTCAGGCGGCAAAAGCTATTTTCAATCATCAACTTGCTTGGGCTTACGGTAGGAATAGCCAGCACGCTCGTTATTTATTTATATGTCCAAAACGATTTTAGTCACGATCGTTTCCATAAAAATGCGGATCGCATTTTTCGTGTTAATCAAACCAATATTATATGGGGTGAAAAAGACCAGCAGTTAGCCCGGACGGGTCCCGGGGTTGCACATGCGTTAAAAGCGGAACTTCCTGAAGTGGAAATGATTACCAGCATTTTTGATGCTGACAATTTTCTTGTGTCTTACGTGAACGCATCTAAACAAGTATTCGCCGATGATCAGGAAAATATCTTCGCAGCCGACTCGAATTTCTTTAAAACGTTCAGCTTTCAAGTTGTGAAAGGTAATTCTGAGACATGCCTGCTACAACCCCAAAGCGTGGTTGTAACCGAATCAACCGCGCGGAAGTATTTTGGAAAAGAGGAGCCGTTAGGTAAACTTTTGCAAGTAGGTATAGGCGAGAACGCGCAGGCTTTTGAGGTAACCGGAGTAGTGAAAGATATTTCAGATGATTCATACATTGATTTTGATATGTTAATGTCGATATCGAGTTTTCCGAAAGTGAAAGCGAACAACTTGAGTTGGTTATGGACACAACTGGAGACCTACATCTTAATTGACAAAAACACCGATATAAAAAATACCCGGATAAAGTTGAAACCAATTCCACGCAAGTACGCTGAGGCTACTTTGCAGGCTACTATGAATATGTCGTTCGATGATTACCTCAAAACAGGAAAATCATGGGAACTCTATTTACAACCACTTACCCAAATTCACTTACATTCTGACAACGTAGTTGGAAATTCTAACACAATAGGAAATCGCAAAATTGTCTATACTCTTGTAGGTTCTGCAGTTTTCATTATAATCCTATCATGCATTAACTTTATGAATTTGTCAACTGCACAATTCACAAGAAGAATTAAAGAAGCCAGTATTCGAAAAATACTAGGGCTTGGCCGAAAGGAATTGGGTTTCGGTTACTTCTTTGAAGCTTTTGCGTTTTGCTTATTTGCACTACTTGCAGCCTTCGCTTTCACCCAGATTATGCTTCCGTGGTTCAATCAGATTACGGGCAAGACTCTTGAAATCAATTTGATGAGGGATTCGGGATTAGTGGTGATTATGATTTTTTTATTATTTTTTATGAGCATCCTTTCGGGCAGTTTCCCCGCCTTGTTTTTAAGCTCTTTTCACCCTGTAGAGGCTATGAAAGGCAAACTGAAAACGGGACAAGAAGGGAGCGGATTTAGAAATGGGTTGGTGGTTCTACAGTTTACCGTGTCTATTGTGCTTATTATTTGCACAACCATCGTATTTCAGCAACTAAACTTTTTTTCCGAGAAAGATCTGGGTTTCAGTAAAGAGAATCTCCTGGTTATAGATCACGTTGAGAGGATTGAAAATGGAGCGACACTAACGAATGCGATCTTTGATATTCCTGGAGTTCTCAACACCTCATTTTGTGCCTCTCTGCCGCTACACATGGGTAACGACTCTTTCAAACCTGAAAATAATGGAGACAAAGATTTTAAGCTCAATTTTGCCGCAGCAGACGAACACTACCTTTCTACTCTTGGTGTTGAATTGATAGTAGGTCGTAATTTTTCTGCCAATAACGCTGCCGACGTTGACAGGGTCATTCTCAATGAAACAGCTGCTAAAACACTCGGATGGAATATAGATGAATCCATCATCGGAAAAATAATAGACTATCCCAATGAGAATACAAAATTTCACGTAATGGGTGTGGTACGGGACTATCACTTTAGTTCGTTAGAAACGCGAATTGAACCTATGGGTATATTCCATATTAAGAATAAAGTATTTAGTCAGAGAAGATTTGCCTTGGTTCGCATAGCTCCCCAAAATAGTGAAGGATGGAAGTCTACATTCATCGCGCTAAAGAAAGTTTGGAAGCAACATGCAGGAGACTTACCCTTCAAATATGAATTTGTTGACCAGTCCTTTGAAGCAAAATTGCAAACGCAACAGCAGTTTGGAAAAGCATTGCAGATCATGGCTGCCCTTACACTTTTGATTGCTTGCCTCGGATTGCTGGGCATGGTTATTTATACATTAGAGCAACGCACCAAAGAAATTGGCATCCGTAAAATATCAGGCGCCAGCATCTGGAATATCTTAGTGCTTATTTCACAGGGGTACACGAAACTGATTATTATTGCTTTTGCTATTGGCGGTCCGCTTTCGTACTGGCTAATACAGCAATGGCTTCAGGATTTTGGAAATAGAATAACTCCGTCAGTTTGGGTTTTTGTTTTGACAGGCCTTGGAACATTGTTATTCTCATTTTTAATTACTAGTTATCATTCAGTGAAAGCTGCGCTTACCAACCCAATTGATGTGCTGAAAGATGAGTGATATTGATACTAATTTTTTACACGTTATAAATTAAATCCTTCGAAAACCATACCAATGCATGCCAACATACGACCAAACCACTTGCATCCCTATGATTAAGAGAGGTGAAAGTGAGGCACCGTGCACAACGACGTGCATACTCATTGGCGGAGTAACTTGGCGGAAAATAAAAAAAATTAAATAAGAAAAGGTGAACGGAAAATCGGTAGTTATCGAGAGATTGTTTGATGCTCCTGTAAAATTGGTTTGGTTGATTTGGACTGAGCCTGAGTATATTAAACTGTGGTTTGGCTCGGATCCCCATGGTACAGTGCTTTCAGTAGATGTAGATTTGTCGGTCGATGGTAAATACAAGATTTCTTTTCAAGATTCAGATGGCAGCATTCACACTGCTTTTGGCGAATATGTTGAAATCATTGAATTCTCTAAACTGCATTATACTTGGGAATGGGAAAGCGAAGCCGGTCATGTTACCGAAGTATTAATTGAGTTTATTTCTCAAGAGGAAAAAACCTTATCGATACTCACGCACACTAATCTTAATCCAAACTCCCTTCATGGATACAAAGATGGTTGGAATGGCACCTTCGATAAAATAGTTAATAAGATTATTGAAAAATAATTGATCATTGCAGAGCGTATATTCGTGCATCGGCGCATTTGTCCGGGAGGACCTTGCGTAAAACGATTCGATTTGTATCGATAATAACTTGAAATAAAAAACATAAACCAGATGAACTTTAAAGCATTTTTCTTAACTATTATAACAGCAATATTTTTACCCTTCCTTTCATATTGCCAAAACATTGAGAAAATAACATTTGATGTAAAAGATACTACAGACGGTTATTACTTAGCCATTCAACCACTATCAAAAAATATTAAAGGTGTTGTAGTCCTTCTTACCAGTTTTATTCCGCCCGAGGGTTTATTACCGGAAACCAAACTACATAATGTGGCTTATGTTAACGATATTCTTATCATAGTTACTTCAACCAAGCAGAAGTTATATGCAGATAGTTCTGCTATTAATAGAATAAATCGGGTCCTAAATGACGTAACAAAAAGATTTTCAGCAGACACTTCTAAATTTGCATTGGCTGGCTATGATGAGGCGGGAAATATTGCTCTTCGTTATACCGAACTTACTTACGAAAACCCAACTCAATTTCCTGTCCAGCCAAAAGCTGTTTTTGGAATAGATACTCCTGTTGACTTATTTGGCCTATGGCATTGGGCGGAAAGACAAATTAAAAAGAACTACTGGCCGGGCTCGGTAGGGGATGCTAAATACTACATCGACACTATGACAAAAGAGAATGGAACTATTTACAACAATGTTGATAGGTATAAATTTCTCTCGCCATTTTACAAAGACGGACAGGATAAAGGTAATGAGCAATATTTGGCAAATGTTCCGGTGCGCTTATATTATGATACAGATATAGACTGGCAATTGAAAAATAGAAGAAATAGTTTTTATGATACCAAAATTCCAGATGGCTCTGAATTGATTAACAGGCTTTTACTTTTAGGTAACAGCAAAGCTGAATTTGTCGCCTCAAAACAGTCGGGAATAAGAAGCAATGGAATCAGGCATCCCAATTCATTTTCAATCGTAGACGAAGTGGAGTGTATTCAGTGGGTAAAAACAAGCTTAAATATATTCGACGTTCATACGTGGATACCTCCTTATAATTTATTCGTTCCTGATGGCTGGAATGTGGAGCGTTTTTCATTGCCTCCTGACTTTGCATCCCAAATCAAATATACGGGTGTTGAGGAAGTGCGTTTTGCTCCTGGCTGGGGAGAAATAAAAAGTGAAGAACACTGGTCCTATAGTTTTTTGTGGTGGCTTGATGGAACACCTAAAATTGACGCTGTAATTTTACAATCTAGCCTCAAAGCATATTATAGTGGTCTGGTAGAAAGGAATATTACGAGGAGGAATATTCCAGCAAATAAAATAGTCCCGACAATTGCGACCATGAAAAAAATTAAAACAGCCTCAGACGATTTGGAAACTTACAACGGGACGATTAGTATGCTTGATTATCACGCCCAAGAGCCCATCATACTTAATTGCATGATTCATGTGAAAGACATTAAAGCGTCAAACCATAAGGCAATTTATTTTGAAATATCACCTAAACCTTTTTCTCATACTGTTTGGAAAAAAATGAATGAAATTGGAGATAGTTTTAACGTTAAAAATTAGTTGGACTTAAAAGGACTTCGATCAAATGTATGCCCTTCCGTGTCGGATTGGTTGGTACTTCAATTTGGCGTGTAGCCGACACGGTTTTATACACTATCATTAACCCGCGAGGCGCGGGCTATAAACAGGATATCCCTACGGGATACAAAATCTTGAGTGCTATCATTCTATACCAGACGCTGGGTCGCACGAAAGTACGTCCTCCAAGGG
>CAZAHL010000354.1:0-7619 GCA_964484845.1 uncultured Chryseolinea sp. | reverse complement strand
ATAAAGTGCATAATCAATGGCTGGGTTTGGTTGTAGTTTAGGTTTTCAAAATTACGTTTGGTTTCAAGGGACAGTGACGCGTATCTTAAACCCGCCACTCCCTGGGCGCAAACGTTAGTCAGAATGCCGCGCGGACAGAGTAGGGGCAACCTCGACAAGACGAATTAGAAATAAACGACAGATTTAATTAAAGAGCTACGGAGACAATGATCGCTTAGGACTGGAAACAAACTGATCGTATTCGCACGACGTCATCCGCATGCGAACATGAATCAAGATCGCGTTATCAGTTAAGGATGATTTGAAGCCATTTTGACATGGCACAATCGTTGGAAGGATCATTTGGTTTTTAGCTTTAACCTAGTACCCATGATAAAACACCATATAAAAATTGCTTTGCGTAATCTCATGAGAAGCAAAGGTTTTTCATTTATCAACATTTTCGGATTGGCTACAGGCATGACTACTTGTATGTTAATCATGCTTTACGTTGTGGACGAATCAAGTTATGATAAGCACCATAAGGATGGACAAAGGTTGTATAGAATTGCTGGGGAAGTGGAAGATGAAAAATGGGCGGCCACTCCGGCTCCGATGGCCGAAGCCTTAAAAAAGGATTTTCCAGAAGTATCGCAATCCGCGAGACTTTTACGATTTCCTGGCGCAGAGAAAATGCTGCTGAAGTATGAGCAGAATCAAAAGCAATTTTTTGAAACGAATGCTTACTATGTTGACTCCACGTTTTTTGATCTATTCAGCTATGATTTCAAATTTGGTGACATCCATACAGCGCTGAACGGACCTAACACAATTGTTATCTCTGAAGAATTTGCCACTAAATTCTTTGGGAATGAAAACCCGATAGACAACGTGCTGAAAATCGGCCTTCCATTTGGAGAATTTAATTATACTATAAAAGGTGTATTTAAAAATGCAGGTAATAAGTCTCACATACCAGCGAATCTTTTTCTGTCAATGGTCAACGAAGACGTAGGTGGATGGGTGAAATCGCAAACCAAATGGGCTACCAACAGTATATTCCATACCTATGTAAAGCTAAGAGAAGGATCGGATGCACGCGCATTCGAAAACAAGTTAAAAGACTTTTTAAATCGAAACGGAGGCGAGGAATTTAAAGCAGCCGGGTTCGAAAAGAGACTTTTCATTCAACCCGTTGAAGACATTTATCTTCATTCCGATTATGGCTACGAAGTAGCGCCCAATGGGAATATCAAGTACCTATACATCTTCGCGTCCGTTGCTGCATTTGTGCTGTTAATAGCGTGTATCAATTTTATGAATTTGAGTACAGCACGCAGCGAAAAGAGAGCCAAGGAAGTAGGTATCAGAAAAGTAAATGGCACGAACAGAAGGTCTCTGGTAGGCCAGTTCTTAGGAGAGTCTTTACTGATGAGCGGACTGGCCTTGGCGTTAACAATTGTAATGATCCAACTGTTGATCCCAGCATTTAATGAACTGACGGACAAGAAACTTTCATTAACACAATTGCCACATATTTTCATCTGGCTCACATCGCTTACAATTTTAACTGGTTTGCTGGCCGGACTGTACCCTGCCTTTTACCTTTCATCCTTTAAGCCGATTTCTGCGCTCAAAGGTGTGTCAAGAAGCACCACATCGGCAATAACGATTCGGAAAGGGCTCGTAGTTTTTCAGTTTTCAATTTCTATAGCGTTGATTTTGGGAGCTATATTAATAGCTCAGCAAATGAGCTTTATGAGCAGTCAAAATTTGGGATTTGATAAAAGTCGAAAAATTATTCTACCCATTCAGACCGGTGAAGCCAATGCCAGCACCAATACTTTGAAAAATGAGCTACTGAATAATTCTCAGGTAATTTCCGTTGCTAAGGGAGGGACGTACCCTGGCATTGAAAGTGTCACGAGTATGCTGTTCTATGCAGAGGGAAAAGCACCGACTGAAAATGTTGATGTGCAAACAATTTATGCGGAGCCTGGTTATATCGAGACCCTGGGCATCGAACTGTTACAAGGGAGGGAATTTGTTCGGGAATTTAAGAACGACGAGGGCGCGTTAATACTAAATGAAGCAGCCATTACACGGTTAGGCTACACCTTGGATAATGCCATAGGCAAGAAAGTGTATTTTCAATTCCAAAATGCTACGCAGTCGATGAATATCGTCGGTGTAGTGAGAGACTATCATTTCCAAGGGCTGCAGCAAAAAATCAAACCTTTAGCGCTTTCCGTACATCCAATTTTCTCTGGGCCAACCAGCTATTTAATCGCGGATGTTAAGAGTAGTCACTACGCTGACTTAATTGCCAACTTTAAGAAGAC
The DNA here is from genome assembly GCA_964484845.1 of uncultured Chryseolinea sp. Taxonomy (GTDB): domain Bacteria; phylum Bacteroidota; class Bacteroidia; order Cytophagales; family Cyclobacteriaceae; genus Chryseolinea. The sequence continues at coordinate 5,298 of CAZAHL010000354.1, read as the reverse complement.
CTGGAATAAAATTAATCCCAATTCTCCTTTTGTTTATTCCTTTTTGGATCAGGATTTTCAAAAGAACTATGAAAAGGAAGAACGCACATCTCAGCTTATTCAGTATTTCACACTCATTGCTATCGTTGTTGCCTGCCTAGGCTTATTTGGTTTAGCCACATTTACGGCCGAGCAACGCATTAAAGAAATAGGTGTTCGCAAAGTGTTGGGGGCGAGCGTCTCACAAGTTGTAACGCTGCTGTCAAAAGATTTCATGAAGCTGGTGGTGATTTCGATAGTGCTGTCATCGCCTGTCGCTTATTATTTAATGAATCGTTGGCTTGAAGGTTTTGCTTACCGAATTGAGATTCAATGGTGGGTGTTTGTTGTTGCTGGAGCTGGCACTGTCCTGATCGCTTTATTGACGATAAGTTTCCAGGCAATCAAATCAGCGTTGATGAATCCGGTAAAAAGTTTGAGATCAGAATGAAACTGTCAACAGTTACATGTGACAGATGACGCTAACAATGTTTATTTATCCGACAATTTAGCAAATCTCGTGCTCCGAAAAAACCACATCAATGCCAGTGGACAGCTAATATTCTAAGACAAAGACGCCAAAATATTAGAAAATAGTTATTTAAAACATGCTTGCCGTATTATCTTATCCCACCTTATCGGCCAGTCCCAAAATTCTTACAGCCGCCGGCGACAGCCGATTCAACGTTTCACTTTTTATATAACGTGACTGGTCTACTTGCTGTGGTTGATCCGACCTACAAAAATAACTGTGAATCGAACGCCTGTTTCTATCAGTTTGATTGGTTGTGCCTCCATGCCATCCATGGGAATTAAAAATAAATACGGAACCTGCCGGTGCCTCTATGATCACTTCGTCCGGATGAGGTGCCTCCGGATTCGGCAAAATATCCTGAGGCAATACTCCGGAACGATGTGTTCCCGGAACGATACGGGTTGCACCGTTTTTCTTCGAGAAATGATCCAACAGCCAAATAGAATTGCAAACTTTATATTGACCCGGGGCAACCGCTTCATGCCAGTCGGCATGAAGTTTTTGTAGCCCCATTCCCGGCTTAGCGGCACGATAGTTTAAGGACGAGAGTTTTATCGATTGTCCTAACACGTGTGCTATTCCGGCCAGTACGCGTGGGTGCGTATAAAAAATATCGAATACTTCTCCCTTATTTACCAAGTCAGCCAGACGGTCTGCACCAGCTTCTTTTGGGTGCCTGATGTAAGGCGAGTCTAACAATTCCGAACCGGCTTTGTCACCCTCGGTATTCATCAGCGAATAAATTTTCTCGTTAATTTTTTCGACCTGAACGTTCGAGAGCAACTGTCCCAGATTTAAGTATCCTTTTTGATCGAGGAAGTCTTTTTCCGCCTGAGTCAAAGTATCTTCGCGAACATTCAGTTGATATAAGGTTTTCATAGCTTTTTTTAACAGACTAAAGTTAATGATGTCGGAATAAAAAAAACAAGAAGGTTGTAGACTAAAGACTAAAGCTAGCAGATAATGATCCTAGGTTAACTTTCACAAAGTTATTTTCACAAACCAAGTATCCGGTTTGAAGGGGTAGAATAATATTGAACAATTAATAGGGAGTTCAAAATGGAATAGATCACATATTGAGTTGTTAGTATTTAGTTTTTTCTATCCAAAGCTAATTTTAACTTTTGCTCAATATCTGCTACCCTTTTTAATTCGGCTTTGTATTTGTCTTTTTTGTTTGTTAAGAACTCGTTCGTTCTTACTTCTTGCAATAGCTTTTCAGCCAAAGAATAGTCTCTCTTTTCAAGAGCCAAGTCAGCCCGCAAAGTCATTACCTTGTAGAGATTAATACAAGGATGCGTTTTATCTTTTTCAATGGCCTTATCAAGTACTTGAGAAACTTTCTCTAATTCATCTTCTTCATCCTGCTTATGGTAAGCAAAGTCAAGCGCCAATGAAAGCCTGTTATTGGCTAAGGTAACTTCTTGGCTATAATGCTCGGTAGCATCCAGTGTGCTTTCTATTTTTTTTCCAAACCTTAAATAGGTACCAGCAATGTCGACCAGGTGAAATTCTCTAACACCATCCTTTGGCTTATCCCTGATTTCATTTAGCCTGGGCAGGCCTCTGGTTGGCAGAGTTCCATTCTTGTTTCTTAGAACATTGGCAAAGTCTTCATATAGTTCATCCACCTCGTCAGTCGAAATACTACATGTATGAAATGAATTTTTAGGATCGTGATGTTTTATACCGTAAAAATGTAAGGCTATCCAACCCCTTTCCACAGCGGCATACGGGTTCGGACTTCTTTGGTAGTAAGTTACTTCGAAGCCCAACGATTGATAGAAGGCTAACAATTCCTCTAATGATTTACAGGGAAATATTGGAGTAATCCTATTCATAATTTTTTAGTAAGCGAATTGTAAATCTCCGCTGTAGCTTTTAATTAAGATTGTAAAAAATCGATTTTTTAAATTGCGACATCCTTAATATTCATCCTCAAGCACCTGGCATGTGTATTGATAAGTCTTTAATATCTTAACAATAACCTCTGTTTCTAAAATATCCTCCACAGTATCAACCCTCAAAATTTTATCACGATCATCAAGATCAAAGTTGAATTTGAATGCCGGAAAACTAGATGATAAAACCTCAAGTAGAAGGGCGGCATCTTTTTCTTTAATATCTGTTTTAAAAATTTCAATCATAAAATTTCTTAAAGCTCTTTCTGATAAAGAGCTAAACTAAGAATTCTATGGGCCTTTAAATTGTATAAAAACGACATTTTAATTTCGCAAAGGCAGGAGGAGAATTAGCTGCGATCTTGAATCATTAAACTTCTAAAAAAATTGAACACCGAATATCGAACACCGAACAAGGAATGATGAAGGAATGGTCTCAACGTTCAGCGCCAGAATCATTTTTTTAGGTTTTCAGTGACAGAACATCGCCAATGGAATTATACACACCTTAAGTTCGAGCTCGTTCATCATTCGATGTTCTTGTTCGATGTTCCCTTGTTCCTTGTTCGATTCTAATTGAACACCGAACAAGGAATGACGAAGGAACGGTCTCAACGTTCAGTTCCAGATGCAATTTTTTTCCATGAACATCGCAGATTGAATTAAGCACACCTTTGGTTCGAGCATCGTTCATCATTCGATATTCGATGTTCCTTGTTCGATATTCTAACTGTATTGATCCGAATAAGAATTCAAATATTGAGATGGAGCTAGCCCAGTGAAAGCTTTAAAATCGTGATTAAGATGCGCCTGATCGTAATATCCAAATTCAAGGGCTACATCTGTTAATGTAGTCTGTGATATGGTAAAATAGTCTAATAGAGATTCAAAGCGTACAATTTTTAAGTACGACTTGGGAGAGAAGCCTGCCAGTTCTTTAAAGTTTCGTTCAAATTGTCTTTGTGATAAGCAGGATTGATCAATTAATTTATCAATACTGACCTTTCCCTTGTGATGATGGATGTGGTGAATAGCATGTTCTATGACAATATCCTTTTTCCGTTCCTGCCGACCGAACTTTTTTTCTAAAAAACTCGACACTAGCTTTACTTTTTGCATGTCACCATCCGTTGTGAATATCTTTTCAGTCAACTCTGCTCCCTCTTTACCAAAAAGAGAATTGATATCAATAGATTCATTGGTTAGATCTGAAGCTGGGATAGAAAGTAATTTTGGAAAAGCTTGTGGGTAAAATTGTATTCCTAAAATGGCTGGTTTTTTAGAATGCGTTTTATAGAGCTTATGTAAGTTGGATTGTCCATAGAAACACGCATCGAATGTTTTTTCTGATGAAATTACTTCTTCGAATTTTCCTTCTAAATGGAATAGCAACTGTGGTTTGCTCCTTGCCGCTGCCAAATGTGTGAATGAGGTTTTTAGATGGTTGTCAAATTCTCCTATCCAGAAGCATTCTATATACCTTGCAAGATTTGATGGGGGCTTTATTATTTTGAACATCTTTTCTTAAACAAAAATGTTGTCTTTTGGCAAGTAAATCTACAATAAAATAAAATCAATTTTTTTAACGATGCATATTATATCAAGCAAGCTTATCAGTGCGGGTAGTCTCAAGTGTTTAATGCATTTATTGATCCTGACATTACCACGAAGTTTTGGTTTACAAAGAGTACCGGCAAATTGGAGGAAGGCAAAACCGTAGAATGGACCTGGGAAATGTATGATCTTACAGATTCTATTTGTGTAAAAAAAATTGAACTTAATAAATACATCGAATTTGATAGGCGGCCTAAGGATGAAAAAGCAAGAACAATTGTCGAATTGAAATTTGAAAAAATAGATGAACATTCGACATTTGTATCTGTCGAAAATTATGAATTTTTGGGAAGTAAAGAAGAAGTTTGGTCGGGGGTTTGTGATTCGACAGGCGGTTTTCCTTCGTACTCGAGGGTTTAAAAGCACTTCTTGAATACAATATTCAACGGCAGCTCGTCGCTGATAGATTCCCGAAAGGAAAAGAGCCAAACAATTAAATTACAGCCCCAAGGTTTCCAATAACATTTTCTGTTTATTGCATAACTGTATTGTGTATCGGTCGTTACTCTACACCTTACAATGAATATTGTAATGAAAATAGCAATTCTTTTCTCTCTCATATTTCTTTCAACCTTGAGCTTGGCTCAAGTAGATACATCCTTAGTCAGGTTTATCAACCCACCTTCTGTATCAAGCCCTAAGGGGTATTCACACGCCTCAATCGTCGATTTAGGAAATTGTAAAATGGTAATTATGTCAGGGCAGGTACCACTTGACAATCAAGGCAACCTAATTGGAAAAGGAGATTTTGGGAAACAAGCCGAACAAGTTTTTGCGAACATAAAAAGTATTGTCACCGAAGCGGGAGGGACGATGAGCCACGTTGTTAAGCTGGGAATTTTTTTAGTCGACATAAAGGAAATTCAAACATTGAGAGACGTAAGAAATAAATTTATAAATCTGAAAAATCCTCCCGCGAGTACATTGGTCCAAGTAAATAAATTATTTAGAGAAGACATTTTAATAGAAATTGAAGCCACAGCCATTATTCCAAAGAGATAACCTGGTAAGTATTCAAAACACAACTAGTGTCGTGTCAACTTAATAATGTCAGGTTCCTGGAGTTGTGAGCTACGAGCCTTAAGCGAGCTATGAGCCTCAAGCAACGAGCTGCAAGTAGGTTGTGCTAAACAACTACACGATACGTGCTGTACACGGAAAATAACTGTTGTAAGCAGAAAATAATTGAGTCTCTTCCATAATCACTGAAACAACTTGAGGCTTGTAGCT
>CAZAHL010000353.1:0-7633 GCA_964484845.1 uncultured Chryseolinea sp. | reverse complement strand
AAACATGCTGGAATTATTGAACATATTAGAAACCTGAATTCTTCCTCGCCATAATAGATCCGCATAAACAATTTATTGGATACTCAAGAGGTAAAATTGTTGTTGAGAAAGCGCTCTGTTATTGAAACTGTCAACGACGAAACTTAAAAATATTTGTCAACTAGAACACACATGCCATCTTCAGTGAGTGGCTTCCTCCTTAAAATTATGCGAGCCATAGTTGCCTATTCACTCTTCTCTAAAAAAAATTCCTTTGAAAAAGAATATTCCAGGCATTTAAAAACCGGTTCACTCCTACTGCTTAACACGAACTCAGGTTTCTACATTGGAGGTTCAAGACACCAGTCCTGAAATAGGTAGACAAACCTAAAATTATTTTTCCGCAGCTAATTTTACCAAAAGTCCGGGGCCCTCTGTGATCGCATAAATAAATCCGTCTGGACTTTCTTTAACATCGCGGAACCGGCCGACATCCTGGAGCAATTTTTCTTCCGTCACGTAGGTTGTATCCTTGAGTTGCACGCGTGCGATATGTTTAAAGGCAAGCGCTCCAACAAGGATATTCCCTTTCCAACTTGGATATTTGCCGCTCGTTACGATTGTGATTCCGCACGGACCGATGGAAGGTACCCAATAACGAGCAGGATTTTGTATGCCTGGCAGTTCCTTGTGCTCAGTTAAAATCGTTCCATCGTAGTTAATACCATAAGAGGTCTTAGGCCAGCCGTAATTTTTGCCTTTTTCAATGAGGTTAAGCTCATCGCCCCCTTTCGGACCATGTTCGGCAGCCCATATCCTGTCTGTCGTTTTATCATATACCATACCCTGTGGGTTGCGGTGACCGTAACTCCATATTGAGCCGTTCGCTCCCTGCTGTTTCACAAACGGATTGTCCTCAGGCACTCTGCCGTCATCATACAGGCGGTGGATCTTTCCATGATCGTTGTTCAACTCCTGAACTTTTGGCTGAGTTCCTCTCTCACCGGCACTGAAAAACATGAAGTTGTTCTTATCAAAAACGATCCGGCTTCCAAAATGAAAGTCCGCGGCGATATAGGGTTTGGCGGTAAACAGCTCCTGAAGTTCTGTCACTTGGTTTCCATTCAACTTAAATCTCGAGATTGCCGTAGTAGCGCCACCGTCAACAGGCTTTGCGTATGAAATGTAAATCCACTGGTTGTTCTTGTAATCAGGGTGTAACGTTATGTCTAACAGTCCGCCCTGACCTTTCGCGAATACTGTGGGAACACCAGTTAGCTTTTCGCCCGTAAACTTGTCATCTTTGAAAACCAAAATTTCGCCGGACCTTTCCGTTACCAGCATTCTTCCATCCGCGAGCCACACCATACCCCAAGGATTTTTGAATCCATCGTACAGTGTTTGAACGGATGTCTGCGTTGCCGTGGAATCGCCCGACGATTCAACCTCAGTCGCCGGCGTACTTTGTGAACATGACACGAACAGTGTTGCGATTATACATAAGGTGCAAAGGTGGAGGTGAAAGGGATTGAATTTCATTCTTTTATGATTTGATCCGCAATATTCGACAATTTTTTAATATTCAACAGGGTTTTGGGATGCATTGCTAGTCGCACCGGTTATTTTACGTGTTCAACATGACCGAATGGAGAATCAGGGAGTTATAAAAAGGCGCATGGAGGCAAACAACCTTTGAACAACTTCACGTGTCTAATACCAGGACCTCAATTAAAGTAGAAATAAGATGAAAATAAATAAGCTCTTTATTCTTTTTTTATTATTGAATTTAATGTCATGTGAAGAAAATGATAATAGCAAACTAGTAGATTGGCGTGGAAGTTTGGCAAAATGGAACGAGCTAAAAAATAAGAATGGAAACTCGTATGTTTACCAAACCACTTTTGTTTCATGGAGTGGTTTTGGCCATATTACTAAATTGGAGATAGCAGATGGCGTAGTGTCTTCCAGGACTTATCAAGAGTTCAAAACAGATGGGACAAATGGGCAACGTGAGGTAACTGATTCATATTCGGAAACAAGCGTTGAATTGGGAAGTCATGAAAAAGGAGCCAATACTTTAACAATCGATGAATTATACAATTCTTGTGCTAGAGAATATTTAGTAGTTGATGAAGGTAATAATACGTTGTATTTCGAGTCGGGAGCGGATGGATTAATGACATTGTGTGGATTTGTTCCAAAGGGTTGTGGGGATGATTGCTTTTCTGGAATTTCTATCAATTCTTTTGAATGGATTAATTGAGAATGCCTATTTAAGACAAAAGCCAATTCGAAGTATATAAGATTCACGTTTGGCACTACGTTGGCCAATAAAATCTATAGAACATGGGTTGTAGCGCGGGGAATTTAAGACGTGCAAGGAAAACTTCGGTCAACAAAGCAGGACAATGAATCAGATTTAAACGCACACGTATAGCCAGCGTTGACAGCAAACTCGGACGAATATAAATTAACCTCAACAAATTGAAAGAAAAATGCCCGATGCTTCGCATCTTTAAAAAGATTCTTATCCGAATAGCTCCGGACACAAAAGAGCCTGCGAATCATCAACAGTTAGATAAAATCAATGAACGATAACGACACAAAAAGGCTTTCTCGCCTGACTTCAATATTAATACAACTGCAAACGAAACAACTCATTACAGCCACAACACTTGCAGACAAATTTAATGTTAGTATAAGAACAATTTACCGGGATATTAGAGCATTGGAACAATCGGGTGTTCCTATTCTAACAGAAGAAGGAAAAGGGTATACTTTAATGGAAGGCTACCGGATTCCACCAGTTTCATTTACTGAAAGCGAAGCCAATGCATTAATCACAGCGGAGAAATTTGTTTTGAAAAACAAAGATGCTTCGTTTGTAAAAGAGTATTCGGAAGCCATCAGTAAAATAAAGTCTGTATTACGACAATCCACGAAGGAGAATGCAAACTTGCTTTCCGACCGCATTGCGATTAGCCAAAACAATTCATATAACAGGACCAGTAATTATTTGGCAAGTTTACAGTTAGCCCTGACAAATTTTAGTTTAACGATAATAGAGTATCAAAAATCAGATGCTATTGAAACTACTAAAAGAGAAGTTGAGCCATTTGCTTTATTAAGCACACAAGAAAATTGGTTGCTGGTTGCCTGGTGGCGCATGCGAAAGGAATTCAGGCTTTTCAGGCTGGACAGAATTAAAAATCTATCCATACAAAATGAAAAGTTTGAGCCACATAAAATTACTTTACAAGATTATTTTGCGCTTTCTCAAAAGGAATAATGACCCCTGACACTAGGCTGTCACAGTGCCAATATATCTTTGTTGCATACATTAAAAACAAATAAAAATGGAAAAGAATCACGTTTTAAGAGGTTTGGCAACTGTTAATTTTTATGCAACCGACCACGAGGCGGCCAAAAAATGGTATAGTGAGTTTTTGGGTATTGAGCCCTACTTCAATGTTCCGGGCTATGCTGAGTTTCGTATTGGTGATTATCAACACGAATTGGGTATCATTGATGGTAGTTATGCACCCAAAGGCTATTCGGCAAAACCGTCAGGAGCTATTGCTCATTGGCACGTTGACGATTTAAAAGCAACTCTTGACAGGCTTATTTCTATGGGTGCAAAGGAATATCAACCGATCACAGACCATAGTCAAGGAAAAGGAACATTTGTAACGGCTTCTGTGGTTGACCCTTTTGGAAATATACTTGGCATAATGACCAACGTTCATTATCTCGAAATTTTAAACCAGGAGAATAAATAATTTTTTATGGAAACTAAAGACGGAAAGCAAGCTGTCTATGCGATAACAAGAGTAGCATGGCGAAAATGGCTAGAACAAAACAGCCAAAATGAGAAGTCTGTTTGGCTAATCCTGTATCACAAAAAAAGCAAAGTCCGAAGTGTAAATCTCAACGATGCAACAGAAGAAGCGTTATGCTTCGGTTGGATAGATAGTCTATGCAAAAAGCGTGATGCTGAAAGTTTCTATCTGACTTTTACACCTCGTAATCCTAAAAAAAGTAAATGGAGTAAACCGAACATTGAACGAGCAGAGAGGATGATAGAACAAGGTTTAATGACTGAACAGGGACAGCACCTCATTGACATTGCAAAGCAGACAGGGAAGTGGGAACCAATCTTAGTGTAATAAGAATATGATCTAGGCTACTGCTTTGGCTGTGTAACGTTAACGAGGATGAGAAAGACAGCCTTAACTTACGTTGTAAACTAAAAAAATATACATGTCAATTGTTAAACATAACCCCGAGGGACTATACCCTCCTTATCGTAACTATAGCCATGCAGTAGAGATAAAAGGAAATTCTAGCCTGCTAATAATAAGCGGACTTAACGGGTATCTTTCAGACGGAAGAAGCATGCCAGAATCGTTTGAAGAGCAAGGAGAAATCATATGGCAACATATAGGCACTATTCTTAAGTCAGCTGGAATGGATTATCAAGATATTATTTCAGTAAGAACATATTTGGCTGATCCTTCCTATGACGAGGCCAACGTTCAGCTAAGAGTTAAGTATTTAGGAAGTAATCGCCCTGCGTTAACTGTGGTTTGCTGTCAACTTCTTGAAAAAAAATGGAAATTAGAGGTTGAGGTAATGGCAGCAAAATAGAAAGCAAGTTTGATAACGCTACTCTAGTTTTCGCCAGACAACCTCCGCAATAACAGACTGGCCACCCTGTGTTGTCTGTGTCACTACGTATTTAAGATTATTTCCGGCAAATGTATAGGAGCGTTTTTGTTCGGTACCTTCCCAATTCGGAAAAGAAGCATGGCCTATTTTGAACGTAATGGTTTTGCCTGCCTCGTCAAGTGAATAATGGCCAAAATGTGAATTACTCCCCTGCATCAATGCGGCATTCTCTTCCGGCGTACATTTATTTTTATCACCCGATGCTACCTGAGGTCTTACTGCTTTTAAGATTTGGATGGTGTAGTTTTTCTTTTCGTCAAACATCAACATGCCTTGTGGTTCTTGTCCATAAGGATGCACCCTACTGCTGTCAGGATATATATTGTCGACGGATACAAGGGTCCATGTTCCAATCAATTGCTGTTCTACTGATTTTTTAGAACGACTCGCTTGAGCAAACGACAGCGAAGTACTTATCAATATGAGGAACAAAAGGAAAATATTTTTCATAGCGTTAATCAGGTTAAATTATTCAAGGAAACTCCGTCGTCTGACATCCATAGTGTAAAATTATACAGGCTTAGCAGTTGTTTTCTTGTACATTCTTTCACTAAATCAGTACTTTTAAGGACATGGTTAAGGAAAATCTTTATCAGCCCTATGAGATTGAGCATGTCACGTTGGAGAAATTTTCCAAGAAGGCATATCAGAATAATTTTTTTGAATTGATTTATGTCGTAGATGGAACAGGGGTACAGCATACCAACAATAACAGGTTTAATTATCGAAAGGGAAATCTTTTTTTACTCACCCCTCAAGATGTCAACTCTTTTGAAATAGAAACTCCCACGCAATTTTTCTTTCTCCGTTTCAATAAGTTTTATATTCAGTTTCTAAAAGATAAGGACTGGACAGAACGAATTGATTTTATATTGGGAAATGCAAGTCATCGACCGGGATGTATTCTAAAAAATCAGGTAGACAAACCGCTGATGGCTTCTCTAGTAGAAAATATTATTCGCGAACACAATAATCAACAGTTGTACCATACCAAAATAGTACAGCAAATTGTAAACACAATTATTGTTATTGTCGCCAGGAACATAGCGTTAAAATTGCCTAAGAATATTAAAGAAAGCACAGGTGAAGTTATCCTTGATCTCCTTCACTATATTCAACAAAATATACACGACCCTAAAAAACTGAAAGCAAAAGAAATCAGCATTAAATTGGGCATTTCATTAAGCTATTTAGGACGTTATTTTAGAAAACAGACTGGAGAGACTTTGCAAGAGTATATCTCGAAATACAAGGTAAGGTTGATTGAAGTAAGATTGCTGAATACCGATATGCGCATAAATGAAATTGCTAACGAACTCAGTTTTACAGACGAAAGTCATTTAAACAGGGTGTTTAAAAAATTGAAAGGAATAAGTCCCTCTGAATACAAAAGGAAGTTTAAGTCTTAAGCCATATAAAAATCATTTATGACGAAAAAAGCTATTCTTTTTGGAGCAAGCGGATTTGTAGGTTCATATCTTCTTGGTGAATTATTGAAAAACGCGGATTATGAAAAAGTAACTATTGTCGTTCGGAAAAATTTGAATATCAGTCACCCCAAATTAATCACCCTGGTAGGCGATTACCGTTCTTTGCCTGATTTAAAAGTAGATATGGTTGCGGATGAAATTTTTATTGCTCTGGGAACCACGAAAGAAACTACGCCGAATAAGGATGAGTACTACCAAATAGATCACGATTACCCTGTCTTGGCCGCAAAAATTGCCCGTCAAAACGGGACAACATCGGTTTTCGTGATTACGGCAGTCGGGCCAAATGCAAATTCAAATATTTTTTATATAAAAACTAAAGGTGAGGTTGAACGGGATATTCTTGCCCTCGATTTTGAGCATACAAATATTTTCCGTCCGTCGATGATTATGGGTAGTCGAAAAGAAAGTCGTTCATTTGAAAAAATTCTAATCAAAACATTTTCGATTATTAATCCGGTTTTTATAGGAAAACTCAATCGATTCAGAGGAATAAATGGAAAAGATATTGCGAAAGCAATGGTTAATGCAGCGAAAAATCAATCGGAAAAAGTAAGGATTTATCATTGGAAAGAAATGAACGGTTTGTTGTAAAGATTATTTCTATTGTGGCTATGAGATTCCGTTTCTAATGAATTGGGGGTAGCTAATAGTTCTGGCGATCGATGATTTCCCTATCTTTTCGGGAGTTCTATCGATGAAAAGAATGATCTTAGATTTTCCCCCGGAGGAATATCCTGTTTTATCGCGATGCAGACATTAATGCTCCTACGTAGTTGGTAGTTTTAGGAGGCTCCTACGGAGCCCATACTGAGGGAACATTCTGTTCTATAACAGGATGCTCCGCTGGAGCAAATACACATGGCGTTGTTACCATTGTTAGAAATATTTCGGTTTAGTCCATGTGCCGTGATTAAGAATATATAGTACACAAAAAACCTTGTTATTCAAGTGCGTAGGGTTGTTGGTGAAGCCGCGCGCAAGCCTTCCTCACAACACCAACAACGGCGTTGAGGTCTAGCCTCGTGGGAGATTTTCCACCGGAGGAATATCCTGTTTTATCGCGATGCAGACATTAATGCTCCTACGTAGTTGGTAGTTTTAGGAGGCTCCTACGGAGCCCATACTGAGGGAACATTCTGTTCTATAAACAGGATGCTCCGCTGGAGCAAATACACATGGCGTTGTTACCATTGTAAGAAATATTTCGGTTTAGTCCATGTGCCGTGATTAAGAATATACAGTACACAAAAAGCCTTGTTATCCAAGTGCGTAGGGTTGTTGGTGAAGCCGAGCGCAAGCCATCCTCACAACACCAACAACGGCGTGGGAGCAATGTCGTTTAGTTAGTTGTCTGTAATTCCAAAGCCCTGGGCTCCCCGGCCGGCGGTCCGCGCTTCAGGAAACGCAACTGAATTTTATCCGCACATGCCCCT
>CAZAHL010000352.1:0-7655 GCA_964484845.1 uncultured Chryseolinea sp. | reverse complement strand
GAACATAGGCTTAGCTGCATACGTTATGCAACATCTTGCTTGCGGCGACTGTCCAGGTGGTATTTCCCCAGGAGACAAATACGGTCACAACGCCGAATCATCATCGGCCCCGTTTGAACGAATATATGCGGATCAATTAAAAAATATTGCTGAAATACTCAAGCAAACTGGTCCCGGTGGATATGATGAAGGTAATAAAGTCAACATGCGGAATGCTTCAAGAATACTGAGAGCTTTCTTATTTCATAGATTGACAGATTACTACGGAAGCATCCCTTACTTCGAAGCTAATACGGCTACGAATCCAACTGGAACTAAGTTCCCCAAATACGATAAACAAGCAGCCATTTACGCCGACTTATTAAAGGAACTTGATGAAGCCACAGCAGCATTGACCACAGTAGATCCGAACGATGGTTTTGTCGCCGCCGATCTTATTTATGCAGGCGATCTTGCCAAATGGAAAAAATGGGGATACTCGCTTATGCTCAGGTTAGCCATGAGGGTTTCAAATGTGGATGCTGGTATGGCAAATACCTATGTAGCCAAAGCCGTTGCAGGTGGAGTATTGACCAGCAATGATGATAATCCAAAGGTCGGAATGTCGGTTACTCCAAGTTTGTGGGTAAATCAAAATGGAATCTCCCGCGCCTTTATCCCTGGTGACGGCGGACAACCCTCTTATTTGAGTAAGACATTGTTAGACTTCTTGAAAGGTGCCAATCCAGCTGTAGCCGTGGATGATGATCCGCGACTTATGATTATCAGTGGGGGAATCGGTGTGTGGACTCCGAGTGGATGGACTCCTACTAATGTCGACCCGGTGGCACAAAAGGGCCCACCCAATGGACTTGACGCTTCGCAGCTTGATACTTATGAAGGGAAACCAGCTTCAAGTACCGCTGCTTTAGCAACGTTGTATTCTAGAATCAATGTCAAAATGATGGACCGCGATGAACCTTATATGCTGATGAACTATGGTGAAACGCAACTGCTCCTGGCAGAGGCTGCAGAGAGAAGTCTTGGTGGACTTACCCCTGGTGCTGCTTCAAGCTATTATAACGAAGGTGTAAAAGCGTCTATGCAGATGTATACGCTTTATGACGCTTCCCTTACAATATCCGACGTTGCCGTAACTTCATATCTTGCACTTTATCCTTATGCAGGCGCGCAGAATGTTAAATTAGAAATGATTGGAGAACAATTGTGGGTCAATCACTTCCTTAACTGGTGGGAAGCCTGGTCAGATTACAGAAGAACTGGGTTTCCAGCCCTAACCCCTATTAATTATCCTGGGAACGAAACCGGTGGTATCATCCCTACAAGACTGCGTTACCCAGCTCACGAAGCCGCTGGTAATCCGAATTTTGCAACAGGCTCTACCAGCCCCGATCAATATACGACTAAGGTATGGTGGGCAGGTGGGCCTGAGTAGCCAAATTTCTATAATCGTTTAAGAAGCGATAAGATTAAAAGGCTCTTGTGAAAAACAAGAGCCTTTTTTTATGATGGTCAAGCTAGGGCTTGCTATCACCAACTTTAACATATCTCGTTCGGTTGTCTATAGCCCAGGCATATATAGCCAGCCGGATGATGCGTTGCACCTTTCCCGACATTATTCAGACGTAAACTTCGTGGAAGGGTTTAATCATGAAGACAGAATTATTTTAATCGGTACTTAACCAAAAGATGAACCCTTTTTGCATTGGCTTCCACCGCTACATAACCTGATATTCCAGTAGTAAATTCGAAACGTGCTTCCGTGCTCCACTTGCCAGAACGAAAACCAATACCTCCCAGGTAGCCGACTTCAAATTTTTTCGGGGCAAAAGGCCTCGTTGTCTTTTTACCATTATCGCTGAGAATTGCTATTTCATAATCGGTTTCAATCGCTATTCCTGTAGAAAATCCTGCAGAAACAAACCCAATACGCTTTTTTAAAACATTAATCTGAAGTAAATGGTGGCTTTTAAGATAATGAAAATGAAACGAAGGTTTGCTGGTATAGACTGGAAGTCCGTTCCCCCACTCTTCCCCTCGCCTTTAATATTGAATGAAGTGTACATAATATCATTACTAATAGCCCAGCCGTTTGATCGTAATAATTTTAAATCACAAAAAAATCCTACAGTCGGGTTTATCGATGGTTCGTGATCATTATCCACCAGGTAATTTATATCTCCGCTAAAATCTATCATCGTTAAAGAGGCTCCACCAACTATTCCCCATTCGACTTTGCCTTCCTTGCGCTCGGTTCCATACTTTATAGATTGACTTGTACAGGTGTAGTAGTAACGGAAAAGTTTGGTAAGAGCCGCTACATTGTACCTCGTAGTTTTTATTTTATTCCGAATAGATTGACAGTCGATGAAATAAGCTACCAGCGACTTCTTGTAGCCTTCATTTTCGGCAATCGCCTCTCCTGTCCGGAGGACAACCATATACTGTTTATAGACTAACGGCATATACTTTTGATCTTCCTTGATGTAAAAATGATTTTTACCAAATCTGTCTTTTAAATGAAGTAAGGATTTACTCCCTTGAACCAGAACTTGCAAATACACGGTGTCTGTTTGAAATTCAGGTGAAGCTGTATTACTCAATTTTCCAAGCACGTGCGGCGAAACGTCGACATCTACTATAGCCCCCTCATAGTTTTCATTGGCCACTGAAAATGATCTTAGTTGAATCGGCTCGTATTCCATCGCCGAAAGTTCAAGGGATTTTTTAAAAAAAATTTTGAGCGGAGTTCTGTCCCACTGCTTGTATTCTATAAATCCTTTAACGGTATCACCGCTTGCTTCTACAATGAATCCAGGCTGATAACCTTGAGCAATCAGGTGATCTATGAAGAATGTAATAAATGCTATGGCACAAAATAATTTTAACATGGGGGCTAAAAGATGAAAAGTTTTTTGTCAAATGCTAACTAATGAATTGATGTTCCAAAGCAAATATTTGCATAAGATAAAGATAAGTCTCCATAATAAACTCTGTGATTTTCTATCGATGTTTGTAATATTAATTGACGTATGGGGGAGGATTAGTAGCATCTGATAATTCTTTTGGCAAAAAACTGAACTTGCCAGCTAAGAAAAATTTCTCACAACATGCAATTCGCTCTAAGGTTAAAACGATTCGTGAAAGACAATTTATTCCGGAGCAAATAAACCATCCGCATTCGAGCCCATGTAGGAACCCCAGACAGGAGGTTTTTTTATCCGGATTGGAGTATCAATTCGTTTAACGCGCATACCTAAAAAAGATAACATATCCCCCTGATGAAAGTATTGACAATGAACAATATCAAGATACCCATCGTTGTCCATGTCACCTATCCAGGGGGTTGAGAAAACGTTTTTAAATCCTTGAACTTGATCTATCACCTGAAACGTGTGGTTCTGGAAATTTATAGCAATCAAACTGCTCTCCATCGTACGTGGAGATTTACCAGCAAATCCCAGGGCACAATCATATTCATTGATGCTGATGATAGCCTCGTCAACCCCATCCCTGTTAATGTCGTATACCACGGGGGATGAAAAACCTGTACAACCCATAGAATCTATGTATGCTATGCTACCACTTCTTCCATCCAGCATTACTTGTAGCGACCCCGCACTGTTTGGCCATTCTCCTTTACTCACAAATGTGAAGAAATCAGGAACTTCATCGGCCGTAAAATAGCCGACTGCAAAACTGTTGCTGCATTCTGAATTGGGTATTTGTTTCTTCCAAAGTAAATCATAGTCTTTCCCGTCAATTGCAAACGCGGTACTCCCATGAGAGATCGCTGCGATATCAAGATAACCATCCTTTGAAATGTCAGCCAACGCGGGAGGTGCGATAAATCCGTGTCCTGTTTCGGAAGCAATAACTTTTGCATTTGACAATCTGCCGTGAACGAAATCTGAAAGTTTGGCTGTATATAAATTACCGGATATGGTTTCACCTCCTGTCCCAAAAATGAGTGTATGATTACCTTCATCGCCAGCTTGTTGAAAACTCAACGGCGACATGTACGATTCCTTTCCGTCAGGCATCGTATCCGCAGCAATGATGTTACCAGTCTTGATATCAAAAAGCATCAGCACACCCGGGAAACGATTGACTTCTGAATCGGGATCAGCTTTCGAATTTCCTCCATTTACTGTAAGCAAATCAAGCAGTCCATCACCATTTTGGTCCGGCACTAAAACGCTGTTGTTAAAATTAAAACGAGCATGTTTTAATATAGGATCCTTCTCATGCTTCGCATAACTATACTCCCAAATCACTTCTCCATTCTTCCCATTAAGCGCCTTAAAGTGGGGCGACCTTCCTCCGATGAATACATCTTTTATACCATCGTCATTCACATCGTAAAAAGTAGCCGATCCGTATACCTGATCGGGCGCCTTTTGTTGCCACAGCAGTTCACCTGTTTTCCCATCGACAGCAATAATTCCCTGATCACACTCTTGGTATTCGTTCAATCCAGCTCCCATAACAATATCCAATACTTCATCCTGATTCAAATCAACAGCGCGCGGAGAGGACTGCGATCCGAGTCGATAAAGATTTTTATCCCATATCAGTACAGCTTTATTTTTTTTTGGAGCACACTTTCCGAAAAGAATTAAAAGAAAGAGCAGGAAAAACTTAGCATGATATCTTGCCATTAATTTTACACCTTGATGTGTTCTAAATGTATCATAAAGAAGCTAAGATCGTATTATTTAATATTAAATTCTTTGGTAAAAATTGTTTTCTCGTTTGTGAAAGCTTTAGCCTCCATGTCATTGTCAAACGGCCGGTTTAAATTATTTCCTGCAAGATCTTCAAGTCTGGCTTCGATCTGCAATGAAAATTCTCCAGAGGTCCACGGTTTGTCAGGTAAAAATTTAAAGGTCTGCTCTTCATTGCTCAATTGGACTGTACCTGAAATAAAATCACTTTGTGAATTAACCACCTGAATACATTCCAGTAAAATAGAATAGTCTAGTGATTCGAAAAAATGTATTTCCAGAAACTGGTTCGTTCCTGCTGACGGTGCTAAGATGCGCCATAGAATCGGATCAGGCGACTTGCCGTCCCGTTGTTTCGTAATAAATGTTTTTGAATACGTTTTAACCAGATTTTTCCCATTTTTACTTTTCCAGGAATCAGACACAAACAATGTATATTTATTTCCTGCATCCAGCGGCACGCCAAGCTTTCTGTTGGGAATTAAATCTCTTTTGATCCTTCCAGGATCAAGCCACAAAGTAAGGAGCGTGCCTTCGGTATTCCATAATTCGGGTTGGAGATCAAGGAAAGTACCTTTCAAAGTATCCCGATCGTTTTTTATCAGTGTTAGATAAGGTAGTGAACGGCCCTCGACCATGGGTTGCGAAAAATGGAGGTACACTTTTAATAAATTCTCAGGCAACGTATCCTGCGTGGGATAAATAGAAAGTAATTCAGGAGAAGCCGCGCTATTTTCTGGGATTTCGATAGATGCAAATAACGAATCATCCAACAAAACTTCGTATTGTAAACCACTTGTAAACGGTACCAGCGGTTCGAATATTACTTCGTCTTTGATCAGTTTAAATTGTCCCAATACCGCGGAACGCTCGCCTGGATGAATAAGTTGAATCGCTACTCTCCTGGAAAGGTCAGGTTCTTCAATCTGTAAACCACGGATGATAATTCCCGTTGCCCTATCATTTTTTGAAATGATAGCCACCGACGCGGGGACATCGGGCTGACGGCAATTGATACAGAGAAGAGACAGAATAAGAAAGCTGATCCAGACAGCATGAGTATTATGTTTCATCACTTCCGGATCAGCTTGTCAATGGCTTATAACATCCATTCTCCAGGCGTCCATAAGTCAAGGTCGCCATTGGATTTGCGTTGCAACAATACAAATTGTGTTTCGTCTAATTTATCCAATTGCAAAACATTCACGATGGGTAAAGAAACAAAATGCACGCCTGCAGTACCAAAGCTTTCTTCCACTGGAGTTGTTAAAGCACCTTGAAATTCTTCAATTGTCTTATACTTTACTTTAAAAACTGGTCGGCTTGAATTTGACATCAATAAATAGGACTCGCCGCCTTTTGTCATAGTGATCATGTCGAGGGGCGAATTTCCAGCGCCCATTTCCGCTACCGTTCTTCCCTTTACGTGCACCCCTGGTTTTAATTCATCCAACGGAAAAAGAACAAGTGGTGTGCAGGTGAAGCTGGCAACCAGATATTTTTTACCATTTATTTCAGAGGTAGTAAATGTGCGGATAGGTGCATAGGTCTCATATTTCTTATGCGCTGCATGGTAAATTTCCAGGGAGGACTGATCTTGTTTTTTTGTAAATGGAAAAGGAATGCTTCTGAAGGTGGAGCTGAACTCCTGATTCGACAGCCCGCTTACCAAAATCTTTCCATCATGAAAACCAATATCGGAAATGGCCAACGGCCGGGTGGGTCTTCCGCGTTGATCTTTTGCATCTTCAGCCGGTGCATTGGTCAACGCAACAGATGAGAAGCTTACATCTTTTAAACTCACGGCTTCGATTTTACCTCCATCTACTTTCAACAATGCCGACGTGCCATCATTGAGTTGTATCGCGCAATAAATTTTCTTGGACACTGGATTTACCACCATGTCCTGAATGGTTATATTCTGAACTTCCGTGCCTAATGCAGCTGCTATTTTCTGATCGATCTGTTTTACTTCTACAGCAGCAGCTTTCTCTACCTTTGCGTTGTCTTTTGTGTCGATCGCAAATACCGAAGCACTTTTCGAGTCACCAATAAACAAAATGCCATCGGGCCCAAAACTTAAAGCACTGATTGACTTAATTTCCGGGGTTCCGTTTACAAAGCCTTCGCGCACACTGATGTGCCTGTCTGTACTCGCCAGAATGATAGCTCCGGCAAGGACAAGAATAAGAGAGACGTAATTATTTTTCATGTTGTTTTTGAAAGTTTAGCGTGCTTAAACGTGAGCACAGGAAATGTATAAAATAACCTTATTAAATTCAATGAAGTTTATTCAGGTGGAAACCTTCAGGTTAGCTGACCTAGCTTCCTTTTGCTTTCGACTAAACCGAATGAAGGCCATTAAGTGCAAAATGCGTACGTTCCAAAATGGATCATCTTTATTATTTCGGAGAATGCTCTATACCACATTATACACGACCGGTATTGATCTGATCCATATATTTCATCTGGACTTCTGATCGTTCTCCTTGTAAATATGCAATTTTATTGGCAGCTTTCTTTCTGGAAAAAATGTGAGATATTCTGCCCTATTAGTACCGTCATCCTGAGCGGCACGTCAGTGGATAATTGCTCGAACGGAACGGCGAAGGATCTGCTTCAGGTTAATATTGTTCCCTTCGAGAAGAGCGTCCGTTCGCACGTTGCTTCAACGGGATCCTTCGTTCGCGCCAGCCCACGCACGTCCACCACTCAGGATGACGTTTCATGGTATAGTATGGTATGGCATGACGTTTTCACAGCATCCTGTCCCATTAGTACCGTCATCCTGAGCCGCACATCGGGTGGATAATTGCTCGAACCGAACAGCGAAGGATCTGCTTCAGGTTAATATTGTTTCCTGTGAGAACAGCGTCCGTTTGCACGTTGCTTCAACGGGATCCTTCATTCGCGCGAGCCTACGCACAT
>CAZAHL010000351.1:0-7707 GCA_964484845.1 uncultured Chryseolinea sp. | reverse complement strand
GTTAAGGTAGTGTCCAAGGGAACAAAATAATCTGGCATGATTCCTCCTCCTCCATACACCGTGCGTCCATTGGGCGTAGTATATTTCAACGTATCGTTGAAGCTAATACTGTCGGCATGAAAAAATTCCCCGTGGTTGTATCGGCTGATAATATCGCGCGAATATTCATCGCCGTCTTCATACGGTTTTTGAATCGACCTGCCCGTCGGGGTGTAATAGCGGGAAATAGTCAATCGTAACTCAGAACCATCGCTCAGATCAAAGGGAGATTGAACAAGTCCCTTTCCAAAACTTCTACGACCTACAATTAAAGCGCGGTCGTTGTCTTGAAGTGCGCCAGCTAAGATCTCGGAAGCGGAAGCGCTTCCCTCATTCACTAAAACGATTAAATCGCCATCTTCGAAACTCCCTTTGGAGGTAGACATCGCTTCAGAATCATACTTCCTTTCTTTGCCGTGAGTAAAAACGATTTTTTTCCCCGAAGAAAGAAAGTCATCGGCCATATCAATAGCCATATTCATATACCCACCTGGATTGCTTTGCAGGTCAAGAACCAATTTTTTCATTCCTTTCTCTCTCAATTTGGTGAGCGATTCATGGAACTCATCGTAGGTGGTAGCTGCAAACCGGTTTACTTTAATATATCCGATTTCCGAATCCACCATATAAGCAACATCAACTGAATATTGTGGTATTTTATCACGAATGATTTTATAATCAATTTCTTTATCCTTGCGCAGTACGGTTACTTTCACTTCTGTGCCCTTAGGGCCTTTTAAAGCCTTCATTACGTCGGGAGACGTCACGCCGATCCCTGCCAGGTTTTTGTCATCGACTTTTACAATCTTATCACCAGATTGAATCCCTAACGCCTCTGACGGGCCGCCACTAAGAGCTGAAACGATCACAATAGTGTCGTGGAAGATATTGAATTCTACGCCTATGCCGTCAAAATTTCCACGCAAATCCTCGTTCGCAGCGAGGCGGTCACTCGCTGGAATATAGGCGGAGTGGGGATCCAATTTATTTAACATGTGTTGAATGGCATCATCCACCAGTCCATTTGTGTTAACCGTATCGACGTATTCAGTTTGGATCTGGGTTAATACATCCCTGAATTTCTGAACATCCTTTCCAACATCGCCCGTAGCTTTGCGATTCGTGAGGCCTGCTCCGACAAAAACTCCGGCAGCCAATCCAAGACATAATACAAGGGGAAGTCTTATCTGATACTTTGAATTTTGATTTTCGCTCATCTCTATATAACCTTTGTAAACTCCTTTAACGAAGTGTAAAAATAATTGTTAGAAGTCAAACTCTATAGCCAAGCTCATGCCATTAAACGGATTAAGTGTAGAAACAAATAATTGTCAGTGACTTTTAAACTAATTGCTTTTTCTCAATCCAATATGCCTGACTATGCCCGATTTTTCGGTTATATTTACTTCCGGCATGAGTAAAATAGCTCTGAAAGATACGCGAATCTCTGTACTGGTGGATCAAAACTATGTCCATGCATACGTGTTGTATTATTTCGGCATACGCTTTTTTGACTACTCGGAATTGACCCTCGACCAGGTTTGTTCCAAATGTGGCTTAAAGGTGGAACAGGTTATTCGCGAAATGGAAGACCCTGCGCATTTGCAAGAGGCAGATCTTCCTTTAATGTCCTATCCGATAGACCTTATTATTGAATATCTCAAGCACTCTCATTTCCTGTTTATAAAGCATAAGCTGCCCTATATTGCGCGGTTGGTCGAGAGCTTCAAGGCTCATCATGATGATTATCGCGCCGTGGAGCGCGACTTAAAAATCGTTTTCCCCCTCTTTGTGGAGGATTTCATCCACCATATTTACGAAGAAGAAGACACTTTGTTCAGTTTCATACGTTCACTTGAACGGGCATCAAGGGAAAAGTTTGTTTCTCCAAAACTTTATTTTTTATTGGAAAAAAACTCGGTTCAAAAATTTTCGATGGACCACGAGGTTCACGACGATGAGATGCAAGGCATTCGGAACATCACAAAAGATTATACATTACACGCAAATGCACCTTTATACGTTAAAGTTTTGTATAACGAGTTGAAGGACTTTGAGAAAAGTTTAATAACCCATGCTCGAATCGAAAATGAAATTCTTTTTCCCAAAGCTATGGCGCTGGAAAATAAAGTGAAGCGAGCTTTCTTCGAAAAGATAAAATACAATTAGACGTCGTTCTAAAGGCAAGAATCCATTGCCTTATCATCATTTAGAATTATGCGCAAACTGATCTTAAATTTGGCTGTAACGTTAGATGGATTTATTGCTGGACCTAACGGCGAATACGATTGGTGTTTGACAGATGCCGATTATGGCATGACTGAGTTTTTAAAATCAATTGATGCAACGCTGATGGGAGGAAAATCATATAGGCTTGTTGTCGAGTATGGAGCCCCTTATCCCGAGTTTACGAATTATGTTTTTACCCGGACCGAAAAGGAAACTTCCTTTAAAAATGTAGTATTTGTTTCCGGAAATATTCCAACGTTAGTAAATGCTTTAAAAGAAGAATCAGGTAAAAATATTTGGTTATTCGGTGGAGGAGAAATTATACATCCGGCACTTGAAGAGAATCTGATTGATGAGATGATTCTTTCCGTTCATCCGATAATTTTAGGCGGTGGAGTACCCCTGTTTAAGAGCATAAGCGAACGTAAATTTTTTCAATTGGCGGATACCATTGCGTATCCGAGTGGTCTTGTACAACTTATTTACAAAAAGTAGCCGGCATTTTTATTCCCAACGGCGCATTCTACCTTTGTGACATGGGAAGACTTCTTGCTATTGATTATGGATTAAAAAGAACCGGCATTGCCGTAACCGATCCCTTGCGTATTATTGCCACCCCACTTGATACCGTATTAACTGTAGAGCTATTGAAATTTTTATTGGCTTATGTACAAAAGGAAGGTGTAGATGAATTTATTATTGGCATGCCTAAAACCCTCTTGAACAAGGATTCTGAGATTGCGCCCCATGTCAGAAAGTTCATAGAGATTTTAAAAGTGCAATTTCCGGGTAAGACAGTTCATCTTGCCGACGAACGTTTCACCAGCAGCATGGCAATGCGTGCTATGATCGAAGGAGGAATGAAGAAAAAGGATCGGCAGGTAAAGGGTAATGTTGATAAAATTAGCGCTACTCTAATTCTGCAATCCTTTATCAACTCAATCAAACGTTAAATCCCCCTCTAAAATATTTTTTTATAGGATAATGATTTGCCGAGAAGGTTTTAACTTTGTACAATGATTTATCCTATCGTCATGTACGGAGATCCCGTACTACGTCAGAAAGCAAAAGATATTGAACAAGGTATTGATATCTCTTCCTTAGTTGAAGACATGTATGAGACTATGCACGCCGCAAACGGTGTAGGCCTTGCTGCCCCTCAAATAGGAAAAAGTTTGCGGTTGTTTGTTATCGACGGTAGGGTTATTGAAGAAGAACCGGGCATGGAGAATTTTAAAAAGGTGTTTGTTAATCCTGAAATGATCGAGGAAATAGGCACGCCCTGGGAATATGAAGAAGGGTGTCTCAGCATACCGAACATTCGCGAAAAAATATCACGTAAGGAAAAATTGAAGATCAGGTATTTTGATGAAAACTGGATCGCCTATGAAGAAACGTTTGATGGCATGAAGGCTCGCATCATTCAACATGAATACGATCACATTGAAGGGAAGATGTTTGTAGATTATTTAACTCCTTTAAAAAAGAGACTCTTAAAAGGTAAACTTTCTGATATCTCGAAAGGAAAAGTGGACACCGAGTATAGGATTATGGCTCCTCTGAAAAAGTAAAATATAAATTAGTTCGTCTAACGTCCTCAGCTTTCCAGCATATTTTTCAGTTCTATTTCCAGCGCTTTTGTGCTGATTAATATTTCATTCAAAGATAAGCCTAGTGAGAGCAACAGAAACAACAGGCTTAGACCGAAAGTACTGTACGCCATGACTTGATATCCAAGAAAAATGAAGAGCATACACAGTACGCACAGAAAAAAGCTGATGATGCCACTTCCTTGCATTTGCTTCACGAGCAATAATCGTTTCTTGAGATTTTGAATTTGTTCCTTGATAATCGCACGTTCTTCTCCAACCTGTTTATACTTTGTATGCAGGTTTCGAATTAAGCTAGCGAGTGCAAGGAAGCGATTGGTATAGGCTAGCATGAGCAAAGTAATGGCCGGAAATAACAACGCAGGTGTGTTAATCGAGATTTGTATTTCCATACTCTAAAGTTAGTGAACACGCTGCAATGTTCGCAGCGATTTTGCAACCCAGCCGGTAATACCAACTACCAGAATGGTCATGCAGCCGCCGAAAATTACCGAAGGCACCACGCCTAGTATTCGCGCAGCAACACCGGATTCGAACATACCGATTTCATTGGAGGAACCAATAAAAATATGGTTAACAGCTGAAACCCGTCCTTTCATGTTTTCGGGCGTTAACGTTTGCAGCAGCGTGCTTCGAATAATGACACTAACACAATCGAACATTCCGCTCATCATCAGCAGGAACATCGAAAGCCAGAAATTTGTGGAGAGCGCAAATAAAATCATACTCAGACCGAAACCTGCAACACAAAATAAGAGAATTTTGCCCGTATCTTTTTTTATGGGATGATGGGTAATGTAAAAAGCCATTAGCATAGCGCCAACGGCTGGGGCAGACCGCAAAATTCCCAAACCTTCTTTACCTACCAGCAGTATTTCGTTAGCAAAGATTGGTAACAGGGCAACGGCTCCGCCGAAAAGTACAGCAAACAAATCCAATGAAATGGCACCGAGGATGATTGGACTTTTGAAAACAAACCTCAGTCCGGAGCGTATTTTTTCAATCACACCCTGCTCTTCAGTTTTCGGCGGCAGGGCCTTATTAGCTACACCAATTGCAAGAAGTAAACCTCCACACATTAGAAGGACGTCCGTTAAATAGGAGACTGTTATTCCCATAAATCCATACAAAAACCCTCCTAACGCAGGTCCTCCAATGGCCGCAGTTTCCCATAAAGTGCTGTTCCAGGTTACTGCGTTACTGTATAATTCCCGGGGTATTAATTGAGGCATGTAGGAAAAAAGAGCTGGTGTTAGGAATCCGCGCGCAAGGCCACTAACGAAAATAACGGTGTAGATAGGAGTCACACCATAGTCCAAAAAGAAGGCTCCAGGTTCTAATGTAAAAAAAAGAAGGGTGACAGAGCAGAGCAGGAGCGTTGCTAAACAAATCAAAATTATTTTTTTGCGTTGAACAGAGTCTGCTACGTGACCAGCATATAAAGAGACGCCGATAGACGGTATTGCTTCAGCAAGTCCAATTAAGCCCAGCGACAAGGGATCTTTTGTGATTTCATAGACTTGCCAGGCAACAACTACAGCCTGAATCTGGATGGCGAGCGTCACACAAAAACGGGTGGAGACAAATAATCTGAAGTCTGGTATTTTTAATGCCGCATAAGGGCCGGTGGGGATGCTCATGCCTTGACCAGTATTTTTTCAATGGCGTCAACCGCCATCTTTCGCCGCTGCTCTCGTTCTCCTTTAATTTCAATAAAGGGGATCGGCTGGTTTTTCATTTCGTTCAAATAAATTGTATACAGTTGTTCACGTTTGTCAGGATGCTCGCGTTGCGGATCCTCCACCCAGGGCAAGTCAATATTGGTGAGCAAGTATAAGTCGTATTTTCGGGTAGCAATGTGATCTAAAATCTCTTTGTCGCAATTACCAAATTTAAATTCACTCCAAACTTTGATTACGTAAAGATTTGTGTCACAAATCATGAGGGTTTTGCAATCTTTTTCCCAGATATTCTCCAGCCTTAATTGCCCGCGGGCGATGGTTAGCAGATCATGTTGTTCGTAGGGTCTGACCAGATTATCAAGGTATCCTCTGGCATACTCAGGGACCCAGCCAGTTTTATACTTATCTGCTAGAAATTCAGATAAATCGGATTTCCCGGTACACTCCGGACCAATTACCGCGACTTTTTTAACCGTTGGAAGTGGAATTGAATTCATAGGCCGAAAATCGTTTATATTTTTGTAAAATTTGAGCGATACTTGAGTTTCCAAAAATTGAGTTGTGAAACGAAGAATTGCGCTAAGGAAGATCGGTTTAGGGGTGTCGGCAGGTCTCGTATTGCCTTCATGGTTAGCTGCCTGCAAAGATGATGAGGATCCTAAACCTAAAATTAATTACGATGGGGTTGTCGTCGTTGTAGGAGCAGGTGCGGCTGGCCTTTATGTCGCTGATATTCTCCAGGCCAGTGGTATCGAGGTTATCATTTTAGAAGCTTCCAACCGGGTGGGAGGACGAGTTCGTTCTTTAAAGTCAATTGATAAGCCTTCCCTTTCGCTTCTATTCAACTCGCCCACCGCTTTAAGCAACGATTTTTCTCCGGAATTAGGAGCTGAACAAATAATAGGAACAGACTCTATATGGGGCAAAATAGTAAACCAATTAAAGCTTTCAACAGTTAACCTCGAAACCACTGCTACCGATAGCTATTTTTTGGATGGTATTTTAAGAACAAGGGCATCTGTTGAAGCCGACCCTGATTTTGTCGCAGCGAAGAACTTTTTTACTAATCTCTCTGCTTATTCGGGTAGCAGTGGTACAGTTGAACAAGCAATTCAGGCTGCAGGTATTAATTCCCGGGTTCATGCCATCTTAAATTCTTGGATAGGTAATAAGAATGGAACAGAAAATGATCGTATCGGCATAAAAGCGATTGCGGAAGGAAGAAGTCAGATAACCAGAGATGAAACCAAGTTATTGCTGACAGACAACCCCATGCAGGATGCCCTGCTTTCACGATTTAGCAATGTAGCTTCAAAGGTTCAGCGTAATAAAGTAGTAAGAAGTATTGATTATACAGGGTCCAAAATTATCATTAACGGAGATACTGTATTAAGCGCAGTATCCACAGAGCCATTTACTGTAGAAGCAGACAAAGTTATTGTTACCGTGCCGGCCTCCATTCTCAAAGGAGGCGATATTGTTTTCAATCCAGCCTTACCTTCTGATAAATCGGAAGCCCTGTCCCACATGGAAATGGATCCGTCGTTGCGTGTGTTGTTGGATTTTAAAATTAATTTCTGGGGTAAGGAATCTGGTTTTCTTTATGGAGGGTCGGAAGGTCCTGAATACTTTAATAACGGTGTGGGCAGGAGTGAACTGATTAAGACGCTTAGTATCACCATCAATGGTCAAAAGGCAGCAGCCTTATCGTTGCTTGGGAAAGATATCATCCCAGTATTGCTTGCGGAATTAGACAGCATCTACGATGGAAAGGCGACCCTTCATGCCAGGAGAGACTTAAATGATAATATCGTTTGTGTCATTCAAGACTGGTCAAAAGAAAATTACATTCGTGGGGGAGTGGCTTATCTAAAGCCTGACGGCACCAATCAGCACAGAATTAATCTTGGAACTCCTGTTAATGGTAAGATATTTTTTGCGGGTGAAGCCACCGACAGCAAGGGAGAATTTGGAACTATAAATGGAGCCTTGCTATCAGGCGAGCGGGCAGCCGCCGAAGTTATAAACTCGTTATAGTCCAGCTAGTGCTTTTATTTTTTACGACAATGTACTAGTGTAACGATTACTTAGTTATGCATCATTGTTAATAAAGGTACGAAATACGAAGTACGAGGTACGTACTTCGT
>CAZAHL010000350.1:0-7709 GCA_964484845.1 uncultured Chryseolinea sp. | reverse complement strand
AAGACTTACTACCTTCCCAGTGGAATAGCAAGATGTAGTTGACCGAAGGCTTACGTATCAAATTCAGATTTTGAAGTTAGTGCGATGAAGAATATTCACCCTCCTATTGATGAGAGTTATGCCTTCAAATTTAAACTTGGGGAAAAGATTGTGGTTTTTTCAGGGGATACGGCCTATTGTCCTGCTCTTGCCACATTTGCCTCCGGTGCCGACTATCTTGTTCATGAAGTTATGTACAGGCCCGCAATTGATGAAATGGTGAAAAGAAGGCCAAACGCAACAAAATTAAAAGCGAGTATACTATCACATCATACTTCTGCGGAAGACGTAGGAAAGATTGCTCAACAAGCAAATGTAAAAACTCTCGTTTTAAATCATTTTGTGCCTGCTGACGATAACACGCTGACTGATGAAATATGGATTAATGCAGTACGCAGTACTTTTTCAGGAAAAATCACGGTTGGAAAAGATCTATTACAATTTGCTTTGTAGATTTCTAACAATCAATTCTAAATATATGTCAGTTTGACGATCAATAGAATAGTACCAGTGAGAAAAAGGGCACATAGCGCTAACAAAAGCTATAAAACATATGCTGTATTGTAGGTTCTCAAAGTGTGTGCTGTTAAATTTCGTCAGCAACGTGGGACAAAGATGTAGGTATTTAAACGCACACGTTTCATAGCTAAGCGTTGTGGGTAATTGGGCTGGCTCCGTGGACAGTGACGACAAAACGAAAAAAATTAAATGATTAGAGAACCGAGACAAGTAGGACTAAAAACAATTTTTGATTTATTAAAACAAAAACCAGGTCATTTGATTTTTGGAACAGTTTTCACAATGATTCCATTTCTGTTTGGAGGACTGTTTTTGCTTATTTTCAGTTTTGCTGGGTCGGACAGCCCTGAAGTGGACTATGAACTTGTTGACAAAAATGGTTCGATAACTCAAGCAAAAATAAACAACATTGAAGTTCAAGGTAACATAAGTATTAATAATGAACACCCGAGAGTAATAAGTTACTCGTACCAGAGTGCAGACAAATTAATAGACGACAAATTTAGGGTTCTTGATTCAGTCAAAGTTTCGCGACTGGAAATTGGAGACACAATTCAAATTAAACACTACAACGGACAGACAATAATCTTGGACCTAAAACCATACGCCTTCCCGACAGACATACTCTTATTGGTATTGACACCAATTCTAATTATTGGACTCATTGCGTTGGGACTGTTGTACTGGAGAGTAAAGGGACAAATTGACCTTTTCAAAAATGGAACGGTTACAAATGCAGAGATTGTTTCAATGACTCCTGTTTCAGGACTTCCCATATCGGGCATTGGACAAAGAGTCAATGTTTACTATCAATACCTAACAACAAGTGGACAAAAACTTCTGGGAGAATCAACTACAACAGACTACACGATACTTACAAGTAAAAAGCAAGGTGACATCATAAACATATTTGTATCATCGGACAATGAAACAAAGTCATGTGTGTTTTCTCGACTTGACGAAATTAGGAACAATTGGAAAGTATCGTGAAAGCCCAACTACCCACAAAATGTATAAGAAATGGCGCTGATAGGGAGAGATATTTTTCTATTTTTGCTCACCTCCACTTCTTATATATAGGCGTTGTGGGCAAGCCATTTCGGACAGTGACTCCTTACATATTGACGTTCGACAAATAGACCTGTTGACTAAATGAATGATCTTGACTATTTATTAAATCAACTCAATTTGCTGATTGGTTTTCTTGACGTTTCAGACGAACAAGTCTATCAACAAATAAAGGGACATGATCGCTTTAATCTGGGCTTTACCATTGAGCAGTTATACGAAAAAAACTATGACAACTATTCGAATCACATTACAACATCCGCTCTTCTTTTAGGATTTGCGCATTTTGAGGACTTTCTTACAAAGTGTATCGTTAAGATTTTGATTTCGCACCCTGACAAAAATGACTGTAAGGTGACTTTGAAAACAATAAGGGAAAAGGGTGACAACTTAATTCCTTCTTTGGCTGAGGAACAAGCAAGACGATTGACTTTTTCCGAGAAAGTAAAATTTATTGAGAAACAGCTTATTGGAATTACTCCAAAGATATTAGTGGATATAAAATTTGTGAATGATGTAAGAAACTGTCTAATGCACAATAATGGTTTGGCGGACGAAAGACTAATTCCAAAATATCAAGACGGACAGAAGATCATTTTAAGTTCCGGAGAAGTTAATGGATACGGACTTCAAGCGAGGCAATTGGCAAGAGAAATATGGGACAGACTATGAAGATTCGTGAAAGAAATGGCCAGCCCACAATAAATAAGGCTTCGCGTGGCCGGCAGTGTACTGAGGCTCTTTCCACTGACGATAATCTTCTTTTCAAGGCGTTTGTGAAGAGATTTGAAACCTCCTACCTTAGCACATGCTTGCTGAACCAAGGTAGTTTCTTCTTTCTTTGTTTTCATAGTTGTACAGTTTTGGTGAACTATTACAACGTACTACAAAGTGAGAAAGAGCTACCGAAGGTTTAGTGCAACAATAGCATATAAATCACGCCGGCAAAGTTTGATTTTTAATTATTAAATTGGTCTGCCTGCGCTGGCGTTTCCAGCAATGGCGCTACGCGCCTCGTATACATCGGTTCATGAAATTATGGAGATACATTTTCGTAATATGATACCAGGGATTCATATCCACGCTTGACTAATCTTGTCCAACGTGATAGTAGCATCGTAGCAATCAGTATAGGGCTCTGGGTGACAGCCCATTCCTTCATGCGTGTTCGACGGGTCTCCTGAAGATTACGGCCTTCTATTTTTGATTCATTACTACGCCTTTTTTTCCTTATCCGTGCTGGTGGGTATAGCAAAATACTGTAGCAACGGTATACTTTTCGTGCGACGCAGAAATTAGTTTTACTGAAATTAATAAATCTACTCTTATGAAAAGAATGTTAATCATTGTAGTCGTGTTTTTGCTTTCGGCAAACATAATGGCCCAAACGTTGGGGGAATTTAAACCCAAAGATCAATCGTATGGACTAGACAAATTGAGAAGATCGAAGACCAAAAAAATATATATTGCCGGCTTCGATGTAAACTTCCAAATTTATAACGAGAAGCAGAATTACAAACAAGGAGGCTCAACGTTGGGAGGAGGAATGAAAGGCGATGCGTTAACGGAAGTATCCGTTGGGTTAGAGGGTTTAGATGAAAAAACGGTACAGGAGATTACAGATAAATTGTACAAAGAATATATAACAAAGTTAGAAGCTAAAGGACTCACTATAATTAGCGCTGATGAAGCAGCGAAAGCTGAAATCTATAGTGATTATACCCGTGTTCAAGGAGGAAAAATATCCGTGGCAGAAATTCCTGGCGTGATGAGCAGTTCCCCTACCGGTTTTGAATACTTTGTTAAGGGCTTTGACAAAGACGGAAAGTCAAAAAAAGGCGGCTTTTTAGGAAATCAAGCTTCCATGTTTCCAAGATTATCCAACGATCTGGGGGATGCTATTGTTGGTAATGTAGACATAACGGTTCTCTTCATTCAGGATCAGGGATCCTTTCAAGGCAATGGAGCGAAGATTAAAGTAAAAACAAATCTCCGCATTGTCGATACCGAAGGAATCGTGTCCACTAAAGACGCAAAAATAAAATTTAAAGGTCAAAACGAGGTTACGACTGTAACAAGCACGATCGGATTTTACCATGGTAAAGTAGGCGCAGGTAATACTACCGTCTACAGTGGCATTCTAGGCAAGCCGTTGCAGATTACGGAGGTTATAGAAGAGCAAAAGATCAGCAGCTATGCCAGTGGGGGTATGTCACAAGGAACCTCGACGATTTATGGAACATTTTACAGCGTACGCAACGGGAATACCAAGAATGCTAAAGTTATCCCTGTTGATCCCAATAAGTACGGAGAAGGTGTATATCAGGCCGCGAGCAAATTTCTATCATACCACACAGACGAGTTTTTGAAGGCGATTTAATCTTATCTAACCCCAAGGAGAAGCAGGACGTAAATTACGTTCTGCTTTTGTTATTTCATACCGGCACCTTTGAGTTCACCGGACTTTGAAGAAAATATAGTAAACAGTAAATAACGAACTTTGTCAAGTTGGTTTTTAGTCAAAGATGGAGGGAAAAAATGCAGTACTTCCTTTTCTTCAAGACAAAAAACTCTGCCAATCAAACTCAGGATTCCAGACAGTCTAAAGGGCCCCGGAGGGTGCTATGAAATGCGCTAAAACTTATTCTTATGCCCACGATTTAATCTTACCTGTTGTTGTATTGTTACCAGATAATTAATTTCGTTGCTATGGTGCTGACTCGTTCTTCGATATTTCTCCTGATGATCTGTCCCTTCTACTCATATTGCCAGGTAGAGAATATTGGATACAATATTTTGCTAAAAACAATGCTATCGCATTCCGCTCCCGAGGTATCTGTTGGTCAGATTAGTACACTGGGGAAATTTGTATTATTGGACGCACGTGAATATCCTGAATATGCCGTAAGTCATTTAGAAGGTGCACGCTTTGTTGGGTTTGATAATTTCAGAATGGATTGTGTAAAGTCTTTAAATAAAGATGTCAAGATATTGGTCTATTGCTCCGTAGGATACAGGAGTGAAAAGATTGCAGAAAAACTGATGTCTGATGGGTTCAGCGATGTATCAAATCTATATGGGGGAATATTTGAATGGTTTAATCAAGGTAATCTAATTGTGGATTCGTCGGGCAAACAAACAAATCGGATTCACGCCTATACCAGAACATGGGGTGTTTGGCTTAACAAAGGCGAAAAAGTATATTCTGATTAATTAGGGTTTGAAATCTCTATAGTTGGGTAAGCAATCTGACGGCTAGACCGGATGACCCTGCCGCTAGGCAGTACTATAATAATTTCAAAGTAAGCTCCCTCAGCGTTAAAAGCCTGGCCATGGGACTAACAAATTACTTCTCGCCTTTGTAATTCGACTGATAAGATTTTATTAAGTCAAACCTCCGGGTATAATTTACTCCTCCCGTATGACAGCTTTCACCTTGGCAACAATTTCAGGTGTTATTTCTTTTATTCCATGCACTTTTATAGCATGTTCGGCTGCAAGCTTTAATGCTTCTTCTTCAGTCTTGGCTTTAATCACTCCATTGCAATCAAAACCAACGTCTCGACAATGAATTACTTTTTCCATTTTTTTAAAATTTGAGGTTAAACATTTTTCAATTTAATATACAAATACACGATCGCAGTCGACTGCTAGCTTAACAAGTTACGTTTGGCAAAGCAAATTCGGCTGGCCCGTTTTTAATATTTTCTTCAATAATCCCTCTTACTTTACTAGACATTCCTGATAAATAGAATTTCCCCCCGCCATTTACAATCGCATCATAGTGTTCGCGAAGCTTACCCGTTCCCAGCCCCACAACGTTGTCAAGGACTTCCGTACGGAATAACTGAACTCCATCACCTGCAAGAAATATCATTACTGTGTGCCCCTCTTCAATAGCAGTCTTTGCTACCAGAAAAGCAAGGGCAGCTCTTGTAGGGTTTTCCGGTCCCTGAGTAATGTGAACAAGTATTTTCATTTTTTTATCTTTTAAATTTTGACTGAACAATGACCCTGTCATTGTTAGTGTAAGAAGCATGGGAAATAATATTATCATTTAGTGTTGTCCACATACAATGATAAACATAGAGACAGGGAATGGCGTGTATCAAAAGATACACAACCCAATATTTTTTTTTGAATCGGCGGGAGAGAAGTACTCTGTAGGCTCAACGCCTTAAGTTATCACCTGGATAAAGCCACGGTATAGTTTTACCTTTTTCTCTACCTCAAGCTGCTTTAGAATTCTTGAAACGACAACTCTCGTTGTTCCAAGCTCATTGGCCAACGTCTGATGAGACAATGGGATTTTTTTGGAGTTTTGATTTCTTACATACTCCGAAAGATATTCCTTGACCCGGACATGAATGGGTTTAAAGGCTACGTTGCTAAACGCGTTGAGTAGTTCGTCATACCTGCTCTTGAAAGTATTGATAATAAATTTATTCCAGGAAGGATATTTTAGTTGCCAATCCGCTATTACATGAGCTGGTAGCACCAATATTTCAGATGGTTTTACGGCAATTCCGTTGGCTGCACTATTGTAATCAAAATAAGCTGAAGAGAGTGACATCATACAAGTTTGCTCCGGACCTACATAGTAAAGAAGTATTTCCCGGTCTTCCTTTTCCTGATATACACGAAGTAGCCCCTGGACAACAATTGGCAGGAAATCCAGATATTGTCCCTCACGAATGAGAATGTCACCCTTGTTCGCCTTGATCATCTTGCCATGCTTTGTGATTTCATTTTGGAGCTCTGGCTCTCGGAACGATTTTAGTTTGGTGAAGAGATCTTTTGAGATTTCCATGTTAAAGATTGTCAAGTTTTCTATTCAAATATAATTACGTCAAATTATTTATTTGACAATAAAAATCCTTGTACTATCGTAAACGTTTACAGCAGATGAGTCCAATTAAATCGATTCTGGTCATTGGCAGTTCAAACACCGACATGGTGATCAAAGCAGATAAGTTCCCACTGCCAGGTGAAACAATTTTAGGAGGCAAATTTTTCATGTTTTCCGGAGGTAAGGGTGCTAATCAAGCTGTAGCGGCGTCCAGACTTGGAGGAAATGTGACGTTCATCGCCAAGATCGGTAATGATATTTTTGGAAAGCAGGCCTTACAGCAATTCCGGAAAGAGGGTATTAAGTCTGATTTTATTATTGCCGACTCGGAAAACCCTTCGGGTGTTGCATTGATCACCGTCGACGCAAAAGGCGAAAATAGCATCGTCGTAGCGCAAGGCGCCAACGGAGCGCTGACGCGCGAAGATTTGGAGAAAGCTGAGAAGGAAATCGAGCAACATGACATTCTGTTGATGCAGCTGGAAATTCCCATTCCCACGGTTTTTTTTGCCGCAAAAACTGCGGCACAACGAGGTAAGAAGGTGATTCTTAACCCAGCACCAGCGATGCCCTTGCCACCGGATATTTATCAGTCGCTTTTCATCATTACTCCTAATAAATTTGAGGCAGAGACCTTTTCGGGAGTTGAAATATCGGACGACTATTCGATTCGAAAGGCGGCAAAAAAAATAAAAGAGCTAGGAGTCACTAATGTGATTATCACCCTTGGATCACGGGGAGCCTACCTGCACAATGACCAGGAGGATAAATTTATAGATTCACCCGCCGTTAAGGCTATTGATAGCACGGCTGCGGGTGATGTTTTTAACGGAGCGCTGGCCGTAGCCATTGCTGAAGGAAAAGAATTAGACGAAGCGGTTCTTTTTGCAAACTGGGCTGCAGCAATTTCAGTAACCAAAATGGGAGCTCAAGCATCGGCACCTTATCGAAATGAAATTAAAAAAAACAGTTAAATTTTAATGTATGCGTCATCTTACTTGGATTGCCTTAGTTATTTTTTCTTCTGCTTCCTATGGACAAGGAAAGGAAATAAAAGTGCCAGCCATCAAAGAAACCGTGACGCTTTCGCAAGCGGTGTTGAGAGATAAAATCAAAGGGGGATGGGCCGGACAAACGATCGGCGTCACATTTGGCGGACCCACGGAATTCCGTTACAACGGCACCCTTATTCAGGATTATATCCCCATTAATGGTAAGATGGTCACCTGAAAAA
>CAZAHL010000349.1:0-7714 GCA_964484845.1 uncultured Chryseolinea sp. | reverse complement strand
TATTTTTTTCACGTTGATCGCGGCATGCTCTTCGGAGGATCCGGTATTTGTTATTCCCGATGAATTCACGGTGTATGTCGATCGATTTGTTTCAGAAGCCAGAGATCGGGGAATAACTATTAACGTAGATAATTTAGATATCAAATTTGTCAATGAGACCGATCCTCCTGGTTATTGTGGCTATGGCTTAGTCGATCCACCCAGAGTTCAAATTAAGCAATCAGACGACTGCTGGAATCTGAGAACGGATATCGAAAAAGAGATATTAGTCTTTCATGAATTTGGTCATTCAATCTTAAGAAGGGGTCATATAGATAATAAATTGCCCAACGGCGACTTTAAGAGTATAATGCTTGATGGTGGCAATCTATTTTCATTGTATAATCAATATACGCCTGAAAGAAGAAAATATTATCTTGATGAATTATTCAACCCTAAAACCCTGCTGCCTTCCTGGAGCGAACCCAAAACAACCGAAGTTGAAATTTTAAATGACAGTATAGGAAGTGTGAATTCCTGGCAATTCTCTAACGTCCATCCGGTAAATCATAATGGTATTGTAACAAATCTCGCTTTTGCGTCTTCTAAGCATTCTCTTTCCATTAACTCTTCAAGTTCTTCAGAGGAAGGCTTTTCATACTGGAGTTATAAACTGAGCCCGTCAAATATTTCCGTTGGCTCAGCGCTAGTTTTGAGGTTAAAGGTTAAGATGGTTGACTTGACGGGTAATGGCATATACTTGACAATGCGCGGTGACACAGGAAATTCAGCCAACTTTTTTATAACAACCCAAGGGTCAAAAGTGATAAAAGGGACCCAGGATTTTTACGAATATTCTATAAAATTAAATTACTTTCCGGACCAGGTATTTAGCATGTATATTTTATAGTCCTGGATGGATCGGCTACCGGATCCGCATATTTTGATGACATCTCGGTCATAAACTACAGGTAAAGTGAGCTAATAAATAGGTGAATTGGTGATCGGTAAGAGGTAAGAGGTAAGTAAAAGAATGCTGATTGTCAATGTAGGAAGCAAAAAACGGCCTGAGAATTCAGACCGTTTTTCAATTGTGGATGTAATAACGTACCCTATTTTGTTGAGAATTTATAAATCGTTTGAGTTTTATAAACTTCTCCAGGATTCAAGACCGTTGTGGGAAATGATGGCTTGTTAGGGGAATCAGGATAATGTTGTGTCTCAAGGCAAAGACCATATCGTTTCTTGTATACCGTGTTAAATTTTCCGGTAATGGTGCCCTCTAAAAAATTGCCGGAATAAAATTGAACGGCTGGCTCCGTTGTAAAAACCTCCATGAAACGACCGCTGATGGAGTCATAAACAGTAGCAAACGGTGTTACACTATCTGGTTTATCCAAGACCCAGCAGTGGTCGTAGCCGCGACCAAATTCGATTTGCTGTTCTTTAGCATCGATTCGTTCACCAATGACGGTGGGCCTACTAAAATCAAAGGCTGAACCTTTCACATCCTTTATCTCTCCTGTAGGAATCAACGTTTTATCGACCGGTAAAAATTTGGAGGCCGCTAGGGACACCGTATGATCAAGTATATCGCGTTTCGTATTACCGGATAAATTGAAATAGCTATGGTTGGTCAGGTTTATGATCGTCTTCTTATCGGTAGTAGCATTGTAATCAATTTTTAATGCATTATCATTTGTAAGCGTATAGATAACTTCTACTTGAAGGTTTCCAGGATAACCTTCTTCCATGTCTTTGCTTAGATAAGTCAACTTCAGCGCTGCGCCTTCGGGCGTAGAATAAGCATCTGCATTCCATACCACTTTGTCAAAACCCTTTGTTCCACCATGCAAGTGGTTGGTTTCATTGTTCAAAACCAAAGAGTATGTTTTGCCATCCAATGCGAATTTACCCTTGGCGATACGGTTGCCATACCGGCCGACCAGCGCTCCGAAAAAGGAAGGTGCTTTCAAATAGCCAGCCAGTGAATCATAACCTAGTACGATATCCTCAAAAGTTCCGTTCTTATCGGCCGTTTTTAAAGCGGTAATTATACCACCGTAATTGGTGACGAGCATTTCAGTGCCGGCTGTATTCTTCAAGGTGTAAAGAGATACCTCCGTTCCGTCTGGCAACGTACCAAAAGCAGACCGGCTAGTAGTAGCTTCCGCGGTGCCTGTGGAATCTTTGGAAGTTTCCTCAGGTTGTTCAGTTTTTGACTTACAAGCTCCGAACATAGCAGCGATCGTAAGGATTATAAGAGCATGAAGGACTTTTTTTTTCATTTATACGTAGTTTGAAATTAAGAATATTGGTTTTAAGGTATGTAAACTTGCGAAATATCGTATCAATATTGACCGGAATCTTTGTTCCGCCGAGTCGTTTTTTTAAAAGCTTCATCTCAGGTGGTTAAATTATTTCAGATGTGAAGTATTGATAATGCCCGTACCATCTTTAAGTGACACAATATAGGATGCCATATTGATTTTAAATTTTTCATTGTAGACGTCAGACATCGCAGAAATAAATGATTTTACTTCCTCTTTTTTAACCAAATTAATGGTACAACCTCCAAACCCTCCACCCATCATCCGGGAGCCTAATACACCCTTAACCTTTTTTGATTCGTCCACTAAAAAGTCAAGTTCAAGGCAGCTTACTTCATACAACCTGGATAAGCCATCGTGTGATGCATACATTCTCTTGCCAAAAGCTTTCAAATCACCGTTTTCTAAATCATGGGCGGCATCTAATACGCGTTGATTCTCCTGAACAATATAGACGCATCTGCTATAAACCTTTGCAGGAAATTTCTCACGTTGACTTTCAATCATCTCCAGGGTAGCATCCCTCAAGCTTTTAACATCAGGATAATGTTGATGGATAATTCTTACACCTTGCTCACATTCGAGTCTTCTGGTATTATACTCAGTACTTGCCAGTGAATGTTTTACCATTGTATCGCAAAGTACGATGGAGCATTCTTTCATATCAACGGGAAAATAATGGTATTCCAGCGACCGGCAATCGAGCACAAATGCTTTACCATCAACGCCCATCATGCTGGCAAATTGATCCATAATGCCACACCTTACACCGACAAAATGGTGCTCAGCCCATTGCGCTATCAAGATCAATTGTTGTTTCGGAATCTTAAAATGATGGAGGTGATCCAGCGCAAAGGCAAAACTACACTCCAGGGCTGCTGAAGAAGATAACCCTGCGCCTGTAGGCACATCACCGTCAACAACACAATGAAAAGATTTTACAGCATAACCCTTATCTATAAATTGGCGTACCACACCCAATAGGTAGTTCGCCCATAACGGAGAATTGACCTTTTCAGGATTGCTTGTGTGAAATGAGAAAAACTCATTATGCTTAACGGAATACAAAGTCGAATGAGATTCTTGTGAGAAGTTTATCCCTACCACAATATCACGATCAATAGCCGCAGGCATGACAAAGCCATCATTGTAATCAGTATGTTCTCCGATAAGATTTATTCGGCCTGGCGAACGAACCAGAATCGGCTCTGAATCAAACAATTCTAAAAATTTTTTATAAAGGCTCTTAGAATCAAATCGAGTTGTTGTTGTTTTTGTTTCCAATCTCAAGGGTTTGCACAAATTTAAGATAAAATTGTTGGTCGTTACTAGGTAGAAAATAAGCAATTTTAAACTTTACATAGAAAGTCGGAACCATACCGAACTTTATGAGTAGTCCAATGTTACCTTTAACACTCGCCAATACTTAAACACTCGAAAAAATGCTTTGGAATGATGTTATAACGTATGCCACAAAAGGCAATCCGGTTCCGGACCGAAAGGTTATTAAGTCGGATGATGAATGGAAGAAAGAACTTACACCGGAAGAATTCCGCATCACTAGAAAAAAGGGCACCGAGCGCGCTTTTACGGGTGAGTACTGTGAGGCACACCAGCCTGGCTTATATGCCTGCCGTTGTTGTGGCACCCCCTTGTTTGACTCCACTCAAAAATTCGAGTCGGGTACCGGATGGCCAAGCTTTACGGAGCCTGTAAAAGACAACGTTATTCAATATGAAAAAGATAACACCTATGGCACCCGCATCGAGGTGATGTGCAATGTCTGCGATTGTCACTTAGGGCACGTTTTTCCCGATGGCCCTACACCTACAAATCTGCGATTTTGTATTAATTCCGCATCCATTAAGCTCGTTGATTAAGTCAAAGACCAGGATTGCTTAAAATTGTTCTTTTGTTTAAAAAATACCGGTCCCTGGTTCACTCGTAAACCTTATCTGTATAAATAATCATTTCATGAAAAGAAAGCTTGAAGGACAAGTAGCGTTAATCACCGGAGCAAGTTCCGGGATAGGTGCTGGTGTTGCAAAAGCGCTAGCCTTAGAGGGTGCTTCTGTAGTAGTAAACTATTCATCAAGCCCAGACAAGGCTGCCAAAGTCCTGTATGATATTGAAGCAGCAGGTGGAACGGGAATAACAGTAAAGGCGGATGTCAGCAATGAACAGGAAGTACTATCCATGTTTGAGGAAACTTATAAACGTTTTGGCACCATAGACATTTTAGTAAATAATGCAGGCTTGCAAAAGGACAACCAATTTCATGAGATGTCACTGGAGGAATGGAACCGCGTTATTGGAATAAATTTAACAGGACAATTTTTGTGTGCACGTGAAGCGATCAAAGAATTTTTAAAAAGAGGTGTAGTTCCATCACGCTCCAAAGCAGCAGGTAAGATCATTTGTATGAGTTCAGTACATGAAGTTATCCCATGGGCTGGACACGCCAACTATGCCGCATCCAAAGGGGGCGTTATGATGCTCATGAAAAGTATAGCGCAAGAGTATGCCCCGATGAAAATCAGGGTTAACAGCATTGGACCTGGAGCGATCCGAACTCCCATTAATCACGCTGCATGGCAAACTCCCGAATCCTATAAACAATTATTGAAACTGATACCTCAAAAACGAATTGGCGAAGTCGAAGATATTGGTGGAGCCGCTGTTTGGCTAGCCTCCGATGATTCCGACTACGTAAATGGAATTACACTTTTCGTCGATGGCGGGATGTTGTTGTATCCGGGGTTTGAGGATAATGGATAGTGTTGAAGTGTTGAAGTTCGGGGTGTTGAAGTGATGGTACTTTCCCGATGTACCTCGTTATCTCGGGGTGCAACAATTAAAATCAGCAATGCATACTGTCAGATACCTCATCACATAGAACTTTAAGCACCCACGCGTTGGAATACTTATGAATGAACCCGTCATCTCGCTATAGCACTTTAATCAACTACTACACACTATACTATCGGCCAACCTCAACACTTCGAACTTCAACACCTCAACACTTTAAAAAAAATGAAAGAAAAACAACGCCTCATCGAAGACCGTGATAAGATTAAGGATTGGAGAAAGTTTGGTCCTTACCTAACGGAGCGGCAATGGGGCACGGTGCGTGAGGATTATAGCGCTTACGGAAATGCCTGGGAGTATGTATCTCACGATGCTGCCAGGAGCAAAGCGTACCGATGGGGAGAAGAGGGGATTGGCGGTATAAGCGACAATCATCAACTGCTGAATTTTGCTGTCGCCTTTTGGAATAAAAAGGATCCAATTATCAAAGAGCGCCTTTTTGGCCTGACTGGAAATGAAGGCAATCATGCTGAGGATTGTAAGGAACATTACTACTACCTCGATAGTACACCAACTCATTCTTACATGAAGATGCTGTATAAGTATCCACACGAAGAATTTCCTTATTCGCGTCTTGTAGCTGAAAATAAAAAAAGAGGTAAGCTTGATCCTGAGTTCGAATTAATAGATACCGGTATTTTTAATGAGGATAAATATTTTGATGTTTTTATTGAATATGCAAAGGCAGATACGCATGATCTGCTCATTAAAATTACCGTCCATAACCGCGGTGTAGAAGATGCCGCTTTACATGTACTTCCGCACGTCTGGTATCGTAACACCTGGTCATGGGGTTACGACAATTATAAACCAGAGATGTTTCAGGATGATAAAAATAACATCAAAATTAATCATCGTGATCTCGGTGATTACTACCTGATAGCAGATGGCAA
This sequence comes from uncultured Chryseolinea sp., assembly GCA_964484845.1. GTDB lineage: Bacteria > Bacteroidota > Bacteroidia > Cytophagales > Cyclobacteriaceae > Chryseolinea. The sequence goes on along the minus strand of CAZAHL010000349.1, from coordinate 1,644 downwards.
GTGTGATGCTTTATTTTGTGAAAATGAAACGAATGCAAAACGATTGTATAACTACGAAAAGGACGGCACTAGCAAAGATGGTATCAATGATTTTTTAATTCATAAAAAAAAAGACGCTGTCAATAATACGCAACATGGAACAAAAGCCTCATTTAATTATGACCTGACTATTCCAGGGGGAAAGTCCAGCACGATCAAGTTGCGGCTGACTCAAAACTTTCCCTCAAACCCATTTCAAGAGTTTGATGCACTTTTTCAACAGAGGAAAAATGAGGCGGATGAATTTTTTGGTGCCACGCAGGAAGACATCGAGGATAGCGATAAAAAAGAAATTCAGCGTCAGGCTATTGCCGGACTGATGTGGAGCAAGCAGTTTTATTATTATGATGTTGGTCAGTGGTTAAAAGGCGATCCAGGTCAGCCTTCGCCTCCAGCCCAGCGAAAAAATGGAAGAAACAGCGACTGGCCGCACCTTAATAATGCGGACATCATTTCCATGCCTGACAAATGGGAGTATCCCTGGTATGCTGCATGGGACCTTGCCTTTCATACTATTCCAATTGCCATTGTCGATCCGGAATTTGCAAAGCATCAATTGGTCTTACTGACAAAGGAATGGTACATGCACCCGAATGGCCAATTGCCCGCCTATGAATGGGCGTTTGGGGATGTGAATCCTCCGGTTCACGGCTGGGCTACCTGGCGTGTTTATAAACTAGACCAAAAGTTGCAAGGCAAAGGTGACCGCAAATTTTTGGAAGAGGTGTTCCATAAACTATTACTGAATTTTACCTGGTGGGTAAACAAGAAGGATTACAATGGCAACAATATTTTTCAAGGTGGATTTTTGGGAATGGATAATATCGGTGTGTTCGACCGAAGCAATCATTTGCCAACGGGTGGTTTCATTGAACAATCCGACGGAACAAGCTGGATGGCCATGTTCACCTTGAACATGTTGCGTATGTCCTTGGAACTCGCTAAAGAAAATCCGACTTACCAAAGTTTAGCTACGAAGTTTTTTGAACATTTCTTGTACATCGCGGGGGCAATGGCCAATGTAGATAATGAGAGCATTAATCTTTGGGACGAAGAGGATGAATTCTTTTATGACGTATTGCATACTCCTGACGACAAGCGATTGAGGATGAAGGTACGCTCCATGGTAGGGCTGATTCCATTGTTTGCTGTGGAGGTATTAGATCCAGAACTCTTCGATTCCATGCCGGAATTCACCGGACGCCTTCAATGGTTCTTAAAATATCGACCGGATTTAGCCAATCTTATATCGCGCTGGACAGAAAAAGGTAAAGGTGAAAGACATTTACTATCTCTGTTGCGTGGGCATCGAATGAAAAAATTATTGAAAAGGATGTTAGACGAGACAGAGTTTTTATCAAAATACGGAATTCGGGCCTTATCTAGGATGCATTTGGACGAACCGTACAAGCTCCATGCGAATGGATATGAGTTCATGGTAAAATATACCCCGGGCGAGGGTGACACATCGTTGTTCGGCGGCAACTCGAACTGGCGCGGGCCGATCTGGTTTCCTGTAAACTATTTGATCATAGAATCATTGCAACGTTTTCATCATTACTATGGCGATGATTTTAAAGTAGAGCACCCTACCGGCTCGGGTCA
>CAZAHL010000348.1:0-7721 GCA_964484845.1 uncultured Chryseolinea sp. | reverse complement strand
AGATTATATTAGCGCGCCATGACGGTTTCATAGGTTGGTTTGTAGGTATTCTTCGACTTCTATAAGTAGCCTTCAAAATGTTCGCAGAACATTTTGAGGATTGTCACTGCTAGCAACATGGAAATATGAGCTAGCAAACAACTTGTTTTAAGTATAAAGAGCAATGGAGTTATTAACCCAATGGCTACTGTAAAATGTGTGTGCTTGTTATGTGGACGATTCTCGTGCGGATGTTTAACTTAATTCGACTCGATTGGACCTTTAGACTTTCAGTGGGGGGATTGTCCAAAAGTTGTAAATGTACAGCAAGAAGGAATAGAACAATCGCCAAACCCCCAGCACAAAATGGTTTGAAATAAAAAAAGGCACCTTTTCAGGAGCCTTTTACTTCAGTAGATGAACGGTTATTTTTGAACGCTCTTTTCTTTGTCTTTATCTTTATCTTTTAGCTTGTTACCGTCCGCATCCAACTTCACGACCTTTGTTTCGGAACCATTCGTTAATTCCACTTTGTAGATGGTCTTTCCGTCTTTTTCTTTTTTGAAAGCTTTACCTACCGTCCAACCAGCATAATCCTGGCTTTGGAGTGAAGCGGTTACGGCGGGAGGAAGTTCGGTTAGGGCAACAGCCTGCATATCCTTGGCGTTATCTTTATATTCTGCCGCAGGTTTTTGGGCTTCGGTAGGACTTTCTTGGGCAAATGCAGCTGCTGCACTTGCGCACAGGCAAAGGGCTAGAAATAGTTTTTTCATAATTTTTTAGGGTTAACTTTTAAGTTTAACAACCATGGCGCATCAATGTTCAGGCCCGGATAAGAAAAATAAAACGGTTAAGGGTAAAAGCATAACAGGAAGAATTTCATGCTTTTTATTGGGATGAGACATGCGATAGTGTAATGCAGAGCAGGAGAATGGCAAAATGGAAGCCTAACCATGAATCCGATGGAGAGTTATTAATAGACATTCCATCGACAGTCACAGGGGATATTGCTGAAGAAAATGCTAATCCCCTTAAGGAGCGATCGTGATCTGCACCGGAGGGCCGTGAACAATAGAGAAGCGTTGTCTGTTAAGATAAGATAGCGTGCCTACCAAGTTATGATTCCGTCATTAAACGTTGTACCTTAGTTGGTATTCAAAACCAGATGTCCTTTAGCAGCGATAGTAACTAAGTACACCGGCTCGTTTGTCTGAACTAAAGCCTACTTAATCATGCTTGACTTTATGATCGCAAACGCTACAAACATCTGAATATTCCGTTTTTAATTTTAAACAATTTAACAATACTCACATAGAATGTATACTTCAGTTTGTTTCAAGAAGCGCGGTAGTTTAAGCCAACTTTACAATTAAAACGTTATGGCAACAGAAATTACAGATCGAAGCGAAATTGAAGACAACGAAACGGTGCTTTCAACAAATCTTTTTTGGGTGGTTGGTATCGGCGCTTCAGCAGGCGGACTGGAAGCATTTAAACAATTGATCATAGCAATACCAAAAGATTCTGGAATGGCCTATATTCTGGTCCAGCATTTAGATCCTAATCACGAAAGTATTTTAGCTGAATTACTTCAAAAGATAACGTCAATACCCCTTCGGGAGATAACAGATAATGTGCATGTACAGCCAAATACCATCTATGTCATCCCGTCCAATAAAATTCTCACCGCTACGGATGGTATCCTTAAGCTAACTGACCGGACTTCAAAAATTCATAAGAGTATGTCAATCGACATATTTTTCACATCCCTGGCGGAGGTACATCAAAGCCAGGCAATAGGTGTTGTGTTATCGGGGACGGGAACAGATGGTACGTTAGGATTAAAAGCTATTAAACAGCTTGGAGGGATCACCTTTGCGCAACATCAGGATTCAGCTTCTTACAATGAAATGCCTGAGAACGCCATTCGCGCGGAGGTTGTGGATTTTGTCCTATCGCCGAAGGAGATTATTGATCATTTGCTGAAGCTTAATAGTGTTTTTCGAAACGCAAAGAATGACAAAACAGAGACGGATGAACGAGATGATGCTTCTTTAAAGCAAATCCTTGCGATGCTCGATTCGCGGAAAGGCGTCGATTTTACTCATTACAAACACACCACGATTCGTAGAAGGATCAGCCGGAGAATGCTCCTGAAAAATCTGGAAAAAATCGAACATTACGCTGCCTTTCTGGAATCGAACCCCTCGGAGCTTGATATTTTATTTCAGGATATCCTTATTCCTGTAACCGAGTTCTTTCGGGACCCAAAAACATTTAATGCACTTTGCGACACCATATTACCTGCGCTTATAAAAAACAAAACGACCGAATTTCTACGCATTTGGGTGGTGGGGTGTTCAACCGGACAGGAAGCGTATTCTATCGGTATGTGTCTTTATGAATTTTTGGCCGATCAAAAGGATAGTGTCAAAATACAAATCTTTGCTACCGATATTTCTGAAATCGCCATCGAAAAGGCGCGGTCGGGTACTTATAAACACCACGAAGTTGAAAGCGTTTCGCTGGCAAGGTTGCAAAAATTTTTTTACAAAGTAGACGGCGGGTTTCAAATTGCTAAGTCCATACGGGATATGTGCGTATTTGCCACTCATAACGTATTGACAAATCCACCGTTTTCAAATATCGATTTAATAAGTTGCCGGAATGTGCTCATCTATATGGAACCTTTCCTGCAACGTAAAGCGATGGCCACTTTCCATTATGCTTTAAGGGAAAAGGGGATGTTACTGCTGGGAAAATCTGAATCCATTGGAAATGCTGCTGAACTTTTTGGTACGTTCAGCGAATTGGATAAAGTATATTTAAGAAAATCCGTACCCGGAAGATTTATTCAAGTGGCGGCTAAGCTTAGGGAAGCCATTTTGACCAAGGGCATCCTCAAAAGTCAACCAACTCACGACGACTTTCAACGGAGTGCGGATGACATCATCCTTGCAAAATCGGGTGCTGGAGTAATCATAAACGATCAAATGGAGATCGTACAATTTCGAGGTACAACCGGAGATTGGCTTGAATCGGCGCCCGGAAAACCGAGCCTCAATTTAATGAAGATGGCTAAACATGGTTTGGTGCTCGACCTGAGAAATGCAATTCATAAAGTTATGTCCAGCCGGCTTCCCTTTATCAAGGAAGGAATTGTTTTGCGATCCAAGGGTTGGAAAAAGATCGTGTCGATCGAAGTTATTCCATTGTTGAATACGATTAATCATTATTACTTAATTCTCTTTAAGAACCAGGAAGAACTTCCGGAAAAGGAAATTGAAAGAGTAGCAGCGAATGATGATTTAAAGTCAGGGCCTCTCGAGATACGCATCCAGCAATTGGAGAAAGAACTTAGCCAGACCCGTGAGGACATGAGGCTTTTAACGGAAGATCAGGAAGCAAGCAATGAAGAATTGCTAAGTTCAAACGAAGAACAACTTTCCAACACCGAAGAGCTTCGCAGCCTGAATGAAGAGTTGGAAATATCCAAAGAAGAATTGCAGAGTACGGTAGAAGAACTTTCCGCTTCTAACCAGGAGCTGGGTCATCGTAATGATGAAATAAACCACTCGCGTAAATACTCGGAGGCCATTATCAGCACCATTCGTGAATCGCTTATCGTGTTGGATAAAGACATGCGTGTAAAAAGTGCCAATAGCTCATACTACAAAACGTTTTTGAAAACTGAACGGGAAACGGAGGGCAGGTTATTTTACGAATTGGACAATAGTCAGTGGGATATTCCCGACCTGCGGAAGTTATTCGAAAGAAGTCTTCAGGAGAAGCCTTTCTATGAAAGTTATAAGATCAAACTAAGGGTTCATGCAATCGGTGAACGTACCATGCTTTTGAACGCCAGGAAAATATTAAAAGAAGAAAATAATGAGCAATTGATATTGCTCGCTATTGAGGATATTACGGAAAGGAGCATACTGGAAGCGAAACTTAAAATGTTTTCCGAAGAGCTGGAACAAAAAGTACTGGAGCGCACACAGCTGTTGAAGGAATCCAATATCGATCTGGAGCACTCAAACAAAAACCTGGAGCAATTTGCCTTCATTGCATCTCATGATCTACAGGAACCGTTGAGGAAGATAAAAACTTTTTCAAACATGCTTTCCGTCAGCCTGGGTGATAAACTATCGAAAGAAGCGTCTGTATTAATCGAGAAAATCATGGCCTCGTCCGATCGGATGTCAACCCTAATTAACGACGTGCTCAGATTCTCGCGAATAGAAAATATCAAGAACAAATTTGTCAAGATCAATGCGAATGATATTTTGAAGAATGTCTTAAATGAATTTAATGTACTTATTGTTCAAAAGGATGCCGTTGTTACTGTAGGTGAGCTGCCCGTTATTGAAGCCATTCCTATCAAGTTGTATCAACTGTTTTATAATATTGTTAGTAATTCACTAAAATTTGTGCATGTTAATGTCCGTCCCCGCATTACAATTTCTTCAAGGAAACTAGACGCATCGGAGGTAAGTCAATATCTCAACCTTAATCAGCAACTTTCATATTGTGAAATTCTTTTTGTAGACAATGGTATTGGATTTGATAATGAATACAAGGAAAAGATCTTTTTAATTTTTAACCGGCTGCATACGAGAGATAAATTTCCAGGCACGGGAATAGGACTAGGACTTTGCAAAAAAATTGTACTGAATCATCAGGGCGAAATAGTTGGAGTAGGAAAAGAAAATGAGGGTGCTTCTTTTCAGGTAATACTACCGTTGACACAGATAAAGCAGTAATTTAATCACGTTGTGGCCATTGTATTTAGCACGCAAAACGAAACTGATAACGTAAATCGTCAATTTGTTCGTTTCGAAGTTTGATTAAGTCATTATAAACAGGTTGTAAAAAATGCATGTGCTTTATTGCGATGATGATGCTGAGGACGTTCAGCTGTTTGTTCGTATTATCCGACAAATTGATTCTTCGATTGTTTGTAAAATTGCCACCGATGGGAGCGAGGCGCTGGAGATATTGGCAGGTCAGAACGTACGACCGGACGCTATCTTTGTCGATCTTCACATGCCTAAGCTAGACGGTCTGGAGTGCGTGATTGCAATAAGAAGAGATAAGTTTTTAAAGAGAATTCCGATAATTGTTTTATCAAATGCCGTTGAAAGAAAGCATATCGAGCAATTCAATAAGCTTGGTGTTTATTATTTTCTTTGCAAAGCTGTTGCCGAAGAGGAATTGCAGGCGGCGCTTAAAGCAATTCTTTTTTGCTTGCCAGGGCATAAATGTGATGATTAGGCCCCCTTTGTCAACATAACAGTGTAATAGCTTACAGCTTACAGCCGACAGCGTACAGCTAGCTTGCATGTTATGCAGCCTAGCACTTAAGGCATTCGGCCTAGCTGTAAACTGTGTGCTGTAAGCTGTACGCTTATCGAATGAATGTTTTGCCCGAAGGCGATTAAGTCTACAATTATTCTACTTTTGTTTGAACAATCTATCTTATGAACAAAGACGGACCTATCATAATAATTGAAGATGATGTGGATGACCAGGATATGTTGCGGGAAGTTTTCGAGAAATTGGACTACTCCAATGAGGTCATTTTTTTCGGCGATGGAGAACTCGCACTTGACTTTCTAAACAGAATAGATATTTTACCCTTTATTATCATTTCTGATATCAATATGCCTAAACTTGATGGATTTGCTTTACGAACCAAACTCAAAACGGACGCCGCCTTAGAGATTAAATGCATCCCTTATCTTTTCTTTTCAACTGCATTAAACCAGAAAGCGGTTATTGAAGCCTATAGCATGTCCGTACAAGGTTTTTTTATTAAACCCACTTCGATGTCGGAGCTTGAAAAAACCATGCGGTCGATCGTCGAGTATTGGAAAAGATGTGCTGCCCCAAATAACTTTTGAATTATCTGGGGTGCAAAATCCTGTAGTAAACGACTCTTACTGATAACTATACCAGTCTTATTGAATAACGATGTCAGCAACAATCGTTGCCTAATTTTGATTTGACTTCTCTCTTGCGTCCTCAGCGGACTTAGCTTGCTTATCTGCTTGTTTCCGGGCTTTTTGTGCATTTTTTTCTGCTTTAAAAGCGGTTTTAGATTTTCTGGCAGCATCGTTGGCCTCCGACTCAACCCGTTGCGCTTCTCTCGCTTTGGCTTTGGTGGCTTTTTTGTCACTCTTTGCTGCATCTATCCTTTCTTTATCCAGAGATTCTTGATCTTTAACTTGTTCAGTTACAGTGGCGTCCTGCGCTACAACTTGTTGTTCCTGCGCATAAAGTTTGGTTGTAAGACCTGTTCCAGCGACGAGGGCCAGCGCTAAAACAGTAAATTTAAATTTCATAATTTGTTGCCCGCAAATGAGAGGACAACTTCATAACAACTTCAGTATACTTAAGTTCAAGTCGTTGATTTTCAGGGATGTGTTCGATGTTTGAAGTTTCAGGTTTGAGGTTTCGGCCTGCCTTATTTGCACGTTGCATTAAATGTGACCGAACTTCTATTGTGACGAGATGGTTGGACAAAATTTACCTGGCAAATTCGTGAACCGAATGAATAATCCAAATAAAATCGCAATCTTGGTTGCCTGGGACTACTTAACACAGAGAGGTTTATGGTAATACTTTGCATTGACGATGATCCGGATGACACGGATTTCTTTTGTGAAGCAATTAAAGTGGTAAGTCCGGTCGCGCAATGCCTGACTGCCAATGATGGCCTGTCCGCCTTGAAAATCCTGCGTTCGGAAGTCCAACCCGATGTTATTTTTCTCGATATTAACATGCCCAGGATGAGTGGCCGCGAAGTTCTGATGCAAATAAAAAAGAGTTATAAGTTAAGTCAGATTCCGATTATCATCTATTCAACAACTATACTTCCCCGAGATATAGATAATTTTCGAAACCTAGGAGCCCAGGATGTTTTGGCTAAGCACGTCAAGCTGAAAGATTTAAGCGACGCGTTGCAAGTAATAATAAAAAAACTGGCGAGTGCTGTCGATTCAAAAAAGTAGGAACAACAGGTTCGTTAAAATCCATGATAACCCAATCTTATTTAAGTCTTAGGTTCGCCCTGTACTGTCCCTAAATGCGATGCTAGAAAAGCGCTTTCGGAAGACATCGGTCTTATTAAATCTGCTAAAGTGTTTTTAGAAAGCACTTTTAATGTTTCATCACGGACTTTACTAAATAGATGATTAATGGAGCATACCTTTTCATTTTCGCATAATCCACATTTTTCGTAAAAATTTAAAGAGACACACGGAAGCATAGCGATTGCACCGTCAATGGATCTTACGACCTGTAAAATAGTGATCTCTTCGGGCTTCCTTTTTAGATAGTAGCCACCCCCTTTTCCTTTTTTGCTTCCTAAAATGTTGGTATTTCTAAGATCGAGTAAAATAGCTTCAAGGAATTTTTTTGGAATTCTTTTGGCCTCCGCGATTTGAGAAATAAAAATCAATCCAGCATCTTGATGCTGCCCGAGGTAGATTAAGGCATGCAATGCATATTGACATTTTTTAGAAAGCATAAGTCAATGATTTATAACGAAAATAATGAGAATTAACCTCCGCCACAATTATATACAGACATAACCAAATACGCTATGTATTTAGTTTATGCTTTTTGAAGTTTCTGCATCTCAGCAAGACCTACCCTCTTCCATCGAGCCTGTCATTCCGCGGCATCTAGCTTACTCCGTGAGATGCCTGATCCTGAGCGGAATCCCGTGGATAGGTCCC
>CAZAHL010000347.1:0-7728 GCA_964484845.1 uncultured Chryseolinea sp. | reverse complement strand
GGAACTGCTCCGGTCAACTTTTATAGATTGTATATCCCAAAGGGTCCAATTTTGCCTGCATCTGTCACAAACGTACCGGTCAATGTGGGAGGAACACACGCTGTTGATTATGGAACCGTTCCAAATAATAGCTACCTACAAAGTGAGGGTCAGATCGATGAACTTAGGAATCTGAGCGCTTTTACACTTACCGGATGGGTTAACACCGCCTCCAACGTAATGGGCAGTGGTGGTAACAGGATCATTTCCTGGATCAATAACGGCGGAGAAGGTGTTGACCTTGTATATCAAAGTAATGGTAGCCTTCGTCTCGGTGTTGACGGATGGCCGGACAACTCGCCCGCCTTCAGCTCGCCAAACAAGGTGACAACCGATGCTGCAGTTCCGGCATCAAATTGGGTGTACTTTGCTGTGACGTATCAGTCGAATGGGCAGGTGCAGTTCTACTTTGGGAGCAACGCCGCTGATGCCACACTCGATGTAACCCGGACGTATAGCGCACCAGGTGTAACCGGCAGCGCGATTGGAAAATTGGCGATAGGTACGTTTAATGATGCAACCCGTAACCCATCAACATACGATAGGATGTTCAGGGGACTGATCGATAACATCCAGATTTATAACGTCGCCCTTACAGCGCAGGAAATCGTTACGATCCAGCGTGTCAATCCTGTAGCAGGCTCTCCCAATTCGCGTGTAGCCACGCCGGTTCCTTCCAAACAGGCTAAAATTGAAGCAAAGCCTGACGAAGGTGAAAGTGCGCTCTACCAGAACTATCCAAACCCTTTCGCAGCGAGTACGCAAATCGAAATGTATGTTTCGCACGCAGCGAAATTCGCGGGTGTGGTTGTCAGGGATGTGAGTGGAAGGTCATTAAAGACTATTGAAGTGCCAGGTCGTGGAGAGACCAGTGTTATGATAGAAGGTGATAACATGAGCCCCGGCATGTACTTCTATTCATTGATCGTGGACGGTAAAGTTATGGGTACCAAGCGCATGGCGCTCATCAAGTAACACACGGTGAATGTTAGAAACTTTCCAAGCCTCTCTTCAGAAATGAAGAGAGGCTTTTTTTATCAGAACCTTGTAATTGTGAGTTGCTTGTAAATGGTAAAAATATTTTCCGGTTTAAAGAAATGTTGTCGCGTTTGTCGACCGAACATAGTTGCATTTTGTTACGGATTTAATCGCATTTTTGTCCCTGAACGTTGGGCTTGAAGGTTATTAACAGACAGTCCCCGTTCACAGAGAAAACAATTTCAACGATACTTATCCCATGATCGTCCATCTCATCGACGGCACTTATGAACTATTCCGGCACTTCTACGGCCAGCGTAAATACAACAAGGGCAAGGACAAACCATTCGGCGCTACGGTTGGTGTACTGCATGGAGTATTGGAAATGATCGAACAAGGAGCGACTCACCTAGGTGTTGCTACGGATCATGTTATCGAATCATTTCGCAACGAACTTTGGTCCGAATATAAAACCGGGGAAGGAATCGACTGGGCGCTGCGTGCGCAATTCCATCCAATGGAAGAAGCATTGACGGCAATGGGAGTTGTAGTGTGGCCGATGGTTGAGCTAGAAGCGGATGACGCTCTAGCCTCTGCAGCACACTTGGCTGCCGCCGATCCTTGTGTTCTGAAAGTGTGCATCTGGACGCCGGACAAAGATCTCGCCCAATGCGTACGCGAAGATCGGATCGTGCAGATCGATCGCAAAGCCAAAGCCAAAACCGGCGCGATTCGAGACGCAATTGCCGTACGCAAAAAGTTTGGCGTGAGTCCGGTACTCATCCCAGATTTGCTCGCGCTCGTCGGCGATAGTGCGGATGGTTATCCAGGTATCTCCGGCATTGGGAAGATTGGCGCAACTCAGTTGTTGAACCAGTACGGGCCAATCGAAGCTTTCCCGGAGAAGCTGCTGGGGAAGCAACGTGAACAAGCATTGCTGTTCAAACGTCTCGCCACGTTACGAACCGATGCAATGCTATTTAGCGATGTCGACCAACTGCGATGGTGTGGGCCTACTCCCTCTTTCGCCGGGCTCACGTCAAAAATGGGTGAGCCGCGTTTACTCGAGAGAGCGAACGCCGTCGCTGCAAAACTTACTCAGTCAGAATAGTAAAAGTAGATGGTTTGAACTCAGGTCAGCGCGTGCCTGTATTTACCTGCTTTCTGCAAGTTCTATTACGTGTCTTGCTTTCATTCACTTCTTAAATTCCTGGCCGGATTTTCGACCGATACTTTCCACGTCTGCGACAGAATTATGGTCAAGCCAAACATTGTCGCTAACCCCCGGCGTAATAGAGCCCAGTGGTTGTGCATGGAAGTTAAATGAACCTTCTGACGATGACTTGTTTATCTCTGCCGAAATTCTCCCGAGGATATTTCCCAAAATTTCATTTTTGGTGCTTTGCTTTAATTTCACATAGGCCAATACATCTCCCTGTCCATTCAGGTCTTGCGATAAATCTCAGCCGATGTTTAAGCAAAAAGGACAAATAGATTATCAAAAAAAACATGTTTTATAAAACTAAGGCGAAGTTGATTTACAAGACGGTAACGATTGCACAATAACTATCAAAGTATTGAGAGATGCGCTTCATCCTTAAAGACATAAAATACTTACTCAACCGCGGGCCTTGATGGCTTGTTTGGCGGGTTTGCCGCTATTATTTAAAGGTATTTAATGTCCGAACCGCGAATCAAAAAATGAAAAATTAATATGAAAAGAAAAATTCTACTATTTAAATGCTGGAAGTATGGCGCACTGATAATATTAGCTGCTCTGTTCTGTTTTCCTATCCTGTCACAGGCTCAGAATGTCATAACCGGGACTGTTAAAGATTCAGTAAATACTGAAGCACTGCCAGGGGTAAATATTATCCTTAAAGGAACTACTACTGGAACCACCACGGACCGCACAGGTAAATATTCGATTTCAGTTCCAGATGAAAATAGCACCCTGGTTTTTTCGGCTATTGGATTTTCTACCCAGGAGGTGACCGTCGGCGGGAGATCGGTCATTGATATAATTTTGATGGAGGACGCTAAAACACTTTCTGAAGTAATTGTTATGGGCTATGGCACCCTAAGAAAGGCGGATGTTACTTCTGCTGTGTCGGTTGTCAACTTGGGAAATATTGGCAATCCTCCTGCTTCCAATGCCGGCCGTTTGTTGATGGGGCAATCCCCTGGCGTGCAGGTAAGGCAAACGCAAGGAAGGCCCGGTGCGGAATTGGAAGTGACTATCCGGGGCATTGGCTCGCTTGGCGCAGGAAGCCAGCCGCTCTATGTGGTTGATGGATTTCCAATAGGAACATCCATTGGGCAAAGTTTGAACCCAACGGATATTGAAAGTATCACGGTGTTGAAGGATGCTGCCTCTACTGCGATCTATGGGGCACGGGGTTCGAATGGTGTTGTTCTAATTACAACCAAGTCTGCCAAAAATGGTGAGGTGAATTTAATTGTTGATGTCAACGCTGGCGTCGCGAACCTCCCGGATTCCAGGAGGACAAAAATGATGAGCGGCGTAGAGTTTGCCCAGTTTAAGCAGGATAGCTTTATGGACAAGATCCGGTATTTTGAAAAAAGGGAGCCTGCTCTCAGCGAGGTTCCGTTAGAGTTCCAAAATCCTGAACAGACCCAATATTCTACTGATTGGTTCGATGAGATTACCAATAAGAATGCAGCATTTCAAAATTATAATATCACAGCGTCAGTAGGGAAAGACAACTTCAGGTCGTTGTTTTCAGTAGGCTATCTGAATCAGGAGGGAGCTATTATCAAAACGGGCCTCAAACGTTACAACGTCAGGGCCAACATGGATGGAAAAATAAATGATTTTATTTCCGTTGGCTGGAACATTGCAGGGTCCAACTCCAATGAAGAATATGCAGGCACCAATGGCCGTGATGCACTTATTGGGCGAGCTTTATGGGCTGATCCCAGGTACCCGGTCTATAATGCCGATGGATCGTTCAATACTTATATCGGAGGAACTAATGGTGTCTTTGGAACGATGAACCCGGTTCAGGAAATGTATGAAATGGACAGGCACCTTAACCAAACTAATGTATTGACCAATGGGTATGTGCAGTTGTCATTTTTGAAGCACTTTAAATTTAAGTCTTCGGTAAATGCAACGTTGATCAATTTTGAACAAATGGAATTCAGGCCATCAACGTTGGCCGGTCAGGGCTTTAACCAGCCACCACCAAGGGATGCCACAAAAATCGAACGATATTATAAATCTACCAACATTGCTGCGGATCAGCTTTTAACGTACTCCAATACTATCGGAAGCCACACCTTCGAAGCCCTGTTAGGGTACACCGCTCAAGAGCAGACCGATAAAGTTATAACAGGAACAGGAAACAAATTTCCGGACGACATCGTGCAGGTTTTAGATGTGGCTACAATCAAAAATGTTACCTCCAGTGTAACGTTCGAAGACGGAAGGACAATGAACGGCGAAACGAGTTGGAGTCTCCTGGCTTACTTTGGCCGTGTCAATTATTCGTTTAAGGATAAATATCTTTTCTCAGGTTCTTTCCGCAGAGAAGGAAGCTCCCGTTTCGGAGCCAATAATAAATACGGGAATTTCCCTGCCGCATCCGTGGGATGGAGGGTAACGGAAGAATCATTTATGCCGGAATTGTCATGGCTGACGGATTTGAAACTTAGGGCCAGTTTTGGCATAACGGGAAATAATAATATTGGCAATTATACAAGTTTGGCTGCCATGGGTGCCTCCAATTATGTTTTAGGTTCCAGCCTCGTCAATGGCAAAGTATTGTCATCATTTGCCAATGCCGAACTGGGGTGGGAGCAGTCAAAGCAGACTGATATAGGGATGGATCTTGCCCTGTTTGACAACAAGGTAATATTTGTCGCAGAATATTATCATCGGACGACAGATGACATGCTGTTATCTATCGAGATACCGGCAATCGCAGGATTCAACAATACCTTCTCCAACATCGGAAAAGTGGAAAACAAAGGGGTGGAACTGGCTCTTGATTATAGGACTAAGATTAGTCAGTTTAACTTTCACAGCAATTTTAATATCGCATTTAACCGGAACAAAGTTTTGGCGATCAGGGGTGGAACCGATGCTATATGGAAGGGAAGTTTTTATGGCGGTCATAGCGTTTCAAGAGTAGGAAGGCCTATTGGAATGATCACAGGTTATAAAATGATTGGGATCTTCAATACGGATGAGGAAGTTGCTGAATCTCCCACCCAGGACGGAGCTATCCCTGGTGTTTACAAGTATCTTGATGCCAATAATGATGGTGTAATATCCTATGCTTCTGACGATAGGGATATGGTTGAAATTGGCAATCCCTACCCTGATTTTGTCTGGGGTTTAACGGTTGGGGGAGATTACAGAGGATTTGATATTAACATTCTGTTTACAGGGGCTCAAAACTATTCCATCTATCGAAACATCGAGGCTACAACCATGAATATGGATGGTGTCTTTAATATTTTACACTCCGGCATAAATCGTTGGAGATCCGATACTCAACGCGGTGATGGAAGGGGTGCTACCTCCAATACGTGGAAATGGGAACGTGAATCCAACTCGCGATATGTATACGATGCCAGTCATATGTGGATAAAAAATATCAGCATCGGATATACCTTTCCAAAGATGTCAGGATTGAGCAGGGTAAGAGTATTTTTCAATGCTGAAAACATGGCCTTGATTTCCAATTACCCAGGAAGTAATCCGGAAGTTAACCAAAGAGGAGGTACCGAGCCGGGGATTGATGATGAGGTTTATCCCGTTCCCCGCACATTTACTATGGGGGCTAACATCAAATTTTAAATCAACATTTTACTTTTTATAGATATGAAACATATAACTATTTTGATCATTATGTTTTGCCTGTTGTCTTGTGGGGACGACTTTTTGGACAAGACGGATCCCTCTACCCTGGTAGCCTCAAGCTTTTATGAAACAGAAACCCAGGTTCGCCAGGCCGTAAACGGCGTCTACGGACAGCTTCAAGGAATCATCTCGGGCCAGTGGGCGTACAACGAGTTCGTTAGTGACAATACCACTCTTCATTTTAATGTAGGGAACAGAGGGCAAGGTCCCTCGCTTGAAGCGATTGAATTCTGGCAGATGAATTCAGGCACCAGTAATATCAACAACCTGTACAGCAGTATTTATCTGACCATGGTTAATATTAATACCGCGTTGTCCAAACTTCCCGGTGCTAAATTCGATGAGGGGCTCAAGGAGCAATATGAGGGTGAACTTAAATTTATGAGGGGTTACTACTATTTTCTTTTGGTGCAATATTTTGGTGACGTCATCATTATCACCGAACCTTTGCAAGTCCCCTCCCAGGCATATGCATTTGAGAGGGAGCCAATAGATAACGTGTATGAATTGATTCATAGTGATCTTAATTTTGCAATTAACGCCTTGCCCGCAAGCTATAATTCGGCCAACGTAGGAAGAGTCACCAAAGGAGCTGCCTTAACCTTGTTGGGCAAAGTACAGCTTACCAGAAAAGAGTATGCCAACGCTGTAGCTACCCTAAATCAGGTTTTGCCATTGGGATATTCACTGTTGCCCAACTATGCGGACGTTTTTGATCCCTTAAAAAAGAACCACGCTGAATCCATTTTTGAAGTTCAGTTCCAGGGTGATAACACAGCTGGAGAAGGCAGCAACTTCATTTATACTTTTGCGCCTTTGTTTTCAAGTGGCGCTGTAATTAATTTTCCAGGACAAGATGGGGGAGGATGGAATACACCCTCAAGGGATATGATTGCCGCTTATGAAGCTGGCGACCTCCGTAAAGACGTGTCTTTAAAAGAAGGGTACACTAACAAGTCAAATGTATGGGTACCGGTTCCGTTTATCAATAAATATAACCATCCTCACACTATTCTTAATGTTACCAACGATAATTGGCCGGTGTTGCGCTATGCCGATGTATTGTTGATGCTTGCCGAAGCAATTAATGAGCAAGGCAACCCAACGGCTGAAGCGTATGATTACCTGAATGCTGTACGTACCCGGGCGGGTTTGGCGGAAATAAATGGATTGGATCAGGCTTCGTTCCGTGATGCAGTCCTTAGGGAGAGAAGGGTTGAGTTGGCATTTGAAAACCACCGGTGGTTTGATTTGAAAAGAACTAAAACCCCAGCCGAGTTGGCAGCTTTCTTGAATGCGTATGCGGCAACTGAAAAGAGCAATCCAACTACTGATCGTGGTGGTATCCCATTTTCTGCGGGTGATTATCAGTTTAGTGATTATGAGGTTTTGTTTCCAATCCCGTCAAATGAGATAAGGATCAATCCTAAACTAACTCAAAATCCAGGTTATAATTAATTTGTAGTTTGCATCCGGCCTTCACTTTTAGGCCGGATGCTGTTTTTAATTAATTATTAAGTCTTAAGTTTCTTACTTCCTCTCTACCAATGAGAATTGAAGGCATTATTAAGGGGGAAACTCTTGGTGTCGGAGGTTCTGAGAACACTTCGAAGCCTACTCATAGAAACCGAAGAATATTTACATACCAACCTATGAAACCGTCATGCCGCGCTAATACAAGTTGCTATAACAAACTGCCCGAACTTTGGCGGCATCCCCTTGACAGGACATGTTCAGCCGGAGTGCCTCTATCTTTAATGAAGGGACCCATCCACGGGATTCCGCTCAGGATCAGGCATCTCACGGAGTAAGCTAGAAGC
>CAZAHL010000346.1:0-7731 GCA_964484845.1 uncultured Chryseolinea sp. | reverse complement strand
ATACAGGCCTTCAAAAACCAACTCCGCCTTTCGGCTTAACCCGAACTCAGGTTTGGAGATATTTGTTGTGAATACAAGGTGGAAGAGATATCGGTAAAAGTACCTTATCTTAATTTACCCTTCTATTTTTCATTAAATTTAATTTACGCTGTATCGGTGTGATAGGTAAGCTCTCATGAGAGAGAGAGAGAAAGATTATACTTCTTTAACTCGTTACTTCATGCTTCTTGTCCCTTGAGATATTCTCGACCGTCCACTGGACCTTCTTCTCAAAAACATGCTGCCTCACCGGGCAGCTGAATTTGTCACAGATCCGGCACTGAAATTCCAGGCAACCGTCTGTGTGAATAAAGAACTCAATTGATTTTCCGAATTGCTCACGGGTCAACTTTGTTATTTCATCAATTTCATGGTGGGCTTCGTGCATGTTGAGATACCAGGGTACCGTTAAATGACTATCGATGTGCAACGTGTTGCCATACTTGATAATACGAAGGTTGTGAAAGTCGATCCAGTTTTCTGTTCTGTGTTTGTTAAGAGTATCAACGATTTGTTTCAGCAATGCGGTATCGGTCTCATCCATAATTCCAGCCAGGGAGCTGCGCAGAATTTTATAGCCAGTATAAATAATTATGAAAGCAAAAACGATCGCTACAGCACTGTCGAGCCATAGAATTTTGGTAAAATAAATAAGTATTAAGCCAACGACTATCCCAAGCGTAGTGTAGGTATCCGATAATAAATGGTTGCCACTTGCTTGAAGTGCCATGGAATCATTTTTCTTGCCAATGCGAATGCAGACCATACCCATTCCATAATTCACAACAGCTGTGCTGCAAACCAGGACCATACCTAAGTCCAGTTGATGGAGAGCTTCCGGATAAATGATGTTTTTTACAGCATTGTAAATAATGAGAAAACCTGCCACGAAAACCATGCTCCCCTCCATGGCGGCCGATACAAATTCAATCTTTCCATGCCCATAGGGATGGTCTTCATCATGGGGTTTGGCCGAAATGTATAGACTGAAGAGACCGACAAATCCAGCAATGACGTTGACGATACTTTCTAAAGCGTCTGTTAGAATGGCAACCGAATTGGTAAGATAATAGGCGCCGATTTTAACCAAGAGCAGAACTACCGAGAGCAAAGCCACCCATTGCTGAACCTTAATGTTTTTCTGTCCGGTCTCCATTTTTAATACACCTCACCTCGACGGCTTATTCTTTAACGCCCTGATCATTGCCGGAATAGCAATGATCACCCATACTACATTGATAAAGGTGTTCGGATAGGCTGTCTTGCTAACTGAATAAATCACCAGAAAAATTCCACCAACAATGTTTAATGTATAAAACAACAAAGAATCTGACTTGATTTTTTGGTAGCTATTCAACCCATAGGCTGTCAGTATACTAATGGAACCGGTCCAGCCAAGGATGGTGATCAGTGAGTCCAACGTTAATCCCTCAATTTCACACGTACTACATACATATCTGCTGTCACATAAAGCGTTTTTTCATCGGGGGAGAGCGCACAGTTCGAAGTAAGTTCGGGGATTTTGATTTTGCCGAGCACCTTACCATTGCTATTAAACACCCAAACGCCCCCGGGACCTGTGGCGAAAACATTTCCCTGCTTATCAATTTTAAGGCCGTCAGGTAACCCTTTTTCTTTCGCCAGATTGGCTGTGGCATCATAAAAAATTCTTGCATTTGTTACTGAATCATTTTCTGCGAGATCAAATGCATACCAGATAGCTTTTTCCGGATCCGAGTTTGCTATAAGCAGCGTTTTTTCTCCTGGAAATAATCCAATACCATTCGGCCTGGTCAACGAATCACAGAGAAGTTTAAGTGTACTATTGGTAACTTTATATACGCCTTGAAAGGGTGTTTCTTTCGTAAGATCTTCTGCCTTGTTAGGAAGGCCATAGGGTGGGTCAGTAAAAAGCAAATCGCCCTTCGAATTAAAAACTGCATCGTTCGGACTGTTTAATTTTTTCCCCTCAAAATTATCTGCGATCGTTACAAATGTTGCTTTCGGTGCCGTTAACGGTGCATCCATAAGAGCAACTCTGCGGTCACCATGCTGACAAAGTACAAGCTTCCCTTCGCTGTTCAACAACAATCCGTTTGAACCTGGCTCCTCTGAATAAGGCATCGAGCCTGTTCGGCCAGAAGGAGTGAGGTACATCTCCTTTCCTTTCCCTTCGGTCCATTTATAAATCGTATTGGTAAATACATCAGAGAAGAGCAACATCTTATGTTCTTCGATCCATAAGGGACCTTCACTCCATTCAAATCCTTCCGCAACAATTTCAATTTTTGCATCCACTTTCACCAACGCGTCGAACGCTGGATCCAATCGCTCAATCGTTCCAATACTCGCATTTTCTTTTTCTTTTTGAGTACAAGACAACGACAGGATGAGAGCCATGCAGGCGAGAAAAGGTTTCATAAGGCTGGTTTATTCCCCTGAAAGTAAGATAAAAATTAGTAAACGGAAAGTAGTCTGGAGCCGATTGAAGTCAGTGTTTTTTCTCATACAACATTTCAATTTTTTTGTGATCGTCTTTCTTCAGAATTTTTTCCTTCTTAGGGTTTTTCGGCAAGCGAGTCATAAAGTTTGATTGAACATCCAAGCGCGCAAAATGCATTTCACCGCTGAGACGCTAAGGAAATGCCTAAAGCAACATAACATCTGCGATTCCTATGGTACTCCTGTGGAGTACATTATCCATCCATCGAGTTGAATGTTTGCTGCCGCGAGCTACCGAGTTCCGAGGCCAACCTCAGTAAAGCTGCCCGCTAAAATTTCCGAATTACTCATTCCTCGCACGAATAAAAGTGGGTAATCCGGTCGGATATGTGATTATTAGCCAGCCTTTGTTATTTTTGCGGACATTATTTTAAGCTTTTATAATTTAACGCTTATGATTAAAGTAGGACAGCAGAGACTGTCAGCCGTTGATTTTGAAAAAATCCTCTATGCTGGAGAAAAAATTGAATTGGATTCCAGTGCCTTGGAAAAAGTCGAACGAAGTTTTACGTTTCTTAAAGCATACTCGCAGAACAAGATCATTTATGGCATAAATACGGGCCTTGGACCGATGGCCCAATATAAAATAAGCGACGACGATCAGCGTCAGCTTCAATACAATCTCATTAGAAGTCACAGCTCGGGCGCTGGCCAACCCATTGCTGAAGATCTTTCAAGGGCGACGATGTTGGCGAGACTTAACAGTCTGATGCAAGCGGCTTCCGGTGTTCACCCCAGCACGGTGACATTACTTCGTGATTTATTGAATGAAAAAATTACATCCTGCATATTTGAGCGTGGAGGTGTTGGAGCAAGCGGTGATTTAGTTCAACTCGCACACCTTGCATTAAATCTGATTGGTGAGGGCGAAGTGTTTGAAAATGGAGTGTTGAGCCCGGCAAGCAATGTCTATCAGTCAAGAAATATTAAACCGCTGGAGGTTCATCTTCGGGAGGGTTTAGCCCTGATGAATGGAACTTCGGCCATGACGGGAATTGGCATGGCAAACATTATCCATGCCCGGTATCTTCTGGTTTGTTCGATCATGCTCTCTGCCATTACGAACGAACTAATGAAATCTTTTGATGATCATTTTTCATTTGAACTGAACCACGTTAAGCATCATAAGGGTCAATCCAAGGTTGCAGAAGTTATCCGCACCCTTCTTGCCGACAGTAAATTAATCCGGAAACGCCCTGAACACTTATATCACCGGAAAATTGAAGAGGCTGTTTTCACCGATAAAGTTCAAGAGTACTATTCCCTACGCTGTGTGCCTCAGATCCTAGGCCCCGTTTACGATACGCTTTTCGAAGTTCAACGGGTGCTGGAGGACGAAGTCAACTCGGCCAACGACAATCCGGTTATCGATCACGAAAAGGAAATGGTATATCACGGAGGAAATTTCCACGGCGATTATGTATCTCTGGCGATGGATAAACTTAAGATTGTGATGACCAAGCTTTCCATGTTATCCGAACGCCAGCTCAATTACTTGTTGAATGATAGGTTAAACCAAAAACTTCCTCCGTTTATAAACCTGGGAAAGTTAGGATTGAATTTGGGATTGCAAGGAATGCAGTTTACCGCTACGTCTACCGTTGCTGAAAACCAGACGCTTTCTTATCCGATGTATCTTCACAGCATCTCGAACAACAATGACAATCAGGACATTGTAAGCATGGGCTGCAATGCGGCCCTTATGACGCGAAGAATTATTGATAATTGTTTCGATGTGTTGGCTGTGCAGACGTTGGCGCTGGCGCAAGCCATCGACTTTCTTAAATGTCAGTCACGAATGTCGTCATTTTCACACAAATTTTTTGACGAGGTACGAGCGCTGGTGCCACCGATTGTGGAAGATAAACCCAGATACAAAGACATTCAATTAATCCGTAAGTATTTAGTCACGTTAGGGTCCTCAATGCCATTATAATGAAATACGCTCTAGTAACCGGAGGATCACGCGGCATAGGCCGTGCCATCAGCATTAAACTTGCAGAGGAGGGGTACAGTATTCTGATTAATTATAAAAGCAATGAGGCAGAAGCGAATAAAACGGCCGAGATGGTACGTCAAAAAAATGTACAGGCAGAGTTGCTGAAGTTTGATGTATCGAACAAAGCTGACGTGGATTCAGTGCTGGGTGGATGGGTGGAAAAAAATAAAGAAACTCCAATAGAAATTCTGATAAACAATGCCGGAATCCGCGAGGATGCCTTGATGATCTGGATGACGGAAGATCAATGGCAAAATGTATTGGGATCTAGTTTAAATGCATTTTACTACGTTTCTCGCCAGGTTATAAGTGGCATGTTAGCTGGCAAATATGGACGTATCGTAAGCGTTGTATCCTTATCTGGACTCAAGGGAATGCCTGGTCAAACGAATTATTCAGCGGCAAAAGCCGGGGTGATCGGAGCAACGAAGGCCTTGGCGCAGGAAGTGGCACGAAGAGGAGTGACCGTAAATGCTGTTGCCCCTGGTTTCATTCGTACCGATATGACCCAGGATTTAAATGAGCAGGAGCTAAAGGCAATTATTCCAATGAGGCGTTTTGGAGAACCGGATGAGGTAGCCGATGCCGTAGTCTTTTTAGCTTCGCCTAAAGCATCGTATATCACGGGTGAAGTTCTTTCTATAAACGGAGGTATATATTCTTAAAAAATTTCTGCTCCACGTATTTTGCAGTTCG
The DNA here is from genome assembly GCA_964484845.1 of uncultured Chryseolinea sp. GTDB lineage: Bacteria > Bacteroidota > Bacteroidia > Cytophagales > Cyclobacteriaceae > Chryseolinea. Next base: position 2,495 of record CAZAHL010000346.1, on the reverse strand, counting down.
AATCTTCTTAAAAATTTTCATGTTTCTATCCAATTCTTACGAGGGTGCCAATAGAAGTTTACTTTGCGCATGAATTCATGCGAATCACAATTTTAAAATATATTTTTGCAATCAGGTTAAGCAAGCTAATCGCAGGGCTTAATTCAGTTTAAGGAGGATAATGAACAGAGTTGTTATTACAGGTATAGGCGTTTACTCTTGCATCGGCAAAAACCTGACGGAAGTCAGGCAGTCGCTATATGAGGGAAAGTCTGGGATTATCTTCGATCCTGCGCGCAAAGAGATGGGATACCGGTCTGGGTTAACAGGTTTTGTTGAGAAACCTCAATTAAAAGGAGTTCTCGACAGGCGTGCCCGAATCATGTTGCCGGAACAGGGAGAATATGCGTACATGGCCACTAGCGAGGCTCTAAGTCAGTCAGGTATCGACCAGGATTACATTGATAAACACGAGCTTGGAATAATTTATGGTAATGATAGTTCCGCTCAGCCCGTGATTGAGGCAATCGATATCATTCGCGCGAAAAAAGATTCTATGATGATAGGTTCCGGAAATGTTTTTCAGGTTCTCAATTCTACCGTAAATATGAATCTGGCGACGATTTTTCGACTGAAGGGAATTAATTTTACTGTGAGTGCGGCGTGTGCCAGCGGATCTCACGCAATCGGATTGGCTTCGATGTTTATTCGCAGCGGGATGCAAGATTGCATTATCTGCGGTGGAGCACAAGAGACAAACATTTACTCGATGGCAAATTTTGATGCGCTGGGCGCTTTCTCCATCCGTGAAAATAGTCCGACTACAGCCTCCCGGCCTTTCGATAAAAATCGGGATGGTTTGGTCCCAAGCGGCGGAGCTGCAACGGTAATTCTTGAAAGCCTGGAATCTGCACAAAAACGCGGAGCGAAAATATTAGGAGAATTAATTGGGTACGGTTTTTCATCCAATGGAGAACATATATCAAACCCGAGTGTGCAGGGCCCTGCCCGGTCGCTTCGAATGGCGATGAAAAATTCAGGTTTGAAGGCGTCTGAAATTGATTATGTAAATGCGCATGCAACTTCAACACCTGCAGGCGATACAAGTGAAGCAAAAGCAATTTTTGATGTTTTCGGGGAGGCAAACACTCCCGTGAGTTCAACAAAAGGAATGACAGGACACGAATGCTGGATGGCAGGTGCTAGTGAAATTGTTTATTCGCTTTTGATGATGCGAGATTCATTTATAGCGCCCAACCTTAATTTTGAAACTCCGGATGAGGATTCAGCGAAGCTTAATATCGTGGCGAAGACCATGAATAAAAATATTGATGTATTTTTGTCAAACTCTTTTGGATTTGGCGGTACTAACTCGACTTTGATTATTAAAAAGTGGATAAATTCGTAATGGAAACAGCAACTATCGTAGACAAAATCAATGGTTTTTTAGTAGAAGAATTTGAAGTAGAACCAGGAAAAATCACGTCTGAAGCAAATCTTCGTGATACGCTTCAACTTGACAGCCTGGATTACATTGATCTGGTGGTAGCCATCGAAAGCACTTTTGGTTTTAAAGTGAGACCAGAAGATTTTGCTCACATCAGCACATTTCAATCTTTCTACGACTACGTCATCAATCGTGTAGGAACCAAAGTTCATTCCTGACATGCCGAAGTGGCAAGGCAAATCCAAGGGCACTCCGCTGGGGTACCGGATCTTTGTCTTTGTAATAAAAACCTTCGGGGTTTCAGTCGCGTACTTCGTACTGCGCTTTGTTGCGTTCTACTATTTCCTTTTCTCGTGGAATTCTACACCTCACATTTACCACTACTTTCGTGCGCGCCAGCAGTGCGGTGTCTTTAGATCTATTATAAAAATTTACCAAAACTATTATATTTTCGGTCAGACCCTGCTCGACAAAGTAATTGTTATGGCAGGTATCGACAATAAATTCACGTACGATTTTGATGGAGAAGAAAATCTGCGGGACATCGTGAAAGGAGGAAAAGGTGGCATTCTATTAAGCGCTCACGTTGGAAACTGGGAGGCCGCAGGACATTTGTTGAAAAGACTTGACACACGCATTAACGTAGTCATGTACGACGGCGAACACCAGCATATCAAAGCATATCTTGAACAAGTCACGGGCGGTCATAATCTTAAAATCATTTTGATAAAAGATGATATGTCGCACGTTTATGCCATGGGCGATGCGTTGCAAAAGAACGAATTGATATGTTTGCACGCAGATCGTTTTCTGGAAGGGAATAAAACAATGCCAAGTAAGTTGTTGGGAGCGGATGCTCCATTTCCAGTTGGGCCATTCTTACTTGCGGCAAGTTTTAGAGTGCCCGTTTCCGTGGTTTTTGCTTTTAAAGAGACGAAAAGTCATTACCACTTTTTTGGAAGTCCCATATTATTGCGCGGAGAAGACGAGTCGAAAAATGATTTTATCTCCCGGTTGACGCTTACTTTTGTCAAGGAGCTTGAACAAAAAATAAAAATGTACCCCGAAC
>CAZAHL010000345.1:0-7744 GCA_964484845.1 uncultured Chryseolinea sp. | reverse complement strand
GAATTCTTAGCTTACTTTAAAATTGAATGTCGAACGTCCAATGTCGAATTTCGAATGACGAAGGAACTAACTATTAATCCTTATGGTAAACGGAAGCAATCGGACAAAAGTGCTGCTTTCGAAATTCGGAGTTCGAAATTCGGCGTTCGGCGTTTGCATTAAATATCCAATGTAGACTTTACTCAACTTCCCAAAAGCTTATGCAGCAGATTTTCCATTAATTCTTTAGGTACAGAGTAAGATTTTTTAACTCCTTCAAGTCTGGTTCCAATGATATAGTTATTTAAACCATACCCAATAGAAAGATTGGTCAGTCGACTAAGTCCCCCTTCCTCATAGGCAATCGCCTTTATGGTTTGAATGAAATCATTCATGGTACCCAGTATTTTTTTATTGTTATTGGTCTTTGCAAGTTGTGTATCGCTAACCCATTTCCTTACTTCGATTTCTTGTCGTTCACTAATTTTCAAATCGTTATAAAGCTGGTTGATCAAAGCCTCCTTGAATACTTTGCTGAAATCTTTTAAGTCCGCTTTTTTAATGTTTAGCAACACCAAAGTATAAGCGGTTCTATCGTTCATGAAGATTAAATTTTTCGATCGATCGAACGTGAAAAGGTGACCATTCCAATTGCCTAATTTATTTCCGACATCGGGCAAAGGATTTTCCTCGATAGTGCCCATTAGTTTTTCGAGCTTATTTGAGCAGAAAACTGTTGTCATTTATTTCTGAAAATATACTTCAACCATATCCTTCTTCCAAAAAAATGCACTGTATGTGATAGGTTTTAACTTTTCAAAGTTTCTTCAGTAGAGGATTTCAGATCAACCTTAATTTTATCCTGTCTTCTCGCAAGCACCAAGATAATTATACCTGCGACCACAAATGGAATACTTAATATTTGCCCCATGTTTAAGATGAGATCATCTTCAAAAGGTTCCTGATTGATCTTGAAAAATTCATCCACGAAACGCAATGTAAAAAGAATGATTAAAAACCAGCCCGATAAAAATCCATTCTTTATTTCGTCCCTCCTTTTATACCACATCCAAAACAGAAACAGGAAAAGGAAGAAGCAATAAATGGCTTCATATAATTGCGCAGGATGCCTTGGCACATTGTCAATCGCTGTAAAAATGAACCCCCAGGGTAGCGTTGTGGGCAGACCCACCATTTCTGAATTCATTAGGTTGCCAAGTCTGATCAAGGACGCAGTTAAAGCTGAGACAATCACCAACCGGTCGACTATCCACAAATAATTGACATGCGTTTTCTTTGCAAAAAAATATAAGGCAATAAGAATTCCAATGGCGCCCCCATGACTCGCCAGGCCACCTTCCCAAATGTAAAATACGCTTAATGGTTCGCTGAAAAAATAGACAGGATCATAAAACAAAACATGACCGAGCCTCGCTCCTGCTATAGCAGCTATAATCATATAAATGGTTAAAGTCTCAACTTCGCTGGCTGGTATACCCTCCCTTTTATATATATAAAACATGATCTGCTGACTGAAGACAAACCCCAGTGCCCAGGATAACCCATACCATTTAATAGGATGATTAAGTTTTGGAATTACAAAAAGGTCAGGATCGACGTCCCAAAGGATGTAGGATAATATTGATTGCAATTCCATTTAATTGGGTCTATTTCATTTGAAAGATACACTTACGATTCAAGAGATCAAATGTGAAATAATTTCACCGGAACGTCCACCTAAAACAGCTACGCAATTGAAAAAAAACATTTCAATAGAAACGTTTGAACTATTTGCTCATCTTCATCCAGCCAATCCATGATCTTTCTTGATTTTGCTTATATAACACAAGCCACCAGGTACCGACCTCATTCAATTGAATGATATCCGTGAATTTGTGTATCCGAGTTACATGATTGCCTTTAAGCGTTTGATTTCTGCAGGAATCCTTCTTCACTATATCGTTGAGTTCAGGCGTAGTACGAATTACTCCCACGACTTTAACGACCTTTGGCCTTGCATTTAGTTTTATTTTGGTATCGGCACCAAAGGCAATAATATTTTTAATAACGTTGGACGCGGGATCAATCGTGAGTTGGATATATTCAGAATAGTAATCACAACAGCAGGCCTTTTTGAGAATATTAATAACTGTCATGGATGATTTTTTTTCTATCGAAACAAGCTCACCTGGGTAAGAATGAACCTTTTTAAATGCCTCTCCATTGTTAAAAAAAATCCGCGTTTGGCCATAGGGTTTACAAGGTCCGGAGTAAATTAAATCCTTAATGCCATCTTCGTTGAGATCTATGACATGATAATAATCAGATTTATTGGAGTTTTGATTATCACAAAAGTAGTTGAACTTCGGCAGCGAAGAAAATCCTGTTGTGTCGTGTTTGAACCCCAATGGCCGTTGCAGGAGTTTTAACCGCTGATGCAATTCTGTTAACGTCTGTCCATGAGAAAGGACCGCCGCGCCGATAATCAATAATGTTAATAAGTATTTCATTAAACGTCCACAACCGCTGAATATTAAAACAGGATACTGTTACTTAAAGTAACTTCAAATATGAGTAAAAGTTTTAACTCACAGCCTACTTAAAACCTCCATCACTTTATTTGTCCGCGCTCCCGATACTCCGGTGCTGGGGCACTTACCTTTCCCCATCAGTTCATCTACAATAGTTTGTATCAATGGTTGTTGAATATTAACCGGCATATCGAATTTCATAATTTCTTTCTCTCGCCCTTCTAACTCTAGGGTTACTGAATGATCGCCAAAAAAAGGAAACGAGATTTGTCCTTTGCTTCCGACAATGGTTGTAACTTCTTTGTCAGAGGTTTTCGAAGTTGTAAAACACCAGGTACCCTGACCGACAATTCCATTCTCAAAGTGAAAGGACCCCACTACAATATCTTCGGCAGGATAAAGCTTAGCTTGATTTCGCGCAACTCCGCACGGTTCCAGTATCGGACCAAAAAGAAAGTCCATCATGTCCAGTTGATGTGAGGCCAGATCAAAGAAATAGCCACCTCCCGATAATTCCGGGACGAGCCTCCAGTTCTCTTCCTGACCACTCGCCCAAACAATGTCGGGCTGAGGGGTTTTGTTTAGCAAAATGGTTACATATCGAACATCTCCAATTACTCCCTCTTTTAGCAACGATTGAATCTTCAAGAAATTAGGAAGACTTCTCCGGTAATACGCTGTAAACAACGGTACGTTTGCCCGCTCGCATGCTTCAACCATGGATAGGCACTCTTTGTGCGTTCGCGCCATCGGCTTTTCTACATAAACCGGCTTGCCAGCGGCCGCCGCCTTTAATGTATACTCTTCATGAAAACCGGGAGGAGTTGCAATATAAATAGCGTTTACCTCCGGATCATTTATCAACTGATCGGCATCATCATACCATTTAGGAACCTCATGCCTTTTAGCATAATCTTCAGCTTTCGCCGCATTCCTTCGCATCACCGCTATTAATTTAGAGTTAGTAATACGTTTCATCGCGGGCCCGCTTTTTACTTCACAGACATCGCCTACGCCAATAATTCCCCAGCGTACTTCGGTTAGTTTTTTCGTGGACATGGTTTGATAATATGAGGCGCTAAGATAGGGAAAGAAGGACGAAAGTGCTTATGTGTTTAGGTGTTTAAGTGTCTACGGAGTGTTGAGGTTCTGGGTGTTGGTGTTGCGATCTGAGATAATCTGCAGTGTGAGGGGGAATGTTTGAGTTGTAGGAGGAATCTAGGGTTAATATTTGTGCATAGAAAAAACTCGCCATCAGCTATTTTCAACTAACGACGAGTTTCAAAAGTAGATAAGCCAGCTATTAAAATGCAAGGCTTGGCAGTACAGTAACTCAAACACTTAAACACCTAAACACTTATTCCCCCAGCTTATAGACTTTGCCGGAATTCGGGGTGCCTGCGTTGGTAAGGACGTATACTTCCCCGCTTTGATCTTTCCCAAAACCTAAAACATATTCGCTAAGGGCGTTATTGCTAATTTCGAGTTTTTCATAATCCCAAGTATTTCCTATGCGCTCGGCTGCGTAAACAGCTCCGTTCATAGCATCGGGATCTTGTGTCAGAACGCCAAAAATATATTTACCATTTAAGCCAGATACATCATCGCCTTCATACACATACCCCCCTATTGACACATTGCCTAATCCATCGCTGAAACTTTTGGAGTTTTTGAACTCAATAACAGGGTCCTTTAAAGAATTCCCGTTTGCATCTTCAGATGCACAGGAAGTTGGGGCAGTGTCGGGCTTGGCGGGATCAAAACAATGAGCACCTTCCTTAATATTCCATCCGTAGTTACCTCCTTTTTCGACCAGATCGATTTCCTCGTATAGTTCCTGTCCCGCGTCGGCGACAATAACGTTTCCTGCTGGATCAAAACTAAATCTATAGGGATTTCTAAACCCAAAGGCGAAAATTTCGTCAAAGCCGTCAATCCCTACAAAAGGATTGTCAGCAGGGATGGTGTAGTCTTCCTCAGGTGTGTTGACATCTATGCGAAGAATGCTTCCCAACAGATTTTGTGTTATATCCTGACCGTTGCCTCCGGCCACATGACCTTCAGCAGTATCGTTTCCACCCCCTCCATCGCCTGTTGCGATATATAAATATCCGTCTTCACCAAACGCGAGCATACCTGCATTGTGATTTCCCTGAGGATGATCCATTGAAAGTAAAATTCTCTCGGATGCGGCACTAACCTGGTCAGAGCCAGGAGTAACTGTATACTCTGCGACGTGATTGGTATGATTCCAACTGGTGGGCGCATTTGGGCTTAGGGGACCGCTGTAAAATACAAAGAAACGACCGTTGCTTTGAAACTGAGGATGGAAAGCCAAACCTAACAAACCACGCTCATCTTGGGGATCATCCCGGGTTACTAATTTACTAGCAATGTCTAAAAAAGGCTGAGGCTGCGTTGTGCCATCTTTGCTAATATAAATAAAGCCACTTTGATCAACAATAAACAATCTACCCGAGTTATCCGGAGATTCTATCACCACCAGCGGTGAAGTCAACCCTTCGGCTATCAGGTCAAGAGAAACCGGACTTAGATCATCAACATCAACATGATCGTCATCATCGCATGAAATACTTGCTATCAGAAGGCCAGTAATCAAGAGCACACCAAATTTTCTAAGGTTCATTTTTAAAAGATTAATAAAAGATTAAATTGACATCACGTATTAGTATTAAACCGTTCATCTCAAGCACAATGTTCATTATTAATTTGCGCGATCGAGAGGCCGCGTTACCCAATAACCCACCGCACAAAGACTTTCATCCATCTGAATGCTTCAGATAGTACAAGCGCAAAATATTTTCTCAGAATCGATTCAAAGAGATAGTGTCAATATTTATTCCACTAAGCTGAAGCGGAAAAAACATGTTTTAACATCGAATTTTAAATTCAGCCGTTATAAGTGAGAACTTTTTTCCTCGGAGATGGGGAAAGAGTGACAAAGAAAAGAGGAGATATTTAAACATTAAAGGTATTGGGTGCCATTGGAGGCTTTCCTGCTAGCGATGGTAACTCAACGTGGCGGAGGCCTACTCAAACGAGACTACGCGCGATGCAAATAATCTCTTCTTGATGGGTGTGAATGTACAGACTAATTCAGTTCAGTTTCTTATAAATTCGAAGCGAGCCTAATGAGTTTGGATCGTAAAAATTTTCAACCGTAATTTCTTCGTCATGTTGCGCGAAAAAAAATTCATTGAAACAATAACAACTTGAAACCATATTGTAAATAGAAATTTTTTCAGGTAGTAATTTAAATTCATAAATCCCTGACCCAGGTTTGGGAAGAAGATACCCACTTTGAATTTCTTTCCCGCGGTGCAAGAGAAAACATCCCGATCGATATTGCTATCAAAAATTAACGTGTCTGTTTTTGTCTTGATATCAACCCATTTGCCTTCTAACGAACCGGTAGATGTTATGTCATTACTTTCGCAACTAAGAAAAACGAATAGCAGAAGCGGTAAGAAATTTTTCATAACCGTTAATAAAATGCATTTGATAGACACTCGTTCTTTTAAAATGGTTGGCAGAGTGTCGGCTTGATAAGCAAGAATAATTTATCTGATTAAGCCTAGTTCAAAATATTTAGCTAGCAATTCACCGCTTTACGAAGGTGTTTCAACGCGCGTCCCATCTGCGTGTCTACCGTCTTAACGCTGATATTTAATATTTTAGAAATTTCCTTGTATTTAAGTTCATCCTCCCGGCTCATTAAAAATATCACCCGGCATTGTTTAGGCAGCCTGAGGATGGCCGTTTCTAGGTTACTGCTCAATTCCTCATAGGCGAGTTTTTCGTAAGCCATATATTGGTTACACGCCATACCAGAAGCCAACTCTATGATTACAGCTTTTTTCTCGCTTTTCATTTTACGCAGACAATCAAAAGATTTGTTGCGCACGGAGGTGAGTAAATAGGATCGGAATGAAACGGCGATCTGGATTCGGTTACGATTCCTCCAGAGACTGCAAAAAACATCGTCAACAATCTCCTCTGCAACTTGATTGTTTTTCACTAAGCCCTTTGCCAGCGCGCAAAGGGGTTTAAACATACGTCTGAATATTTCTTCAAACGCATAACTACAATCTTCCTCAACAACTTGTTGAAAAAGAACCTCGATATTGGTGAATTGCTTTTTTAATCGAATTATCTGTAAAGTTTCAGCCATGGTGTGCAATCGATTGCTCAATCGACTACTATAGTAGGAACATTTTTAAAAGAAAGCAAAAATTCACATAAGGTTTTTTATTTATGCGAAAATTAAGCTCGAGAATATCCTACTTAACAAGTTGTTTAACAGCCAATTGAATGTCCTCAACCGGAAGTTTGCAAACGCGATCCTGACACACATAAATGATACTGCGCCCTTCCACGAGTTTATGTTTTAACAGTGGCAGATTTTCCACAGTTCCTCCCATATATAAAGCGTTGGGGAGATAATGTCGCTGCAATAGTGCCGTTTTTTTAAGGGCGTCATTCCCCATAGTAGCTACCTGATAAGCAGGGTGTTGCATTAATCCCTCCAAATTTGCCCAATGCGTGTATGAGGGGCTGGCTGAAAGGTCTGCTTCAAGTTGGTTCGCCATTGCGCGGCTCATCGCAGCATAACTATCTTGATCGTAATAAATTCCAAGCAAATAAATACATTCCGCTAAAGTCGAATTTGACGAAGGAATAACATTGTCTAATACCTCCATTTTACGGGCCACCAAATTTTCAGCCTGCTTTGATGTATAATAAAACAATCCGCTTTTTTCGTCTCGAAAGTTTTCAACCGCAAATTCAACAATAGACTTTGCTTCCTCAAGCCATTGAATATCAAAGGTAGCTTGATAGAGATAGATATATGCTTTTGCAAGCAGAGCATAATCATCGAGGAACGCATCGATCGATGATTCTTCCTGACTATAGCTTCTATACAACTTACCTCCTTTATCCATCATGTTTTTTTTCAAAAAATGCGCGTTGGACAGCGCTACTTTTAAGTATGACGGGTCACCTAAAGAGAAATATGCGTCCAGATATCCCTTTAGCATGATGGCATTCCATGCAGTGAGTATTTTACTATCTGTGGACGGGCGAATTCTTTTTTCTCTGATTTTCAGCAAGGTTGCCTGCGCTGCCTTTAGTTTCAATAGGTACTGCGTTGCTGACATACCATTTTTTCTTGCTGCTTCTCCGACTGTTATTTTCTTATAAAGTATACTCTT
>CAZAHL010000344.1:0-7752 GCA_964484845.1 uncultured Chryseolinea sp. | reverse complement strand
TAATTACAAAATTATTGAACTTATGGTTTCGTAATTCGGTAAGTGTACCAAGCTTTTCGTTAAATGTCTTCAAGTAATCAAGCGCATTCGTAATTCCAGGTAGATCGGCAACCAGGGTTAAGGTGTGCGTATCATTTAACACAAGATTGCTCGTTTTAAGTTTGAGATCCTTGAAATAATCGGAATTAAACTTTTCTAAAACGGAGGAAGCTGCAAAACTCATATTTTCCTCGTTTCGATATACAACCAGAAAATAATGTGGTTCTTCCAACGAGCGGATGTACTTAATACCTTGTTTCTGCTCTTGATTTTTCTGAAAATTTTGTGACGCTGCAAGCAGTTTTTCAGCATATGTACCGAGTTCATTTCCCGTGTTAATTTTAATAAACTCACCCAACGCATACTGATACTTGTTAATGTCTTCTGTTTTTCCGAGAACGAGGATGCGCAACAGTTCAAGCGTTGGCGTAAAGCTGTTTTCGCCTAAGGCAGCAGCATCATCTATGGTTTGAAGGGTTAACGAATATTCCCCCGCCTCAAAATATTCATATGCTGTTTTATACAATGATTTTTGTTTTTCCACGACTTGGCTAGACTCCTTCAAGTAATCGGGATTGATAAGAATTCTGGTAAACGTAGAGTTAGGGTGTTCACTTTTTAACCGGGAGGCATACGTTTCAGCTTTTTGCGGATCGTTTTCTTTGTAAATGAGATAGAGCTTATATAATATTTCCGGCTCATATTCTGTGTCTGGAAAGCGCTCCAGAAGTTTATTATAAGATATAACCGCATTATCTTTTTCTAGTAGCTTGAAATAATAGATGTCACCCAATTTAAAATAAGCATCCTCGATTTTCTTTAATGCCTCTGCCTTTTGTTCTTCTGTTCTCGGGATCTGCTTACTGATACGATCATATTCAGCGGCAACGGGATCTGGAGGGATCGCCGCTGCTTCTTCACTTTCATTACTTGCAACGGGATTATCCGCATCGGTCGGACTTCTGTTTTCTGCAGAAGGAGAAGATGATCGAAGGGATCTTCGCCAATTGTCTTCCAAAGAAACATTCCCCCAAATTCTTTTAAATTCAGTTTGCCCTAATCCCATAGCCGACTGGTTGCCAAAATACCAATCCGTTGTTTCGTCAGAACTGCTTCCGTCACTCGTATTAAATACGTCGTTGGCATTCGATACGATTTCGATCCTGTTGGATTTCTTTCTTTTTTTCTTCCCCGCTTTTGATTCACTCAGCGCTTTTTTCGCCTGGAACGACGAATCGATTTTCATACGAAGGCCCGCAGAATCTATATTGGCCAGGGATAATAAACTGTCCTGCCATTTAATTGTATTCAGGTGAGCAACAAATTCATCCAAAATCTCCTGCCTTGCTTTGATAGCTTCGTACCCTTCGTAATCTTTTGGCAGCGCGTTTATCGCACTATCATAATAGGCCTGGGAAAGCTCGTAGTTACGTAATGTATCGTAATAAATTTCGCCAAGTCTTAAAAATGCCTCTCCGTCAATTCTTCGATTTGAGCCTTCGCGGATAGACTTGTTAAAGTCTGCAATCGCTTCATTTAAATTTTTTTGCTTGAATTCAAATATACCCATCTCATAAAAGATCTTGTCTTTGAACTCCTTGTTCTTATTGTCTTTTAACAGTTTCCGAAATGACTTACGCGCGGCGTTTACATTTTTACTGCGCGATATTTCAGTCACTTGAGCAAGATACAATCGGGCATAAAAGTCAACTTCATACTCAGGGTTGGTCGCTAAGCATTTTTTGTAAAAGTTATAGGCCTCTGATTCAAAACCTAACTTTTGATATACCTGACCGATAATAAAATAAATTCTTCCTGCCTTGTCTTTCTTTTTTAGCAGCGGAGTCACTTGAGTTAGATTCCTTACCATCTTATCATAATCTTCTTGCTCCTGGTAGAAGTAGGCCTTTTGGAGCAAAAGATTTTTCATGTTCTTCTTATTCAATTTTTCCTTTTGTACAAAATCAATGGCAGCCTGCCCGTTATTAAATTCCTGATGTTCTGTAAAGGTTCGAACCAGCTGAATTATGGCTTTGTGTTTTGCATTCGGATTTTTGCTTTTTGAATTGACCCATTTCAGGGTTTGTATCGCATTGCCCCAATCAAGGCTATAGAGCCGGGCTTTTGCCACCAGTATATAGCAGTCATCAACCCATTTGCTATTGGGATGCCGTTGTATTGCAATAGATGCCATTTTGATCGCCTCCTGAAGTTCTTTATCATGGCTTTTTACCAAGGCAGAGTCAAGTTTTGGATAGAGTCTCAGGATTTTATTGTAATCATCATTCAGACTTTCCCAGTGCGTCTTTTCGATTTTTTCAATTTCATCCTTTGAATAATAGTATCCGTTGTAATGGGCCGTTGCGTTGTGATATGCTTTGCTTGTCCAAGTATTTTTTTCAGACGAGCAGGCTGTTAAGAAAAGAAAGAAAACGAAGAATATGTAATATAAGAAGCCTCTCAAGGTTATAATGATTTGTGATGAGTTAACGCAAAAAACCTACATTCCATATTTTAAGTAAGCTGGAATATCTAATTTTGTGCAAATAGCGGAATAATTTGACACCCAAAAAAACATTATCAAACTGGCTTACCACGCGGTATCAACTTATTATACGAAATGAAGAAAATTTCGCTGAAAAGACCAGCATGGGTTTTACCTACTCGAAAGTAATTCTTTTTTCAGTGATTCTGTTCACAGGCCTTTTTGTACTAAGTCTTTTCATGTCTAAAACAATTTTAGCGAAGTGGTTCGATCCGAAGCATGAACAAATGGTTTTGACACAACAGCTTTTTGAACTGGCTCAAAAAATAGACTCGTTAGGACAAGAGGTGGAAAGTAAAGATCAATTCATTGCAAACTTCCAGCGCGTTTTGAGTGGAGATACTGCAAATTTCAACGACCCAGCGAAGACTCTGCAAGGAGAGGACCAGCCCTTGTCCAAACCCGCTACTTTGAAAGCCACGCCTACTGATTCTGCTTTTAGAAAAGATTTTGAAAAATCCGATTTGTCCCTGATTTCTCTAACGAATTCAAAGTATAACGAATTACAAGAATCCTTTTTCTATTCCCCTATTACAGGATTTGTTTCCGATCAATACGATGTGAGGAAGGGGCACCTGGGGGTCGACGTGGTAGCAAAAGCCAATGAGCCTATTAAATGCATAGCCGATGGAACGGTGATATTTTCAGCGTGGACACAAGATGCAGGGTATGTTATCGTCGTGCAACATAGGGGCAATTTAATCTCGACATATAAGCACAATGCACAACTCTTAAAAAAAGTTGGTACTTTTGTTAACGGAGGAGAAATTGTGGCTATTGTCGGTAACAGCGGAGAGTTAACCAATGGGCCTCACCTTCATTTTGAGCTCTGGTACAATGGTAATTCAGTGAATCCTGAGGAATTTGTCACTTTTTAAACATAACGTCATGCTAACTTCGAAAGAACAAAAACGCGCAGCTGATGAGATTAGCACCTCAAGCAACACAATCGGCAAAGGTACTTACCTGGAAGGGAACCTTGAAACTCACGGTAACATTCGTATTGAAGGTAAAATAACAGGGAACGTAAAGTCAAAATCAAAAATCGCACTGGGGAGCTCTTCTCAGATATTGGGTAATATTCTTGCTCAGAACGCTGATATAGAAGGTGAAGTAAAAGGAAAAATTGAAATATCGGAGTTGCTCGTACTAAAGGCCACCGCTGTCATCAATGGTGACATTGTAACAGGTAAAATGGTGGTCGAGCCAGGGGCGGTATTTAATGGAACTTGTAAAATGGGAGCCGTAATAAAAGACATTAAAATTGGCGACAATAATGGGCTTACAAGAGCCATCCCCCCGCAAGAAATTAAAAACAATTAGCAATAGCTATTTAAAATATAGCAGCCTTGGCCTTCAACTATTTGCCGCTATAGGCTTGTTTGGATGGGCAGGATACAAGCTTGATCAGTACCTTAATATCGGGTTCCCAGCTTTCATGTTATTTTTTGGTTTTGCTGCATTTGGCGGAATGATGTATAAGGTTTATAGATCTGTTAACCAAGATAATCCTTGACCCGGTTTTTTCTGTCCCTCCTGACTTTAGGAGTTACCTTGGGAGCAGTGACGTGGCTTTTTGTAGATCAGCAGTGGATTAAAGAGCTACCTTCCTTCTTCTCTGAAACCTTGATTTTTCTGCTGGTCAGCACTTCGATTTTATACATATACCTTTATAAGTTCGACAAGCCAGAGTTTTTCATTCAGCTCTACCTTCTTACAATGGCCGTTAAGTTTCTGGCGTATGGGGCATACAATTTTTTAATGATTCTGGAGGATAAAATCGGAGCTTTCCAAAACGTGATTTGGTTCATGCTTCTTTACCTGACATTTACTGCTTTGGAAATCTTTTTTTTATTCCGGAAAAAGGTGGACAGTTAGCCTGTGTCCGGGCAAATTTTTTTTAAAACATTTTTTTCTGGAGCTATAATTAATACCTTTGCGCTCGTATTCAAAAACCTTGAAATTAGCCCAGAATGAGCCAATTTTTAAGTCTTCTTAAAAGAAAATTCTTCCGACTTATCGTAGTCCTGGTGGCGATCCTGGTAATGGGTTGTTCAACCCAGGATGATCAATCCCCCAGTCAGGAGAAGGAGTTCAATGCCAGCGAATTCATAGTTCACCATGTTCAGGATGACCATGTATGGCATTTATGGGACCATGGAGGAACAATCTACTTGCCCGTCATTGCATATTCGGCAGAAAAAGGCTTTGACTTATTTTCCTCGCGGCAATTCTATGATGAACATCATAATATTGTGCCTTATAATGGTTATGTATTAGAACACAATCATATTTATTTAGCAAACTCGCACAAGTCGGTGCTAGATCTTTCCATTACCAAAAACGTGGCGATGCTGCTTATTAATGCCGCATTATTATTATTGGTGTTCTTAGCCGTTGCTAAGGGTTATGAAAAAAACAAAGGCAAAGCGCCTACAGGCATTCAAGCCTTTTTTGAGCCCATCATTGTTTTTGTTCGCGATGAGATTGTAAAACCCAATATCGGGCACCATTATGAAAAGTTTCTGCCTTACATGCTCACGCTTTTCTTTTTCATTCTTTTCGGAAATTTATTAGGATTGTTGCCTGGGGCAGGTAATCTGACAGGAAACATAGCGATTACATTCACGCTGGCAGTATTGACCTTTATCATTACGAATGTTAATGGAAATAAAGCTTACTGGGCGCATATATTCTGGACGCCGGGGGTACCCTTGTATTTGCGATGGGTTATTCTGCCTGTTGAAATTGCTGGAATTTTCACCAAGCCTATATCCTTAACCATTCGTCTTTTTGTCGCGATTACCGCCGGACATATTGTACTACTGAGCTTAATATGCCTCGCTTTTATTTTTAAGAGCATCTGGGTGGGAGCAGGATCGACAGTTATGGTATTATTTATTAGTTTGATTGAATTATTGGTTGCCGGTATACAAGCCTATGTATTTGTATTATTCTCTTCGCTTTATATCGGTATGGCCATAGCAGATCACGATCATCATTAATGAATTTAAAGATATCCCTCCGACCAAATCTGAGGGTTTGTTTCACTTAACTATTTTATTATTATGCTATTTGCTATTTTATTAGACATCAGCTATGCGGTAATGGGCGCAGGTATTGGTGCTGGTCTGGCTGCGATAGGCGCTGGAATCGGTATCGGCCGAATTGGTGGCTCAGCAATGGAAGGTATGGCTCGTCAACCTGAAGCTTCAGGTAAGATTCAGGGGGCGATGCTTATCATTGCTGCTCTTATTGAGGTTGCTGCCCTCTTTGCCCTTGTAATTTGCTTCCTGATTTCACAACGCCCAGCGTAAAAAATTAGAAACTTGCTCTAGGCAATGGGCCGGGCAGGTTTCTTTTTTATTTAAACTACAACGAGTCATTAACTATGGAACTTCTTACCCCTGGCACAGGCCTTATAATTTGGCAACTTATTGTCTTCCTGCTCTTATTTTTTCTGCTAGCTAAGCTGGCTTGGAAACCCATCATCAGTTCTTTAAAGGACCGCGAAAAATCGATTCAAGACGCTTTGGATACCGCCGAAAAGGCGCGACTCGAAATGTCAAGGTTAAAAGCTGATAATGAAATACTATTGAAACAGGCTCGGGAAGAACGGGAAAAAATGCTGCGAGATGCTCGCGACGCTTCTAATCGTTTGAAGGAAGAAGCTCAGGTGAATGCAAAGAAAGTTGCTGACCGTATGATTGAAGATGCCCGCGCGGCCATCAATTCCGAAAAGCTTAATGCTTTGAAAGAAGTGAAATCGCTTGTAGCAAATTTATCGCTGGAAATCGCAGAAAAAATATTGAAGAAGAATCTATCTGATGATAAGTCTCAGAAGGAGCTTGCTCAAAACTATATAAAGGATTTAAAACTCAATTAAAGAATGGCGGACATTAAAGCTGCTACGCGTTATGTCAAGTCGCTTCTCAGTATGGCGGCGGAAAGGGGTGTGCTCGATCAGGTACATCAGGATATGCTGCAATTTGACAGCGTACTGGAGGAAAACCGTGAACTTTTAGTTGTTTTACGAAGCCCGATCGTTAAGCATTTTAAAAAGAAAAATGTTTTGGAGGCGTTGTTTCGGGGAAGATTCAATGATTTAACCTTGTCCTTCTTTCGAATTATCACAGAAAAAAACCGGGAGAAACTGTTGCCGCTAATTGCGAAGGAATTTCATTTCGCTTACAATGAACACCAGGGTATTGGTAAGGCTTCTGTGGTTACTGCAGTTGCGATGGACAGTTCCCTACGCGGGGAAATTCAGGCACTTGCGCAGAAGGTGCTGGGAAAGCCAAGCGTGGAATTAAAGGAAATTGTAGATCCAGGAATCATCGGAGGTTTTATTCTGAACGCAGGCAGTCAGCAAATAGATTCTTCCATAAAACACAAACTGAAAATCCTTCAGTTGAGCTTTAGTAACAACACACAACTTAATACGAAATAATTTCACCAGTTATGGCAGAGATAAGACCAGAAGAAGTATCGGCGATTTTAATTGAGCAATTAGCAGGGGCGAAAACTCAAGCAGATTTGGAGGAAGTAGGAACTGTCCTTACAGTAGGCGATGGAGTTGCCCGTATCTATGGATTGACAAAAGCGCAGGCTGGCGAGTATCTGGAATTTGAGAACGGATTGAAAGGAATGGTGCTAAATCTTGAAGAAGATAATGTGGGTGCCGTACTGATGGGGGAAGCAAAAGGTATTCACGAAGGTGACACCGTTCGCAGAACTGGAAATATCGCATCTGTTAGAGTTGGCGATGGAATGATCGGCCGAGTAATAAATACACTTGGATTCCCGATCGATGGAAAAGGTGCCATTCAGGGCGAATTATTTGAAATGCCGCTTGAGCGCAAAGCGCCAGGGGTAATTTTCAGGCAGCCAGTAAGCGAACCGTTGCAAACTGGAATCAAGTCTATCGATGCGATGATACCCATCGGCCGGGGTCAGCGCGAATTGATCATCGGCGATCGCCAGACAGGAAAAACCGCAGTTGCATTGGATACGATTATCAATCAACGCGAATTTTATGACCGTGGTCAGCCCGTTTTTTGTATTTATGTTGCCATCGGTCAAAAAGCATCTACCGTGGCCAGCGTTGCTGCAGACCTCGAGAAAAACGGAGCAATGAAGTATACTGTGATTGTTGCAGCGAATGCTTC
>CAZAHL010000343.1:0-7819 GCA_964484845.1 uncultured Chryseolinea sp. | reverse complement strand
GATATTGATGATGATGGAAATCTTTGGTTCTTTACTTCCCGCGATTCTTGGAAAGCAGATAGTATACAGAGCAACCCAACTGTAAACCTCACCTATATAAATGAGAGCGATAGCACCTATCTTAGTATCCTGGGTTTTGCCCAGTTACTGGTGGATCGCGAACGAATGAAGGAATTGTTTAATCCTTTCGTAAAACCATGGTTTCCAAATGGCCTTAAAGACCCATCACTTGCACTCCTTATGGTTCATCCCTTGGAGGTTGACTACTGGGTAAACGATGACAGTAAAGTGTTAACATACGTGAAGATACTTTCAGCGTCTGTCACGGGTACGAAGCCGAATATCGGTGAACATGGGAAAATATCCGTCAACAAAGGTTAGCTCAAAAATTTCCTGGCAAGTATCCTCATGCATGTTGGGTTAAATGGCTATGACAAATTACGGCGTGCGGACGCTTCCTCTCCGTTGTTCAAACAGCTTTTTAACGGGCTGAATCCTTTCGTAATTTCCAGATAATTCAATGTGTATAATGGTTCTCATTTGTAGAATTCAAACCTCATCGTTTTGTTGGATTGCGCCACAAAACCACGTTTGCAGCACTGGTACATTTTTTCGTGATAGCATCAGATCGAATCAACTAATTATCAACACTTAAACAAAAAGAAATATGAAAACTAAAACACAACCGGCTAAGACAAATGGATCGCATTCCACGGCAAAGAAAAGCGGAAAAAATTCTAAGGAATCGCTTGAAGATATTTTTGAAGATATGCTGAAGGATATTTATTGGGCCGAAAAACATCTTGTAAAGGCGTTGGGCAAATTATCAAAGGCCGCCTACAATGAAGAACTAAAGGAAGCTTTCGATACCCATATGGAAGAAACTGAAATGCAAATTCAGAAGATAGAAAAGTGTTTTGAGTTGCTCGACAAAAAGCCGACTGCGAAAAAATGTGAGGCAATGGAAGGATTGATCAAAGAAGGTGAAGAACAAATAGAAGACCATGAGGAAGGTCACGCACGCGACGCTGCTTTGATAGGTGCAGCTCAGAAAGCCGAACATTATGAGATCTCCGCATATGGCACGTTGCGTACTATGGCTACCGTTTTAGGTATGACACAATGTGCTGAGATCCTCGAAGAAATTAAAAATGAAGAAGCTGATACGGATGCTAAATTGACTGAACTTGCAGAAAAAATTAATCAACTCGCTTGTGAAGTCAACGAGGAGGAAGTTTAATTTCGTAATGATATTGGGAAAAAAAAGACTGCGATTCGCAGTCTTTTTTTTGGTCCCATTTTCAATAGGCCTCCTTCGATCAGCTTTGGTTTTTAGTTTAAAAAAATAGTTGCTCTCTCACGCTCCTGCGCAAAAACTTCCAGCATGTTTCAGCGGCCTCATCCAATCTTCGACCAGCAGCAGTGCTTAACGAAATACGTTTCACTGCAGAGGCGAAGACGCTAAGGGCGGGCGTTCAGAATTTATCAGGATTTAAAAAACCTCCTGCGCTACACCTTTGCGTCTTTGCGCCTCTGCGGTAAAATTGCATTTCTGCGCCCGCAGGGTATCTGCAGTCAGAGTGAGGAGATCAGGCACGCCACTCGGATGGTGCTGGAATACGCCAACTATCGTTCTTATCACCAGGTTATATGACAATCATGTAGATAATTGCGTCAATTGGTTTCCGTTGGGGTACCCATTCCACAATTAGAATAGTATTTTCAACAATAAACGTGAGATTTTGGATTTGGCAGGGTTTTAAATAGTTAGAAGTATAAATATCAATGTATGAAAGCAAAGGACACCGAAATAGATAGAGCAAGTGAAAGAGATAAGTTCGATTCCACCGAAAAAATGCCCACATTATCGGAGAAGATAAACAAAGCGTTGGTACAAGGTTATAGTGAAAATTTTAAGATCTCCTCCAAAGGACTCACGGATGAGGTTGAAAGTAAATATTACTCACCAAACGAAGTAAGTATTCCCAACTTCCATCGGTTTGAAGGTTATTCTGACCCGCAAGATAACGCCATTCTTTATTGGATTGAAACAAACGATGGACTAAAAGGTATTTTAATAGATGCTTATGGACCTTATTCTGATGTGAAAGTTTCAAATTTCATACGTGAAGTAGAGGATATTCAAAAAACAAAAAAATAAGGCCATCGATATGCGCTCATCTATCAGAATTGTAAAGGATACCTTCCATACAGTTCGTCCACGGCCCGAGTTTCCCCCCGTAACATTTAACAGGTTATGTTACAGTTACCTCAATAATGATTGGATTTCGGTAATTTCTTCCATTTGCACCTTAGCGACTACAGCCCTATGCCTATTGCTTTCATTCAATAATAATCTTAATATTAAGTATTAAGTTTAAAATCATCCCCGTCCTGGCTGTGCATATAACCCGAACTGAGTCCGTTAAAATGCATCGGAATTATAAGCGCACGGCTGCCTTGGCAAGTCTTGAGTACGTTTCCGATAGTAGTCCTGGAATACAAAGAGTAAAACAAGGAACAGCATTTATATACACTCTGAACAGCGTTCCTATAGAAGATGAAGAGGCTTTAACGAGAATTAAAAAGCTTGTCATCCCGCCCGCCTGGACAAATGTTTGGATCTGTCCAAATCTAAATGGCCATATTCAAGTTACAGGATATGACCTAAAGAACCGCAAGCAATACAAGTATCATCCGAATTGGAATACAGTCCGGAATCAAACTAAGTTTCATAGACTTTATGAGTTCGGTAAAGTGCTTCCGCAGCTACGAAAGCGAATTGAAAAAGATATCAGCCGTACCAATCTATCCAAAGTGAAAGTGTTGTCGACGGTTGTTAGTTTGATGGAACGAACCTTTATAAGGATTGGAAATAGTGAATATGAAAAACTATATGGCTCTTATGGTTTAACAACCCTTAAAGATGGCCATGTGAATATAAATGGAGCAACGCTAAAATTTGCATTTAAGGGAAAGAAGGGAGTTTATCATTCAGTAACCTTAAAAAATAAACGGCTGGCAAGAATCGTTCAGGCATGCAAGGACATTCCTGGAAAAGAATTATTCCAGTACTTCGATGAGAATGGTGAACGCTGTGTGATCGATTCCGGCATGATCAATAACTATATTAAGGAAGCTACAGGAAAAGACTTTTCAGCTAAAGATTTCAGGACCTGGGCTGGCACTCTTTCGATACTCAGCTCATTTAAAGCGTTGGGCAAGGCAAAAACACAAAGTCAAGTCAAAAAAAATATCGTCTCCGCGTTAGACGAAGTGAGTTCAAAACTCGGCAATACGCGAACGGTCTGTAAGAAATACTATGTTCATCCGGAAATTATCAGGTTGTACGAGGAAGATAATTTGCAGAAGTATCTCAATGAATTGGATGCCATCGAAAAGAATGATGACAACAGCGATTTAACTCAGGAGGAAAAAGTTCTGATGAAAATTCTAAAGAAATTTTAGCGACTCATTGTTGTTCCGCAAGGGAACCATGAATATTGCGAATAATTCTTCCTTTAATTATTTCAATATGAAAGCGAATGGTAAAAATTCCGGCGCAAAAAATTTACAACAGGTCTCCAAAAGTAAAACTCCTCACAATAAGGCAAATTTATTTAATCGAATCTCAACGGTCGTCACCCATGCAGCTGGACGTCCCGCGGCGTCTATTATCGCTTTTGCGTTGATTATTGTCTGGGCCTTGTGCGGACCTCTGTTTGATTATTCCGATACCTGGCAACTTGTAATTAATACAAGCACGACAATCATCACGTTTCTGATGGTATTCATTATCCAGCAATCTCAGAATAAAGATACTCTTGCGTTGCAGTTAAAACTCAATGAGTTGATAGCCTGTCAGGAACGAGCCAGCAACCGGTTGATTGATATTGAGGATCTGACCGAGGAAGAGCTTATGGTGTTAAAAAAATTCTATGTTAAACTGGCAGACCTTGCCGAAAAAGAAAATGACTTGCATAGCTCTCATTCACTTGATGAAGCGACTACCTTTCACACCCGTAAAAAGAAAACTGCTCCTACAAAATTGTAGAGCATTGTTCCTGTTCGAACTGTGTATTATACTCCCCATAGGAGAACATTAGGCGCCTTTAAACCAACCGTATTTGCTTCTGATTCCATTGTTTAAGATGGCACGTTATTTCTATGTCATAAGCAAATTCGTAAGGCTGAATGAACTTTAAAAATCTCCTGGTCCAGATTGCAGACATTTACAGATTTATAGGTAAATTTTTAAAGCACGCATTATTTCCCCCGTATGAAGGAAGAGAAATTTTAAGACAATGTTTTTCGGTTGGAAACAAGTCGCTCTTCCTGATTTCATTTACTGCTTTTATAGCTGGAATTGTTTTTACAAAACAATCTCGTCCTTCCCTTGCTTCTTTTGGGGCCGAGTCTTGGTTGCCATCCCTCGTTTCTCAGGCGGTCATCCGTTCGTTGGGGCCCCTCATTACGGGGTTGATCTGCGCTGGCAAGTTAGGCTCCAATATTGGTGCAGAGTTAGGCAGCATGCAGGTTTCAGAACAAATAGACGCGATGGAAGTATCGGGCACAAGACCATTTTCGTACTTGGTAGTTTCTCGTGTAGTAGCTACAACGCTTATGGTACCTATTTTAGTGATATTTACGGATGTGATAGCGTTGCTTGGATCCTTTATCATGGTTAACTCAATCAATAATTCAAGCTTCCTATTGTTTTTCAATGAGGTAGCCGAATCCATTACGTATCTCGACATATTTTCTTCTTTAATAAAGTCAGCCTTCTTTGGTTTTGCTATCGGGATAGTCGGAAGTTATGCGGGATATCATTCGGGCAAAGGAACAACCGGGGTTGGTAAGGCAGCAAACATCGCTGTGGTCGTTTCTATGATTTCCATTTTTGTTTTGGACCTGATAACCTTACAAGTGATAAACCTTTTCAGATGATGGAAACCAAGAGCACGATGCAAGCTGAAACAGACACGCTTTCCCACGAAAAAGTCGTTGAGGTTCGTCATCTTAAAAAAAGTTTTGGAGATCTTAAAGTCCTGACGGATTTCAATCTGGATTTATACGAGCGCGAAAATCTTGTCATTCTCGGGAGATCAGGCACAGGTAAATCAGTTTTGATTAAGTGTATGGTTGGCCTGCTCAAGGCTGACGCAGGAGAAATAAATGTACTGGGCTATGATGTTCCTTCCCTGAAAGGAAATGAGCTCAACGAATTGCGCAAGCAAGTAGGTTTTTCTTTTCAAGGCAGTGCTTTATACGACTCTATGACGGTGAGAGAAAACCTCGAATTCCCTCTGAAAAGAAACCTGGGTATTTATGATCGCGGAGAGCTTGATTCTTTGGTCATCGAGGCCTTAACCGACGTTGGGCTTGAGAAAGCTGTTGATAAATCGCCGGCTGAACTGTCGGGGGGTATGAAAAAGCGTGTGGGTATAGCCCGAACGTTAATTTTGAAGCCAAAGATCATGCTTTATGACGAACCTACCGCCGGGTTAGATCCTGTTACGTCGGGAGAGATCAACGACTTGATTTTGGAAGTCAGGGATAAGTACCACACAGCTTCGATCATTATTACGCATGATATCAGTTGTGCCCGTCATACTTCTGACCGTATCATTGCCTTATTCGGAGGATACAATAAGCTGGAAGGAACGTTTGATGAATTAAAACAGAGTAGTGATCCCGAATTAAAAGAATTTTTCAATTATTAATTTACAATCATGGAATCCACGGAATTTAGACAGAATATGAAGTTAGGGTTATTCGTATTCGCAGGTATCGCATTGTTTCTCGCAGCAGTTTTTTATATTGGAAGCGAAAGAAATGTATTCAATAAAACATTTACGGTGTCTGCTGTTTTCAAAAATGTTGAGGGCCTTACCGAAGGTGACAATGTCTGGTTATCCGGTGTGAAGATTGGAACGGTTAAAAACGTTACAATTATTTCTGAAGGGCAAGTTGTTGTAAACCTGTCTTTGAAAAACAAACAAAACGAATTTATTAAGAGGAATGCCACCGCATTTATAGGATCTGACGGATTGGTCGGTAGCAAAATTGTCGTGATTCGCCCCGGTAACGCATCCGAGGCGATACATGACAATGATACCATTAATTCACTTTCACCAACGGATACACAAGAGCTTATTAATATTGCTAAGGATGTTGGCTCAAATACCCGGTCCTTAACCGACGACCTGAAATTAATTACAGCAAAAATAAACAAAGGCCAAGGCGTAGTAGGCGAATTGCTCAATGAAGGAGAATTATCGCGTGATCTTCGTGAAACGATAAATTCCTTGCGTATGGCGAGTCAAAACACAAACGATGCAACCATGGATCTTAAAAAATTAGTGTTAGAAATAAATAACGGTGATGGGTTGGTAACAAAACTGATCAAGGATTCTTCGTATGCTGTAAACTTTACCAAAGCCCTTGAGAATGTAGCACAAGTGGGCGCAAATGCGAAAGTGATGTCCGAAGATTTGAGAGAAGTAGTGGCAAAATTCAACGATAAAAATAATGCGATTGGTGTCTTGGTGGCTGATAGCGCCTTTGCCAATAAGCTGAGATTAACCTTAAATAATGCCCAATCTGCTTCCGTAAAACTCGATCAAAATATGGAGGCGTTAAAACATAATTTTTTGTTGCGCGGCTATTTTAGAAAACAGAAAAAAGCAGAAGAAAAGAGCAACAATTAACTATGGAAATTTTTTCTGGAGAAGCACTGGTAAGTTTGTTAACACTTACATTTTTAGAGATCGTTTTAGGAATCGATAACATCGTGTTCATATCCATCGTGAGTGGCCGTTTACCTTTGCAGCAGCAGGGTAAAGCCCGAACACTAGGAATAACTCTTGCCCTACTAGTTCGCATACTTTTGTTGTTTGGTGTGAGCTGGATTATCGGGCTGCGTGCGACGATCTTTACCATTGAAACCTTTTCATTAAGTTATCGTGATCTTATATTAATTGCCGGTGGATTGTTTTTATTGGCAAAAAGCACTTCGGAAATGCATGCAAAACTGGAAGGAACGCATGAAGGGGAAAAAACCGTTAAAATGCTTACCTTCAAATCGGCCATTTTTCAAATTATACTTCTTGACGTCGTCTTCTCCCTGGACTCAATTTTAACGGCGGTCGGCCTGGTTGAGAATTTAACCATAATTATTATCGCTATCGTAATTTCCTTAGGAGTTATGTTAATCTTTTCGAAGAAGATCAGCAGCTTTATCAATGATCATCCAGCAATGAAAGTTTTAGCAATTTCATTTTTACTTTTAATTGGCGTTATACTGGTCATTGAAGGATTGCATGTACATGTTCCAAAAGGATACATTTATTTCTCGATGGCCTTCGCACTGGGTGTTGAAGTCATCAATATGAAAATTAGAAAAAAGGCAACTGTTGAAAACAAATAGATTTTGTAATCATCGCTTCAAAGCTTTGTTGATTATTAATTAGTCCTACTTCAAGTTTCATTTAACTTGAAGTATGAGGCTTTAAAATCAATGGAACTTTTACTTTTAAACAGAGCTATCTCAAAGGCAATAACGAAGAGATCTATCGTCCCGTTAGGGTAATGTCATTTAGTTAAGCTTTTAACGTGATTTTTGAATCGTGAAAAAATTTTGCCGCAGGGAAAATAGCCAAGAAAAATTACGATGAGAAAGCGCAGAGATTCGTTATTAGTTTCTCCCTCTGCGATTTCTAGGTATTCATTTCGGCATTCTCCTTCTATAACTCAGCAAGACCTACCCTCTTCCATCGAGCCTGTCATTCCGCGGCTTCTAACTTACTCCGTGAGATGC
>CAZAHL010000342.1:0-7844 GCA_964484845.1 uncultured Chryseolinea sp. | reverse complement strand
TCAGACTGGCAGGTTTATCCAATATCTCAATGATCCGGCAAATCCGAATAGCCTGGCAAACAACGATGTTCATAAAATCCTGGACGACGGATTAGGAAATATTTGGATAGGTACGAAAGAAGGTTTAAACCAGTTCAACAAAAAAACAAAAACGTTCAGAGTTTTTCGTCAGGCGGATGGGTTACCGCACAGTACTATTTTGTCAATACTTAAAGACAACCGGCATAACTTGTGGGTAAGCACACCAAAAGGCTTATCAAATTTAATCATGGTGCGCGGTGAGCAGGGTGACGTAACATCCTTCCAATTCAAAAACTATGATGAGTTCGACGGTTTGCAGGGAAATCAATTCAATGATGATGCAGGCTTTAAGACCAGTTCCGGAGAATTGGTGTTCGGAGGGGGAGGAGGATTAAACTTATTTCGTCCAGAAGATATAATTCCAAATGAGCGAAAACCAATCGTGGTATTAACCGGGTTTCAAGTCTTCAACAAAGAGATAAGTATTGGGGAAAAAGTAAATGGAAAGGTCCTCCTTGAGAAATCGACGTCAGCAACAAACGAAATTACATTGAATCATAGTGACAATGTTTTTTCAATTGAGTTTGCCGCATTGAGTTTCTTTCATCCGAAGAAGAGCCAGTATAAATATAAACTGGAAGGGTTTAATAAAGATTGGCTCTTTACAAATAATCAGGCCAGACAAGTTACGTTTACCAACCTTGATCCGGGCGAGTATGTTTTTCAGGTCAAGGGTTCTAATAACGATGGTGTTTGGAACGATGAAGCAACAAATTTTAAAATTGTCGTGTTACCTCCGTTTTGGAAAACCAAGGCAGCGTTCGTGGTGTATGTGGTAATTATTCTGACTACCCTTTTAACCACCCGTAAACTTATTCAATACCGGGAGCGAATGAAGTTTGCCTTAGAACGCGAAAGGCACGAAGCGCAGCATAGGCACGAGTTAGATATGATGAAGATAAAATTCTTCACCAACGTGAGTCATGAATTCAGAACTCCACTTACGCTCATACTGACACCGCTGGAAAAAATTCTGAAGCATACAAGGGAGCCTGATCAGTTGAAACAGTTTCAGCTTATTCACCGAAATGCGCGAAGGCTCCTCAACCTTGTAAACCAGTTGTTGGATTTCAGAAAGCTGGAAGTGCAGGAAATTAAATTCAATCCTTCTGAAGGTGACGTGATTCAGTTTATCCGGGAAACCGTTCTTTCATTCTCTGATCTTTCAGAAAAAAAAGACATACGACTTGATTTTGAAACAAGTATCACTTCGCTGGAAATGATTTTCGACCCTGATAAATTAGAGAAGATACTCCTTAACCTGTTGTCAAATGCATTTAAGTTTACGCCAGAGCATGGCCGCGTAATTACGGAAGTTTCAGTCATTGGTTTACCAGAAGAGCAGCAACTCACTATAAAAGTTGTCGATACCGGGATTGGCATTGCAGCGGATAAACATGATAAAATTTTTGAACGTTTTTTTCAGAGTGACCTTCCACGAAGTATGGTTAATCAGGGCAGCGGCATTGGGTTGTCTATTACAGCTGAATTCGTTAAGGCGCACGAGGGCACGGTGACAGTGACGAGTGAACTAGGGCAGGGCAGTTGTTTCACTGTGACATTGCCGGTAAGAGCAGTTAACCGCCATGACGAAGCTATCGACTTGCCCGAAGCTCAGGCAGAGTTAGCATTGGATCCTACAACAATAAAAGATAATGGAAAGACAATCGCGTTGCCAACCTTATTATTGGTTGAGGATAATGAGGACTTTCGATTTTATCTTAAAGATAACTTGAAAAGTAATTACAGAATTGTTGAGGCAAACAACGGAAATGAAGGATGGAGTAAAGCATTGGCCGAACTTCCTGACTTGATTGTAAGCGATGTGATGATGCCAGAAATGAATGGAATTGAATTGTGCCGGAAAATAAAAAACGATCCCCGGGTATCGCACAGTCCCGTGATTTTATTAACCGCCCGCACGGCCGAAGAACAAAAACTGGAAGGATTTGAAAGTGGTGCGGATGATTACATCACCAAGCCATTCAACTTTGAGATCCTTCAGTCTCGCATAAAAAACCTTATCCTCCGGCGCGAGTTATTCCAAAAAGATTTCCGGAGACAGATTGATGTGAAAGCCAGTAGCCTTACGATTACTTCACTGGACGAGAAGCTTATTCAAAATGCAATTAAGTGTGTAGAAGAGAATATTTCTGATGCTGATTTTTCCGTGGAGGACCTGAGCCATCAATTGGGAATGAGTCGAGTGCATTTGTATAAGAAGCTGATTTCGCTTACCGGAAAATCACCTCTGGAGTTTATTCGTACGATACGATTGCAACAGGCAGCCCAGTTGTTGGAAAAAAGTCAGCTTACCGTTTCGGAAGTGGCGTATAAAGTTGGATTCAATAATCCGAAGTACTTCACTAAGTATTTCAAGGAAGAGTATCACATCCTTCCTTCGGCCTACGCTTCAGCAAAACGTTCTTAAATTTTTTATTCTGTAGTACTAAGTTAAGTATGACGACGACGGTTTGTTACCGGAAATCATCGATTATGAAGGGGCATTTCCACAATTAACCTTTAACATTTCACGATTAACTTAACCTTGCTAACATTTCACCCCCAGATTATAACGATTTGATAGCCGTTGAAATATCTAGTCAACGTTACTTTTGATTTCCCTTTTTTTTAACCGAATGTAATGCCTCAAGACAGATTAAAAAAAGCTAGTAGAATTCTCCTGGCGCTTGAAATTTTCATTTATATTATCCTTGCGGCTTCCATCGCATTGCTGATCATTCAATAGTTTATCAAGTAAGAATCTCATCATTAGAAGTATTGTTTGTTGCAATTCAAATTGTCGCGTAAGGGCCTTTCCCGTCTATTACGAAGGCGGAAAAACTATTCTCGCCTCTTCAGCGCATAGCCGTCAAGCTACTAGAATTTGCTCCAGAGGAGCACCCTGTTTATAGACAAATCAAAATACACGTTCAGGCTCCATAGGAGCCTCCTAAAGTTTTGAATACAGCTGTCCGATCACCAAATAATGCACGGATAATGCCTTGAAGGCTATGCTAGCCAATCACCTACTTTGCCAACGTTTCGGAAGAAAGTCCTTAAGATCACTTTGGCCTGAAAACCGGTTATAATTCGATGGATTTCTTAATCGACCAGTCTTAGTCCTAAAGAAAATTAAGCCGTTGAGAATATCATTCTAACCGTTTTTTATCATCAAGGCCCCCTGACGGGGAATCCAATACCAACGCTTCTTTAACAAACGCAGCCGTGTTTGGAAACATTTGAATACCCCCAATTAACGTGTCAACCTCCAAATCTGAACAATTCCATACCCTCGGGAAGGGGCCCCTCGGCCTACCTTTATGCAACCGATTTCGATCAATTTAAAATTCATTCGGTTGCGACAAGTCAGCACATGGTTCCAATCTACTACACTATTCGACCTTTCATCATGCCTAAAGCGGTCTATGGCATTGATCAATACGAGGAGAAATCTCAACCATAAAAATGGAATGATACTAACTAAACCAAATTATTAAACGCTAAACCAAATAAACTATGATGAAAAAAATCTACAGAAGCTTGCTTTACGCTTCTGTAATTTTGCTTCTGTTTGCAACCTTGCCTGCTTTTGCGCAACAGGTTGTAACAGGAAAAATTACAGACGTAAAGAACCAGGTTATGCCTGGTGTGAATGTTATCAAGAAAGGGACCACGGTCGGAACAAGTACTGATGCGAATGGTAACTTCTCGCTTGAGGCGAATTCTGAGGACGTACTGGTAATATCCTTTATTGGTTTTAAGTCCCAGGAAACTAAAGTGGGTTCCCAAACGAAGTTTAGGTTCACGCTCGAGGAAGATGTGTCTACACTGAATGAAGTTGTAGTAATAGGATATGGAGAGGTAAAGAAAAGTGATCTTACCGGAGCCATCGGTTCTATTAAGGGCGAGGAATTGATTAAGACTATTTCCTCGGGAGTTGATCAAGCGCTTATCGGTCGCGTTGCTGGTGTATCGGCTGTTCAAATGTCTGGTCAGCCTGGGGCCAGTGTTTCTATTCGTGTGCGCGGTACGTCCTCAATCTCCAGTGGTGTTGAGCCCTTGTATGTAGTGGATGGTGTACCTTTATCAGGAAACAACGGAACAGTATATGATTATGGTTTAGGTGCTGTTGGTGGAGGCGGTAAAACTACCTTTAGTCCATTGTCCACCCTTAACCCAAATGATATTGAGTCAATTGAAGTATTGAAGGATGCATCCGCTACAGCGATCTATGGAAACCGTGGATCGAATGGTGTTGTCTTGATAAGTACAAAGCGTGGTAAATCAGGCCAATCCAGCATTACGTACGATGGTTATTACGGCGTTCAGGAGATTTACAAGACCCTGGATATGATGAACCTGCGGGAATATGCAGAATTTCGTAATGATTGGGCTGCTGAAACAGCTGGCGCAACGCCATCACCACAGTTTGCTGATCCTTCACTCTTAGGCGAAGGAACCGATTGGCAAGATGCTGTTTTCAGATCTGCCCCAATGCAAAGTCATCAACTTACACTATCAGGCGGAACAGACAAGATCCGTTATGCCTTAATGGGAAATTATTTTGATCAGCAAGGTGTAGCTATTGGGTCTGACTTCAAACGATACTCCCTGCGTTTGAACCTGGACTCGGATTTAAACGAATGGCTAAAGGTTGGAAACAGCTTACAATTAAGCACAACAGATGAACGGTTAGGTCAGTTTGATCGCGGAGGTATTATTAACACTGCATTGCGCGCAAGACCTGATGTTCCAGTGAGGAATTTTGATGGAACATATGCCGGTGGTGCAAATGCGGAAGCTACCGATGAAGGTTCTATTGTAAGTCCGATAGCACAAGCATTGGATAAGGAAAACTACCTAAAGCGTGTACAAATTTTGGGTAACCTATATGCAGAAATTAAAATCTTGCCTGCATTAAAGTTTAGAACAGAGTTTGGAGGAAATTTTGATCTGGCTGCTGTTTCAAGCTGGAATCCAACGTACAACTATGGAGGAGGAGCTGTTAATAATACAAACAGCATTAACAAACAGAAGAACACCAACTATTTTTGGCAGTTCAAAAATTACCTGACCTATACCAAGACATTTGGCGGTGATCATAATACAACTTTCATGTTGGGACAGGAATCATCTGAATGGGGAAATGACAATATATCATCTGGGTCAACAGGTTTGCCAACCAATGATATACATTCGATAAATCTTGGATTGCTTGAGGATCGTACTGCAGGCGATGGTTTTGGCAGCGGTGCATTGAGTTCTTACTTCGGTCGTCTGAATTACAACTTCAATGAAAGGTATTATGCAACGTTCACCTATCGCGCCGATGGTTCATCTAATTTTGCTGAAGGAAACCGATGGGGATATTTCCCTTCCGCTGCATTAAAATGGAAAGTTTCTTCTGAATCATTCATGAGTGGTATTGAAACTTTCATGAATGATTTGAATGTTCGGGCGGGTTGGGGAAAAACCGGTAACTCTAACATTCCAGGCTATAGTTATGGCGCAAGTTTGTCAACCATGCCTACTAATCTGGGATTAGGCTTCAGAGTATCCAATCATGCAAATCCCAATTTAACATGGGAAACAGCTGAGCAATTCGACATTGGACTTGATGCAGGTTTTCTAAGCAGCCGCATCAAACTTACAGTTGATCTTTATCAGAAGCGAATTAGTAATTTATTGATTCCATATCCATTGCCAGCCTACATGGGAAGTCTAGGAAATGGGGCCATCACATTAAAAGCTCCTTGGTCAAATGCAGGAGAGATAGAGAACAAAGGTATTGAAGTCTCGGTCACTACGGAGAATACAACTGGGGCCTTTCAATGGCAAACTAACTTCAACATTACCGTCAACAGAAATAAGCTGATTGATCTTGGAATTAAAGATGCTTCACTCGACGGCTTTACCGGTGGTTCAGGAAATATTTTGATTTCCAGAACTGTCAATGGTATGCCTATCGGCGAA
Organism: uncultured Chryseolinea sp.; assembly: GCA_964484845.1. Taxonomy (GTDB): domain Bacteria; phylum Bacteroidota; class Bacteroidia; order Cytophagales; family Cyclobacteriaceae; genus Chryseolinea. The sequence continues at coordinate 1,787 of CAZAHL010000342.1, read as the reverse complement.
TTCTTCGGATATAAAGTAGTCGGTATGTTCAAAGACAAACAAGACATCCTAGACAGCCCTGTGCAATGGGATCCTTCCGAAGTAGATGGTGATGGTAATCCTGTTTTCGATCGCAACGGCACAGTTTGGCCGGGTGACTTGAAGTTCGCTGATATCGATGCTAATGACACAATCGATGTTCGTGATAGAACATACCTGGGTTCACCTCAGCCAAAATTTACATTTGGCTTTAACAACACATTCCGTTACAAGGGATTTGATCTGGAAATATTTCTGGTAGGTACGTACGGAAATAAAGTATACAATTTCAATAAGCCAGGAGAGGGTGGTGGTATTGCAGATATGCGCAGCGCCTGGAATAACCAGCTAAGAGAAGTTACCGACCGTGCCCGACTTCAACCAGTGACGGAAGCAGTTGATGAATGGTTCAATGATATTGATAATGTACAATTGCTAAACGCTACCGACATACCACGTGCATCCTATCAGGATCCAAACCAAAACAATCGTGTATCAGACAGATTCCTCGAGGATGGTTCTTATGTCCGGGTTCGGAATATTACACTCGGGTATAATTTTGCTTCTTCTGTAACTCAGAAGATAAAGTTTAGTAGCCTGCGGGTTTACGCAAGGGTACAAAATGCATTCACTTTTACCAAGTACACCGGCTACGATCCGGAAGTGGGTCAGGATACCTGGGATTCCCGGATTTATGGATTGGATAATGGTCGCTATCCTTCTCCGCGTGTATTCACAATGGGTTTAACAGCTAGTTTTTAAGTCATAATAAAAGAGAAAACAGTATTATGAAAAGATATTTTAAGATTCATAGCCTCATTGCTTTATTAAGCATCATGGCTTTAAGTTGCTCCGAGGAATTTTTAGATCGTCCTCCGCAAGACAGTTATGTAGTTGACGAGTGGTATAAAACAGACGAGCAAATTCGTCTCGCAGTTAATCCATTGTACGGTGGTGTTTGGTTTGATTACCAGCGCTCTTGGTTAAACATTGGTGATGTAATGGCTGGTAACTACCACAAAGGTGCTGACGATGCATTTTATACTTTTAGCGTGAATCAGGCATCGACGGGTGTAACTGAAGCTTATGCTTCCCTCTGGATGGCTGTCGCATATTCTAATAGTGTGGTAGAAAATATTAATACAAAATCCGGAACTGGCGTTTCTGAAGCTGCCCGGAATACCGGTCTTGGTGAAGCATTGGTATGGAAGTCCATGGCTTATTTTTACCTGGTCCGCGGATGGGGGGCAGTGCCCATTGTTGAAAGTAACGCAGACCTGATCACAACAGGTCAGGCTAACACAATTTACCGCAGCAGAACAGAAGACGTATACGAGTATATTGTACGCATGCTTACCAAAGCAACTGAGCTACTTCCTGAAGCAAACGATCCGGGAAGAATTAATAAGTTCAGCGCTTATGGTTTGCTCGCCAAAGTATACCTCACACGGTCAGGCTACAGCCCCGAAGGCAACACCGGCTCTCGTAATCAGGATGATCTTGATAAAGCTGTTGAGTATGCTGGAAAAGTGGTAAATGCTGTTTCATTAGAACCCGAATATTCAAATTTGTTTAACATCAATACTACTAAAGGAAATCGCAATCCTGAGAATTTGATTTCGTGGCATTGGCAGGGGGGAGCAAGTTGGGGTACCCAAAATGCTGTGCAGGCTGATCTTGCGGTGCAGAAACTTACCGGGTTTGGTGACGGATGGGGCACATGGTCTGGACCCTCTGTTTTCTTGCAAGGATTATTCGGAGAAGATGCT
>CAZAHL010000341.1:0-7860 GCA_964484845.1 uncultured Chryseolinea sp. | reverse complement strand
AGTATGTTCGAGGTTGTGTCCTCTACCGTTCTGGATATTGTAAGCAACCAGCGTGGGGGATTGCTTTCATTGGGATTTGTTTTCTCGATCTATCTTTCTACAAACGGTATGATGGCGCTTATGCGCGCTTTCAACTCATGCTACCGCACCATTGAAAACAGAGGTGGAATAAAAACGCGGCTGATTGCCACCGGGCTGACCATAAACATGACCTTTGTGCTATTCCTGGCTATCCTTTTATTGATTGTCGGACAGTTTGTACTCGAGGCCATTATGGCTAACCTACCTCAATTTGAATGGATCAATATGAGCGATTTCACGGTAGTGTTACTTTTCGTGTTACGATTCGTTACGATTTTTATTACCTTCTTTTTAGCGATTTCCTTTATTTACTACTTCGGACCGGCCATACATTATAACTGGAGATTTTTTTCCGTGGGATCGCTCATAGCAACATTACTTAGCCTTGCTGTGTCCTATGGATTTTCTTTTTATGTCACCAACTTCGGTACCTATAATAAAGTGTATGGCTCAATTGGGGTGCTGCTCGCACTGATGGTTTGGATTCAACTCATTACGGTGGTGTTACTGGTAGGATATGAAGTAAACGCCAGCATCCACGATGCCATTCGGAAGGAAGCCTTGTGGAATACGCGAATGCACCGGAGAAGTGTTTAAGTGTTGAGGTTCGAGGTGTTGAAGTTTTCGGAACTTGAAAGTTTTGAGCGTAGTCGCTGATTCCTAAGTAACGACGATGTTTTTTTTAAGTAACCGAGGGTGATGGAGTTCTTGTGAATGTTATAAGACTTTACACTTCAACACTTAGAACTTCAACACCTCAACACTCTAATCTATCTTAAGCGAAATATGCACATCATGTGGTGCTGGTATGGTACCACCAAAGTAAGGCCATAGCATGTAGTAAATTCCTTTGTCGCAAACATTGCCACGCGTGATGCTAATGGGTTCCTGGTTGTTTAGCTGAAACACGTAATTCTCATCTGTTACCTTCAACTGGTAACGATTGATTTCGTGAAGTTTAACTACGCCGATGAATTTCTCAGCTCTCTCTCCATTCACGTAACAGTAGGCATAAATCTCTAATTGATCTTTGTACCACTGCCATGCAAAGCGCGCGCTATTGTCATGATGCAGCGAGTTACAATCGGAAAATCCAAGGAGTTTATTTTTAGAATCCTGCAAGCCAGCATCTTCAAAAAGATACGTAGCTGTTTCATTAAACTTAGCAGAAAAAGAAAGCGTGTTCGATTGCAAGCTTTGCACAATTCGGGGACTCGCATAATGGTCACCCTCGCGGATAATGAAATCCCTTGAAAGATCAGCCTCTTCTTCACAACTCATAAAAAGCGTGCAGGCTGCTATCATCACGAATATATTTCTGAGTCGCGCCAATGAAATTGTACCTTTTTGCATTTGATTCATAATGCTAAGGTTCGCTTTTTTTCGGCCTAATAAATCGGTGAAAACCCTGAATTGGTAAAAATCAGGAAAGTGCGGGTATTACTGATATTTCAAGCATTTGACGCCTGTTTGGTAGCAGAAAAAGCTGTTCATCGGAATGAGTGAAAAAGGAAAAAATGCGCTATGAAAAATGTAAGGGAGTACCCCTAGTGGATGCCGCTTGAAGCCCGCCTAACTTATAGAATAGGGTGTGATAATTTAATACCTATTGACGGATACCCGGATCGATAACCCATGTTGAATACCGTATTCAATTTCCTCCAGGTTTTAATACTGGTCTCCAATCCTGGAACTGCCACAAAGAAGTTTTCATTGACTAGCCCTAATCTTGCTGTAGCAAAGAAATTTATCTTTTCAGATTTGGCGAGCGGAACCTGAAATATAAGCCCGTAAAAGGCGTCTTTTAAGCTCATACTTTCCTGAGGATTTGATGAAATGCTTGTTTGATAAAATCCACCAAGTCCCCACTTCCCTTTTGTTTCATAGGTCAATGCCCCTCCATACAAACAACGCGTTACAGGCTTTTCTATACCGACCGAAATATGAAGGTTCTGGGATTTGACGAATGATCCTGTTCCCAACAAAATTAAAGTCACTATGAGCCGATTCATTTCAGGTGATAATTAGGGGTGGTTATTTTAAAAGAAGTACCTATTTTTTCCAGGGATTTAACAACGACTTTTGCGCCCATCTTAGCGATGATATTTTTTACAAGAAAAAGACCCAACCCAGAACCTTGTGAATGTTCATGCGCACGATAAAAAAGGTCAAAAATTTTAGTTTGCCTTGTACGTGGAATACCTATACCGTTGTCTGAAACCTCCAGCAACGATTTGCTTTTAGCGACATTTAATCGGATCACAATTTTTTTTTCGTTTTTCTCCGGGTCCTGAAAGGAAATGGCGTTCGAAACCATGCTATGTAATACCAGATTAACCCGTTTTACATCGGTCACCCATGGCGAAGATTGATGAATGACTGTCTTAACCTTAATTTGTTGTTCGTCCAACGAAGGTTGAAATTGATCCAATACTCCATTGATCACCGCTTCGCCCCGAACCCGTTCTAACTGAATTTCTTTTTTTGAATTGATCATGTATTCTTCCAGCGAATGCATCACCTTATTCATTCGCTCAGCACATACCGACATTAGGTCCAAACACTTTATCGTTTCTGAATGAAGAGGGTGATACTTCATTACTTCAAGCAATCCTTGCATAAAAGCAATAGGTGATCTCAATTCGTGCGAACAACTGTAAATAAATCGATCCAGTAAATTATCAATTTGACTTATGCTATCTCCTCCTGCCGCGTGTCTCATCTGTTTCTGTGTTAATTACTAGCGAAGAATCCCAAAACTTACACCGATATTTACAGAAGTTGAATTTGATACCGTTGTAGCCTTGAATAATTCATCTGCATCCTGAGAAACCGACCAAGAGTAACGGGCTTCTGCAAACAAATGCACGAAGTCATGCATTTGAGGCAATCTCCATTCAATACCAGCGCCAACTGTACCCTGTGTAGAAGAAACCTTTCCTAAAAATGGGGCTGAAGAACTGCTGTAATTTATCTTTCTAGTTGCTTCTGTTTCATTATAAAAACCAAAGAATTTCATGGTGCTGTAATTCACGCCACCAGAAACGTAGGGGTTGATTGCTTGTCTTGATTTGTTTATAAACTTCAAAGGATAGACGTTCAGAGCTAAAGAAGACTCTACCATATTCACCGTGTGTTTCACGCTCGAATTTGAATAGTAAAATCCTGCCACTTGCATTCTTCCTTTCACCACCTGATTTCCCATTACCAATCCGATGCTACCACCTTCCTCTACCAGGTTCATATTGTTTATAGCTGACAAATCACTGGAGAGTTTTGACGATTTTACACCAAAATTGGCCTCAAAACCGACATACCGGTAATTTGAGTTGCGTAAGCCTTGGGCATGAACAGAACTTATTTGAACAACGATAAATAATATAAGAACTAAAAGTCCTTTGGTTTTATTAGAGTTCAGTAGAGATTTCGAATTCATGACCTTGGTGTTTAATTATGACACTAAGGTTGTGGTTTTATCAGTGCTATAAATCGGTAGAATCCCTGAATTGATTAAAATCAGCACTTTTAGGGGATTTGCATGCTAATTCAGGTTAAAAACTGCTTTTTCTAAAACAACAATCATTCAATCAAAAGGTGAAATCATTAACCCTGCCTGAACCAATTTTTAAGGTCGGGGAATACCCCTAGGCGATAACGACGATTCATATAGAAAATACTATTTTAAAAAAAGAGGATTGAATAATTTCTATTCCTGGACCGATAAGGCAGTGAGAATGGATATTGTCTTCTTACACCTGAAATTGAGTTTGTAAACATCAAGTTCAAGGTCGACCGGGGATTTATCGACACCCATTTTTGATTGAATCGCATTAAGCGTTTCCGACAATTCGCCATCCGCTAAAATGCTGAGGGTAGTTTTTGTTTTGTGTACAGCTCGAACAAAGATTACGGGATCATTTAGCTTTAAGGCTTTTTCGATATTGGCCAATAATTCGGATATATTATTTGCTAATAGTTGCGCAAGCTCACGTCTAAACTCCACATCGCCGTCGGTACATTTGTCAAGCTTAGCCCGTAGGTTGTTTGGTTGATCTTTATCCAGATGCTTTTGTAACATATCGTAGAGGTGAGTCTGGTTGAATGGCTTTTGTATGAAATCGCTTAGTCCCTGTTCATGTGCTTGTTTTTCACCCAATGCTGAAGGCACATCGGCGTGGGCAATTATAGGTATCCCTTGAAATTGGTCTCCCAGTCTTTTGATGATGCGGGATGTCTCGAAACCATCCAAACCCGACATTTGAACATCCATTAAGATCAAATCATAGCTATTAATTTTTGTCAACTCTATTGCTTCATTGCCATTCTTTGCAACCGATACGTTAAGTGCCCAGCCCGTCATCAAGCTTTCAGCCAAGGATGCACCTGCAGGATCGTGCTCCACCAATAAAATATGATATGGCCCTAAAGGGTTCATCTATCGTTAAATGTGTTTTGAATCTTTACTCTTAGTCTCAACAGTTTAACTCCATTTATTATCGTGTCTCCCCTCTTTGTACGCGGAGGCCGGTTCTATTTCAAAAATCAGTCCTTAGGCAGGGACAATATTATTCTTGATGGCATACTTTATTAATTCAGCCGAATTTCGCAGCCCCAATTTTTCTAAAATATGTCCTTTGTGCGTCTCTACAGTTTTGACACTGATGAAAAGCATTTCTGCAATTTCTTTGTTGCCTTTTCCCATCGATACCAATCCGAGTACTTCGTACTCACGCTTTGTCAGATCGTTTGGCAGCCGCGTTGTCTCCGGATTCTTTAATTTTTCATGAACATAAAAATCTTCAAAGACTAATTTTGTGATAGCATCTGTAAAATAACGTTCACCTGAGTACACAGTGCGAATTGCCTTAATCATTGTTTCTTTATCGGTATCTTTAGGAAGGTATCCGTTGATTCCAGATTGTATACCCGCTTGCAGAAACTCTTTTTTTACTTCCATAGAAACCAAGATCACCTTGACATTTTTATCCTGCTCCTTGATCCACCGGGTTGCTTCAATCCCGGTCATACCCCTTAGCATAATATCCATGAGCACAACATCTGGTTGCAATTCCTCCACTTTATTAATTGCTTCCTCGCCATTTGCACTCGATCCTACCACCTGTATATCCGGGCAATCTGAAAGCATAGAAACAATTCCCTCTCTCATCAAAGTATGATCGTCAACCAGAAATATTTTAATCATTGTTATTGTTGTTACGTTGTAATATTTGTCTAATAGAGCCAACGAGATATTTACTATCGCAAGGCTTTGCGATAAAAAGATCGGCACCTAGTTCCTTTACCTTTTCGATTGTATCCGGGGTGGTCCGCGCCGAAAGGATTACAATTGGAATGTGTTTGAGATCTTTATCTTTTTTCACTTCAGTTATTAGTTGAAATCCGTCCATTGCAGGCATAAATAGATCAGATATAATGATGTTAGACAATCTGATTCTCAGTTGTCCTAAAGCGTCGACGCCATTCTTGGCGACCGAAACATCAAAATCCTCCATTCGTAGAATATCTACAATCTCAGCAGCTAATGAAGGAGTGTCCTCTACAAGTAAAACTCTCATCATTTCTGAATTTTAAATCCTATTGTAAATTCAGATCCCTTGCCTACTTCACTTTTAAAATCCATGGATCCTTCTAAAAGTTCCACAGCTTTTTTCACAATCGACAGTCCTAAACCTGTTCCCTGAATTGCGCCCGCATTAGAACCTCTATGGAAAGGGTCGAATATTTTATCATATTCGTTTGATGGAATACCAACACCACAATCCGTTACGGATATCAGCAATTCGTTCTGTTCAGAATGTATGACGAGGCTTACCTCTGATGCTTCCGGAGAGAATTTTATAGCATTGCTTAATAAATTTATGAAAATGTTCCTCAGAAGCTTTTCATCAATCTCCAATTCGGAAATTTCGCTGTCAAAAGTAAAATTTACTTTATGAGTCGACTTTGTGCTATACAATACCTCCTCTACAATTTTCTGAAAAAAGTCCTTTATGTCAATTCTGCGGGCAACTACTTTTGTTTTACCCGACTCACTCTTACCCAATGTGAGAACATCATCCAGTAGGAACGTCATGTGCCGCACTTGCTTTTCAATGCTCTCCATTTTTTTCTCAATTTCCGCTGGCGACAGCTTATTCAAATAATCTTTTACAAATCCTGTAGCGAAGTTTATTGTTGCCAAGGGGGTTCTAAACTCATGTGATGCGATTGCGATAAATTTACTTTTAAGGTCAACCAGTTCCTTTTCTTTGCTGAGGGCTTCATTTAATTCCCTGGTGCGTTCCTTCACCTGTCTCTCCAGCTTTTCACGCGTCATCTCTTCCTGGCGTCTGCGGGCGGTAACGTCCCGTTGAATCGATACCCAATGTGTTAACGTTCCGTCCTTGCCAGCAACTGGCACGATCGTAAAATCCGCCCAGAATTCTTCGCCGCTTTTCTTGTAGTTTATAATTTCAACTTCACTGCTTTCTCCTTTTCTTAGGGCTTCTCGGAGGCGTTGCACTTCGCGCTTGTCAGTTTTGGGTCCTTGAAGCATACGGGGTGTTCTTCCTATAACCTCACTCTTGGTATATCCTGTCATCACAGTAAAAGCATCATTTACATAAACAATTTTTGGCCCGGGCATTTCGAGGGGATCGGCAGCGGTTATCAATACAGCGTCGTTGGCATTTGTGATCACGGATTCCAGCAAACGCAAATGATCTTCAACCTTAGTGCGTTCTGTAACGTCATAGGCTGCCACTAAACGTAATTTAATGCCTCCCAGAACAATGTTGTGAGAAACTATCTCAACATAAATAATTGAATTGTCTTTTCGTTTGTGCTTTCGAGCACCGGTTTTACGCAAACCGGGATTTTGTTGCAATTCCAAAATCCCCTCGCTCGGCATAATATCGTTAATGGTAAGACTGGAAAATTCTTCCCGCGAGTATCCATAATACAGTATAGCCGCAGCGTTGACTGTAACAATTCTTAAAGTTTGAACATCGTAAGCCCACATCGGAATAGGATTGCTCTCAAACAGAAGCTTATATTCTTCCTCTGACTGCTTAAGCAGTTCCTGGTTTTGCTTCCGTTCGATAGCGTAGCGAATGGTTTTTTCCAACAGCTTCTTATCATACTCGCCCTTGACAAGATAATCCTGAGCACCTTTTTTTAACGCGTCAGATGTTATCTTTTCATCCACCAGTCCGGTCAATACGATTACGGGCGCATTGGCTGAAAACGGGTAGATCATTTCAAACGTGCTGATACCTTCGCTGTCCGGAAGAAACAGGTCAACTAAAATCAGTTTGAAATTATGACTCTTAAGTAATATTAAGGCAGATTGTACCGTATCGGCATGAAGTATCTCAAAAGGTGGCAATGAAGTTCTTTTCAGGAATACCTTCACCGGCTCGGCGACGGTATCTGGGGTAATTCCGCGCTCCCGGCAGTATGCAGTATCAAGCCATCCCGAAAGCGGCGTGACGCCCTTACTCGAGTTGCACTCCCAGCAGCAGATAGCCAGATTGTTCTCGTCGGTGTCCGAACCCCCGTTATCGAGGTGTTCAATTGTCGCCCAATCCATACGGGGTGGACCCGAGAAGGGCGGCTGCACCATGACCCTGTGGCAGAACACGCACCGCTTATCGCGCGCACGGATACGCGCCTCAACCTCGTCAGAGATTCCGTAGTTATTCGCCATGTCAGCCAGCATACCCCACCCCCGCTACTGAAAGTACTGCTTATAGATTTGCTCAGCGATTCGGAAGGCCA
>CAZAHL010000340.1:0-7878 GCA_964484845.1 uncultured Chryseolinea sp. | reverse complement strand
GCGGCTAAGGTATCCGCAGTCTCTCCCGATTGGGAAATTGCAATCACCACATCCCCTTCCCTAATTACTGGGTTTCTATAACGGAACTCCGACGCGTATTCAACTTCGACCGGTATACGACAAAATTCCTCAAAAAAGTATTCAGCCACCAGTCCTGCGTGCCACGAAGTACCGCACGCAATAATGAGAATACGATCCGCTTTTACAAGTTTGTTGATATACTCGCTCAAGCCTCCCAACACTAACCTTCCGCTTTTCGAGTTTAGCCGTCCCCGCATACAGTCGCTAATGGAACGAGGCTGTTCAAAAATTTCTTTTAGCATGAAGTGTTCAAACCCGCCTTTTTCGATTGCCTCAAGCTCGAGGTCGATCGTTTCGATGTAGGGAGTTAACGGGAGGTTCGCTGTATTCTTAATACTAAGTTTCCCATCTTTTATAATCGCAATTTCCTGATCGTTAAGGTACACCACCTCATTGGTATATTCAATTATTGGAGTTGCATCGGAGGCTAAAAAAAATTCATCTTTCCCAACACCGATGACCAAGGGACTGCCCTTTCGTGCGGCGATTAAAAGGTCCGGATATTCAATCGACATGATGACAATGGCGTAAGCACCTACGACCTTTGTCAGCGCGAGCCTGACAGCTTCCTCCAAAGAACAATCCTCATTCCGCTTAATGTCTTCTACGAAATGTATAAAAACTTCTGTATCTGTCTCGCTGAGAAAACTATGTCCCTTTCGAACAAGTTCCAGTTTGAGCGAGCTATAATTTTCAATGATCCCGTTGTGGATGATGGCAAGTTTTCCATCGGATGAATAATGCGGGTGAGCATTGCAATCGTTGGGTTCTCCATGCGTTGCCCAACGGGTATGACCCATGCCGATGGTGCTGGATAAATTTTGACCTTCAAGAAAGGTTTCAAGATCAGTAACCTTGCCTTTTTTTTTAAAGACGGAAAGGGTTCCATTGAGCAGTGCAATACCAGCGCTGTCATAGCCGCGATACTCTAATCGTTTTAATCCTTTTATAATAACGTCGTGAGCCTGACGGTGACCAACATAAGCTACAATGCCACACATATTGTTAGTTTAACGGAGTGGTTGGTTTGGTATAATAGATTTTGAGTTTGATCCCACTCTTTGGGAATACAGTGCGGTTGACAGTTTTTGAACCGCCTGGCTTATTAGGAGAGGCTGGATAAAGAATGGCGTTTTTGAACCTTCTCCGATTTGGGTCAACCACACTTAGTTGCTGAAAAAACAACGCATAGTTTCCATTATAAGATTTGTTTGTACTGGAATATCCCAGGAAAGGACTTTGATCGCCTAAAGCATAAAATGCACTATCATAATCGCCTACAGTTCCATTATCGATGGATATGGAGCCGGTATAACTCGTGTATTGAATGGGATTATAAAGGAGAAGATCAATCCTATCTTGCGTACTGACCGAATCCCATTTTTCGACAAAATTCTGATCGTTCAGTATTCGCAGAGCAAAACTGGTTGAAGGGTCGTAAATACTCTGCTCTACAGATTCGACTGAGAGTTCGGCAGAGTTGATAACCACATTGGGTACGGTATCAGCAAATTCGAAAAAATTGCCGAAGTCAAGTTTTGTGTAAACACCGGTGCCCGATTGGACATAGCGCAGGTCAGTTGCAGGAATAAAATCTTGAGAATACTGAGTTAATCCAGCCAGCGCCGTTCCTGAACGGTCTGTTGCTATTTGATTGAATCCAGTCACATTAAAAAAACCAAGGGTCAATACAAGCGAATCATCGGTGGCAGTGTGATAGTGAATGGCAATCGATGAGTTCGCAGCCGCCGGATTAAATCCCATGATTTTATCCCCATTGTCCGATTTAAAATGTAATCCCTTAAAAATTTTTGCAAAGAGACTATAGGTAATAAAAGTAGTCTCCACCGTGGGACTATTAGAATAAGCGACTGCATTTTCAAAAATCCGTTGGCCAAAGGAGGGCTCAAGGGGAATATTTAATGCGACGGCTTCAACCAAAGTGTCGTTCTGTGTGTCGGAATCTTCTATGTTTTTCAGGTACTCCTTAAATTTTACAGGATCAACTGTAAATGATTTGGAGCCGATGGCAGTTGGATTAGTTTGTATTTGAGTGTTGTTGAAATAATTCCGCCTGCTTAATAACATATCATGATCAATTTCATAAACGGAAATATTCTGCGAGGTAGAAGACTGATCGGAACCGTAGGTATAGTAGTCAAATACGAGGCGAACAGAGACGGAATCGTAAATGGGATTTGCAGGTAATACAGCCGCACTGTTCGTAAAGTAATGTGTATACGCAGACGAGGTTAAAGAACCAAACTGATCGTCGGCATACTGACCGATCAGCAATCGGTTTGTTTCGTTACCAAAATAAAAATTGGACGTTCGCAAGGAATCCAAAAGCAGAACGCTGCTTTCAATTGGTATTTCAATGTATCTGACCTGGAATTTGGAGTTTGGATTTTTATATCCCAGAAGACTGGCTTCATCTTGACAAGAGAAAAAAAATAGGGCAACTGCTAATACAACCAGTTGCCCTACGCGCTTAGCCCATAAGTTCATTATAGAGATTATAATACGATTCAGTTGAATTTTCGTCATTATCAAAGGTTCCGACTTTCTTTTCTTTGATCTTCTTAAATAAGCCTTCTAATTTTTTGTTTTCACCCGCGACAATAACAGCATCAGAAAACTCCATACCAAGCTTGATAAAACCCTCAAAGTCAGCCGACTTTAAGTTCCCCAGCATGTTATCTTCAATGTCTATCATTTTAACCTTATCCATGATATCTCCTTTAAACTTGTGCGAGAAGGAATTATTATAGATCGTGAAAACTGTTTTTGCATTTTTAAATAAAGGATCGTTTTTGTAAGTCGTTTTTAAATACAAGGGGATGAAGCTAGTGATCCAATCGTTACAATGAACAACATCGGGAGCCCATCCTAATTTCCGCACCGTCTCTATGACACCCTTGCAGAAGAAAATTGCACGCTCATCATTGTCTTCATAAAAGTTGTTCTCTTTGTCATGAAAAACTGATTTACGATGGAAGTAATCTTCATTGTCGATAAAGTATACCTGAAGCTTTGCATTTGGAATCGACGCAACTTTAATAATCAACGGCTTTTCTTCATCACCTACTGCAATGTTTATCCCTGATAGCCTTACCACTTCATGTAACCTGTTCTTTCTTTCATTGATGATGCCAAAACGGGGCACCAATATCCTTATTTCCATACCTCTCTCTTGCATTGCTTGAGGAAGTTTGCGCACAAAGTCCGCTACTTCAGAGGTTTGTAGAAAAGGGTTAATTTCACTGGCTACATAAAGAACTCGAAGTTTTGACATAATATTGATTTTTTAAGTAGAATGGAAAACGAGCCACAAAAATACAAAATTTTAAGCCCCTGATCAAGTTGTTTTCAGTTTTCCCTATATCTTTGCGACCTTTTGCTCATGGCCTAAAATGGAGATTTTCAATAAGATAGCCCCATTAAAAGCCTTTTTAAAAGGTTTAAGAAGGTCAGATCAAGCTGTTGGACTCGTGCCAACGATGGGCGCTCTTCATAACGGACATTTAGCTCTAATAAGTTCGTCTAAAAGAGAGAACTCGCTGACTGTCTGTACGATTTATGTAAATCCAGCCCAGTTTAATAACCTTGCCGACCTGCAAAAATACCCGCGAAATCTGGACAACGACTTGGAATTATTGCGAAAGGCGGAATGTGACGTGGTGTTTTGCCCTGACACGGAAGAAATGTATAGTGAAAAGTCTCATCTTAAATTCGAATTTGGTCACCTGGACAGGGTAATGGAAGGTAAATTTAGGCCCGGTCATTTCAGTGGGGTAGCTTTAGTCGTGTCAAAACTGTTTAATATCGTTCAGCCTCATAATGCGTATTTCGGGCAAAAAGATTGGCAGCAATTTGCTATTATCAACCGGATCGTAAACGAGCTTAAATTCGGCTTAACCTTGCATTTCGTTCCTACTTTGCGCGAATCGGATGGTTTGGCGATGTCTTCCAGGAACCAGCGGCTAAACGGAAAGGAACGCCAACTGGCTACCGTATTTTATCATGCCTTGCAGCAGGCTAGGGAGGTTTTAAAGTCAGGGAATGAGATTTCTATTGCAAAAAATCTTGTGAAACAAATGGTGGAAGATACAGAAGGCGTTACCCTCGAGTATTTCGAAGTTGCGGAGCGTAAAAACTTAAATGTTTTAGAAATCGTTAAGGGTGCAGACGACCCAATTATGTGCATCGCAGGATATGTAGGCGATATACGGTTGATAGACAATATGTTTTTGGATTAGTTAACGATATGAGAATAGAAGTCTTAAAATCAAAGATTCATCGGGCTAAAGTTACACAGGCTGAATTGCATTATGTCGGAAGCGTAACCATCGATGAAGATCTAATGGACGCTGCCAATTTTATCGCGGGAGAAAAAGTTACTATTGTAAACGTTAGTAACGGAGAGCGTTTAGAAACTTATATCATTAAAGGGCCACGTGGTTCTGGTGTAATTTGCCTCAATGGACCTGCAGCTAGAAAAGCACAGGTGGGTGATATTGTGATTATAGTGTCTTACGCCTCCATGAAATTCGAAAAGGCAAAAACGTTTAAGCCTACTATAGTTTTCCCTACGCCAGATAATAAGTTGCCTTAAACGATTTATTCTAAAATCCTGACTGAGCGTGCATCCCAGACTTAAGAGTTTCTTACAATACATTTTCATCCTGGGAATTACAGTTTTACTGATCTGGTTTTCGTTGAGAGGCTTAAAGGTTGCTGAAGGTGAAAACAAGTGGGATTACCTTAAGAAAACGTGGGAAACCGCGCATAAAGGATGGCTGTTCACAGTAGCTTTTCTGGCTACCCTCAGTCACGTAATACGGGCAGAGCGCTGGAGGATGTTGTTGATACCTGTTGGATGTAAGGTCAAATTAAGCAACAGTTTTTTTTCCCTCATGGTGGGTTATTTAGTGAATTTAATTATTCCCCGCGGCGGAGAAGTTTCGCGTTGTTTCAATTTGTTTAAACTGGAAAAAACGCCTGTGGAGATTTCCTTCGGGACGGTGGTCTTAGAGCGAATTGTTGATGTATTATGTTTGTTGTTGCTTCTGCTAATTTCTTTTGCGCTGGAATCACAAAAGCTCTTTGCCTTCGTGGATACGTTGCCAATCAACTTTTCAGGTTACTCAAAACTAACCACCATTTTTGTTTCGCTCATTGGCGGAATGATTCTTTTTCTGATTGGTTATTTGATCATAAAGAGAAATGTAAAGCTCAAACTTTTTTTACTGAAAATTTGGAATGGTTTTAAGCACGGCTTACTGTCCATTTTTAAACTGCAAAACAAAGGCCTGTTTACTTTTTACTCGCTTTTAATTTGGTTTATTTATTTTACCTCATCGTATGCAGTATTGAAAGCATTTCCCTCAACGAGTGATTTAGGATTTAATGCGGTATTAAGCCTTTTCGCTATTGGTGCAATTGCTATGGCTGTTCCCCTGCCAGGGGGAACAGGATCGTATCATGTGCTTGTACCTCAGGCGTTAGTCTTTCTTTATCAAATTCCCTTGGCCGACGCGGTGGCTTTTACTTTTATTTTTCACGGCTGGCAAACTTTGGGCTTTATTGTTTTTGGATCGTTATCTCTCGTCATCACATCCTTGTTAGTTAAAAAAAAACTGGCAAATTAAAATGTTGCACCGTTAGCATCTAATGGGACGATAACTTAAAACCCGGAATTAACACTTCGTAAAAACATCTGTCTTATTTTTACAATATGAAGGCCGATATTTTTACCAATAGAACTTTTATTGAGTCGTTGCTCAAACTCACCCGGTTTGGAAATCTGGTCATCATTGGACTTGCACAATATTTTACCGCCGGATTTTTAGTGGGTATGCATACCTTAAATGATTTGCCCCTTTTTCTTCTCTCGGCCTCTACCATTGCAATAGCTGCCGGTGGTTACATCATTAATGATTATTATGATGTTAAAATAGATTATATAAATAAACCCGAACGGGTAATCATTGGCAAAAAAATTACCCGGAGGTATGCGATTCTTTTCCATGTTGTACTTTCATTATTGGGAATAGTGATGGGGCTTTATTTGTCTTGGAGAATTGGTGCAATAAATGTTCTTTCCGTTTTTTTACTTTGGCTCTATTCCAACAACCTGAAGCGACTTCCTTTTATTGGCAATTTAATGGTAGCTATTCTTACAGGGCTTTCAATATTTGTTGTTGAAATATTTTACAATACAGATAACCCGCTAATTCTTATTTATGCCCTCTTTGCTTTCTTTATGACATTGGTTCGTGAGATCATTAAGGACATGGAGGACCTAAAAGGAGATGATTCTTTTGGATGTAAAACATTGCCTATTATTTGGGGTATCCGAAGAACGAAATTTTTACTTTATATTATTTTGGTTGTCTTTGCTGGCGTAGTTGTATTCTTAAATCAACTATACACCGCATTGCCTTTTAAATACCATTTGATTTTTTTATTCGTCCCCTTGCTTTGGTTGCTCTTCAAGCTCATCCGCGCTGATATGAAAAAAGATTTTACGCGGCTCAGTATTTATTGTAAAGTAATTATGATGCTCGGCATTTTAAGCATGGCCTTTATGTGAGTTAGAATTTTCTTTGCTTTCTTTGCAAACCTTTTTGTCGTTAAGGCTGTATTAGGAAACTTCATGAATCAAAAATTCCGGGTTGCCATTTTTGCCTCAGGCAGTGGAAGCAATGCTGAAAAAATAGCCATTTACTTTCAAGAGCATCCACTTATAAGAGTGGTATTGATATTGAGTAATAATCCGCACGCTTTAGTTTTGGAACGAGCCAAAAAATTAAAAGTTCCTTTTACCGTTTTTAATAGGGAAGAATTTACATCATCAAAGGTCCTTGGATGGTTAAAGGAATATGAAGTTACTCATGTCGTTCTCGCTGGCTTTTTATGGCTAGTTCCTGCTTCACTTTTAAAAGCCTATCCCGAAAAGATTATAAACATTCATCCAGCCCTATTGCCAAAGTTTGGAGGCAAAGGGATGTATGGAATGAAAATACATGAATTAGTACGACAATCAAATGAAACAGAGACAGGTATTACCATTCATCTGGTGAATGATAAATTTGATGAAGGCGTAATACTTTATCAAGGTAAATGTGAAGTGTTAGCGTCGGATACTCCAGAACAAATAGCGCACAAGGTGCATCAGTTAGAATACGCATGGTATCCGAAAATCATTGAACGTTGGATCCTGAGCGAGGATTTAAATTAGCCCTAGCACAACGGGAAACCGTGACGAACGATCTGACTGCCTAACTTTAAACTTTAAACCCGTAACTTCAAACTTATTACTTACATCTTCGTCCGGTCAAGTTCAGCAGGAATACGGTCAAATAATTTTAAGGCTTGCAAGAAAATTTCATTGGTTTCATTCATCACCGGAAAGAATCCTTCATTATTCCAAAGCTTTCTAGCGATCTGCGCTTTCAGGTGGACTTGAAATAATTTTTTCTTCTTCTTTAATTCTTTATTGTCAGGTTTTACTTTGTTGCGCTCACCTGCTTTAACTAATTCGGTTAGCATCTCGTCTGAAACCACGAACTTTTTAAGAAAATTATCAAACCCTAACTTCAACAATTCTTCTTTGTGAGCTTCTCCGTACACAAAAGTATACTCATGAATGGAAGTTGATGTATACAGCTCATTTAAATAATGACTTGTTAAGGTAGTATCCAATGGAACAAAGTAATCTGGCATGATCCCACCTCCTCCATATACGGTGCGTCCATTCGGAGTTGTATATTTTAAAGTGTCATTGAAGCGAAT
>CAZAHL010000339.1:0-7900 GCA_964484845.1 uncultured Chryseolinea sp. | reverse complement strand
AGGGGAGAAGTATTATCCGCTATAGCATTGATTTCAGTCCCACCAATTTTAAACGAAGAGATAGCACCGCTCGCATCACGCAATTTTTTACTGTCTGAAGCGTACAAACTCAGTTTTCCCTCACCTATTTCGTACCCTACGTTTTTCGTCAACACGAATTGAAATTCGAAAGCACCATCTTTCACGGAAGCCTTACCACGATATAAGGTATTGTGCCATTCATTAAACTGGAATGCGGGGTTATTTTTGCCAATGGTCACAAAATGTGATTCTTTATCAAACAGGGTAATCTCAAGGATACCGTTAAAGTCGTCGATGCGTGCGCCTGTTCCGTCTAAAATTTCTCCCTTTATGATCACAGTGGACAACGCTTTCAAAGTATCAGAACCCGCGGCGGTATTAATAGAGTTTACAACAATGGATTCATCCGGCATAACCAACGTCATGGACGGATCGGCCAGCAACGAAAAATTACGATTTGCCACCCCACTCATGCTGTTGTTTTTTGTGTTCCTGAATGTTTCCCCGAGGGATGGATGTCCCGCACCATCCTTTTGAAACAACGCCTTATAAAATTCCTGGTTCAATACGAAGTTCGTTCCCGCGTTCACCGGGCGTGCTGTCGTGACAAGCCCGATTGCCCCAGCGTTGGGACGAAGAACACTGAGCTCTGCACTTGATACAACGGTAGGGTCATCCTGTCGCCCAAACTCACACGTCGCAGTGATTAAAAATGGATAAAGCTTATTGTCAAGCTCTTCGATGTCTTTGTCTGAAAATATCTTTTCATCGGCCCATTGAATTTCATTTCCATGACCGGTGAAATTGATGATGAGTGCTCCACGGTCAAACCGATCGAGTATATCCGTTGTTGCCTCTGGGATAGTCTCACCGTTAGGCCTTACCGTTTTCACATATTCTCCAAGAAAGATTTTTTTAGTGTCAAATTCTGGATTTGTAAGTTCAACATTTTCGGCAATGGAATTGGCTTGTGATTGATGGCTGCTGGTAAAGTTATCTGAATTGCTTCCATCATCTCCGACAAAAACAATGTCTTTTCTCCAACGACCCAACGCTTTTTTGTTTGTGTCGTAATACACAATTTTATCAACAACACTTTTAGCTTCGGCTACGCTTTTAACAGGCAAGCGTCCAATCCCAATATCGAGGGTGTGGTTCTGTGCCGGGCTTTCCCCCCAGTTCCCCTCTGCATCTTCCAGAAATGCATAAAAGTCGTCAGAAGAATAGGTGGCGAGGGGAGCAAGAGAATTTCTGGATTCGTAGGTCGGGACAAAATTTGTATTTGATTGAATGTGATCTTTATAATCGTAAGATCCTTTGCCCATTAACAAAACCGCTTTTAGCACGCCAGGATTTTTATCATAAAGATGTTTTATAAAATCACGAATTGCCGTCACATCCTGACGGCCAGAAGAAAATTCGAGAAAAATTTGGTCGGGTGTCACAACGGTAGTAGTCCATTGGTTGTGCTCTTCGCGGTGTGTCGCTAACCGCTGCGCTTCTGAAAGGAAATCTGGGGATGTAACAATTATTAAATTAGTAGTCGGCAATCCATGCAAATTCTGATTTTCAATCTTTCCAATTAATTCAGGTGCCGGAATTTCGGTATCGAATACCACGTATTCCTGGAGCGTTGTGCTCTCGCTGGAAAATAGAGCGGTGCCCTGCTGTAACGTGTACTCCTGCTGATACACTTCATTCTGTTGCGTTATATTCCAAATTACACAACGATCTGAAACGTTTAATACCTGGTATTGAGAAATAGGCTGACTTAGACTTTCCGGCGATTGAAATATCGTCTGACGGTTGGACAGTGCGAGCTTTCGCTTTACGTTGACAAGGAAAAAATCAAGAAATCCCCGGGAAGTACCTGAGCTTGCCTTAACAAACTGGTAGGTCAGTTCCTGCGTAGATCTGCCCCCCGCATTTACCGCATTGGCATTAACACTAATGGTATCTCTTCGATGAGCACCTTTGACGCCATACTGTGTGTTTGAAATGATGGGGATACTTTGTTCGCTTACCGCTACATTATTCAACGAGATTTTGAACGCTGAAGTGTTGAACGATTGGCCCATTACATCAGACACTATTTTTATCGAAGAATTTTCTATGATTTCAGCTGCTTCAACTGCAAATGTTTGTTCAGAAGTAAAATCAAATCGCTCACCAAACCATTCCCTCCCGGAACTGAGTGCATTATATTCATCAATTTCATGGTAGATGAAATCATCAAACTGATTTACCGTGGGAAAACTCCCTTCAAGCGAAGGCCTAATCGCAATACGTTTTCCTGCTTGCTCACCAATAGTGAGAAAATAAAAATTCCATTCGCTGTATAAATTGCTTTGGTATTCAAAGATTTCCCGCTGAACATTATAATGCACCCGGTCCGGCCCTTCTGCAAAAAATAAAATGAAATCTTCCTTATCAAAGGATCCGTCGTTTTCCCCGGAAATAAAAATAGAGTTCTCCACCAGATCATTCGGTCTGTCGGCACTATTTGCCTGTGGTAGCATCCCCCCTTCATTACCAAACAACTTGATTTTCCGTGGATCAACCTTCGAATCAAAACCCATTTTTCTAAATTGGTCAACCGTAATCTTATATACCCCGCGGGTCTCTACGGCGATCTTGTACCAGCTACCGGAATTGAGTACCGATGATTGACCATACGCTGTTACCAGCTGGACAATGCCCAGCAACGATAAAAAAAATTGTATCGTGATCTTATTAAGCAAACTAAAAATTTAGCCTTCGAAAAATAGCTCCTTATTTTGAAAACACACGGACTCCAAACGAAAGCGCGATGTATAAAAGTATAATAAGGGGTAGCGCAGTCATTTGTAAGACTGCCAACAGTAATACAGCCAGCACCAAAAAAGTAAACCTGATTTTATTCTCTGCCCAGGCGAAATTTTTGAATTTTAATGCAAAAAGTTCAAAGCGAGAGACCAGAAAAAGAGAGAAAATGACGCAGATCCCCGCGAGCACCAGGGGGCTATGCACGAAATCAAAAACGGGAGAATCCAAAAAAGGGATGGCCGTGATGAAGAGGGCATTCGCAGGCGTAGGCAACCCTTTAAAGGAATCAGATTGGGTTTCATCCAAATTAAAAATAGCCAACCTCAATGCCGAACAAACAGCCATCAGCAAAGCAACATAAGGTATGTAAGAAAAAGGGGACTCAAATGACAGCAGGGTGTATATCAATAAGGAAGGCAACACACCAAAACTGACCATATCTGCAAGGGAATCCAGTTCTTTGCCAATAGGAGACGAAATTCCTAGCCAACGCGCTGCAAATCCGTCAAAGAAATCAAAAAGGCACGCCGCCCATATAAAATACGCCGTTGGAACATCACTGCCTTCTATCATGAAAATAATCCCGATACAACCGCAAACCAAGTTACAGCAGGTAAGAAAATTAGGAATGTGCTTAACCATGGATTAATGTGAAGTAATTGCGCAATAGGGATTCGTTAGTTTCTCCACACCAATCGTTGTTTCTGGTCCATGTCCCGGGTATACAGTGACTTCATCGGGTAAAGTAAAGAGTTTTTGATGAATGCTGTCGATCAATGTTTTAAAATCTCCACCAGGCAAATCGGTACGCCCAATACTATTCAGAAATAATACATCGCCTCCAAGAACTACTTTCTCCTTCTGATTGTAAAATGCAATATGTCCGGGTGCATGACCTGGTACAAATAGCACGGTAAATTCCTGATCACCAAATACAACATGGTCACCCTCGCTCAGATAGGCATCCGGCTTTGCTTCCTGGTAGTTATGAATGCCATAATGCGGCGCGATAACTTGCTGGGCGTACAGAACAAATTCCTCCTTCCGGTGAATGTGAAGCTTGGTATTATACTTCTCCTTCACAAATGCATTGCCCAGAACATGGTCAATGTGACAATGCGTATTTAGAAGCATCTTAACTTTTAACTTGTTACTGGATATATAATCTGTTAGCTCTTTTTTTTCCGCATCATCATAGCAACCCGGATCTACAATAACACACTCCATGGTATCATCCGAAATAACGTATGTATTCTCCTGAAAAGGATTGAAAACAAAAGATTGGATGTCCATGAGGTCGCGTTTTTCAATTTAACTTCGCCGTTCAAAACTACAAACTAAAAACTTACCCACTGAAAGCTTATAGATACGTACTCCAAACTTTAAACTCAAAACTATTTCATATGTTGCTTCCTTAAATAAAATGACGAATCACGTTGATTACATAATCGTGGGACAAGGGCTGGTTGGGTCTGCGGTGGCGCTGCAGTTGATCAAGCGGAATAAAAAAGTCCTTGTGATAGATCGATCGCTAGCCAACTCCTCCTCACGCATAGCGGTGGGCTTATTTAATCCTATAACAGGACGTCATATGGTAAAAACCTGGATGGCGGATAAAATATTTCCATACCTCCACACCTTTTATCAGGAGGCAGAAGCGTTAACTAAACAAAAATTTTTTTATTCTTTGCCTCTTTACAGACCTTTTCTTTCTATTGAAGAACAAAATGAATGGATGGCCAAAAGTGCCGATCCTATTTATGAACACTACATTGAAAAAATTAGCACCCAGCCCGCTTTTCCTTCCATCAAAGATACTTTTGGGGGACTAACCTTAAAGCAGTGCGGGTATCTAGATACAATCCAATATATCGAGTCAGTTCGTATTTGGATAGAGCAGCAGGGCATTTTCCTCGAAGAGCTCTTTGATGAGGATAAGTTAACACTGGGCGCTAAAAATGTGTTGTATAAAGACTATGAAGCGGCCCACATTATTTTTTGTCAGGGAATAGAAACAAATAAATGGTTTAGCTGGGTGCCTATTATACCCATGAAAGGAGAAACTCTTCGAATTCAGTCAAACTACGAAGAAAAAATTATCCTTAACCGAGGCGTATACGCGGTACCTGCAAACCAAAAGGGTGAGTGGCGTGTTGGAGCAACATACTCGCTTGTGGATCTTTCACACGATACAACGGATAAAGCACGGGAAGAATTGACCTCAAAAATGGATGAATTAGTAAGTTTTCCATTCGTTATTATGGACCAGGAGTGGGGACTCAGGCCGTGTACCCAAGATCGAAGACCTATCCTTGGCAGGCATCCTGAGCAGGAAAATCTGTATATTTTAAATGGGATGGGGCCTAAGGGAGTTAGCCTTGCACCTTATTTTTCAGAGATTTTGATCGATATGATTGAAAATCATCTCCCCTTAAACAAAGACGTGGATTTAAAACGTTATAAATTATTATATTGGTCTCCCTCAACACGAATATGAATTTGCGAAGTAGAATATTAATATCGATCCTCATTTTAGGGATAAGCAGTTCCACCCTTTTTGCTCAGCAGTCTCGGGAAGTCTTCGGGAAGAACCGCATTCAATACCGTCAGTTTGACTGGCTGTATTTAAGCGGCGAAAATTTTGATGTCTATTATTATGACGCCCGCAGAGCTGGCGCTCAAGAAGCACTTGAGTTCCTGGAAGGGGAATTCGACCGAATCACCGATTTAATTGGGTATCCACCTTATTTCAAAACGAAAGTTTTTATCTACAATTCGCTCAGCGACCTTCGTCAAAGTAATGTCGGATTAAATCACAATGTGTTTAACGTCGGTGGTGAAACGGAATTTATAAAACCGTATGTAGAAGTTGCACATCTGGGGACAGCCCAGGAGTTTAAAGAAGAGCTCCTTTTTCAGATTTCAGACCTCATGATAAACGAAATGATGTTTGGCGGCAACCTAAAGGATATGTTCCAAAGTTCTATTCTTATGAACTTGCCGGACTGGTTCGTGGATGGCGCCTCTCTTTATGTGGCCAAAGGATGGAGTATCGAGATGGATGATTATATCCGCCAGCTGATGGGGACCCGAAAGGCACGAAGGGCAACGAAATTAGGCGGTAAAGATGCTGGGCTTGTAGGTCAATCTATCTGGAATTTCATAGCAGAGAAATATGGCAAAAGTAGCGTTGCTAATATCCTGAATTATACGCGGGTTACACGCAACGAAGAAAAAAGCATCTTAATAACTCTTGGCATTAATTTCAAGCAACTGCTAGCCGAATGGCAAAAGTTTTATACCGATATGGGCGCGCAGGTGGCGAATTCTTATACCACGCTGGGCGACAGTGCTTCATTCACTCATCAACATAACCGCACAACGGAATTTACCACTGTAAAGGTAAGTCCCGATGGACGTAATATCGCTTATGCAGAAAACGACCGGGGCCGCTTTAGCATTAAAGTTCGATCTCTGGAAAGTGGAAAGGAAAAAACCATTTTATCCGGAGGCAGCAAAGTAATCAAGCAACGAGTGGATTACCGGTTGCCTTTGATTGCCTGGTCTGACGCAAATACCTTAGGTGTAATTGGTGTTAAGAATGGTGAATATATCTTCTGGTTATACGATTTCAACACCAAAACCAAAATCCCGCGTGAACTGGAGCGCTTCAGCAATATCCGCAGCTTTGATTTTTCAGCTAACGGGCGATTGATCATACTCAGCGCGGATTTTGAAGGACGAAGCGATCTGTTTTTACTAAGCTCCAAGCGCGACCGTGTAAGACGGCTCACCAATGATTTGTACGATGATCTGGACCCGAGCTTCATACCCAATTCTAACCGGATCGTGTTTACCTCCAACCGAACAACCGATACGTTGCGGGCTAATACCAAGCCCCAGTTTGAGTCGCTTACTAACAATTATAATTTGTTTATCTACGATCTGGACAGCACCAAGTTTTTATTGACTCGCGTTACAAATACCCTTAGCAAAGACCAATCGCCGAAGGCGTTGGACGACAATAATTTTTATTACCTCAGTGACCAACGCGGAATTGTAAACATTTTTAAGTTTAATCGAGTTACCGGGATCTATACTCAAGTCACTAATTTTTCTTCCAGCATAAAAAATTATGACCTTAATTTCAATACCAATACGTTAACGATGGTCATGACTAAAAACCGGAAGGAGAATATTTTTATTGACCGGAATTTTAACCTTAGCCGGCAGGTGTTTACGCCGGCTACCCGACGAAAGGATCTGCAGCAGGCAAGGGTGATTCGTGAAAGACGGAAAACCGTGGAAAATAAAAATATGAGTATTAAGGACCTGCTCAACTCTCGGCTTAAAGAAGCGCAGCCCCAAAAAGATTCTATACCTTCAGATTCCACTGTCAACAGTCTCCCAACAGATAGCCTGAAAGCGGATTCAATAAGACGAGACTCAACAATATTGCCCGGCGACTCAACGGCAATAGCAATGGATTCAGCGGTAGTAAAAGATTCCCTTGCCGTTGCACCCGCGCCAAAGCAAAATGTGGTGAACACCGACAACTATGTGTTTGAAGATGAGGTGGTAAAACAAAATCAGCCAAGCGAATCGTTTTTAACGCGGTATATGAAAGCCCGCGAAAAGAGTCGCATTACGGGACCCTTTCCATACGAATCAAAGTTTAGTTCTAACAATCTTGTAACCTCGCTCGTGGTAGACCCTATTCGCGGGCTTGGCATCTCGATCGAAACACAAATGAATGATATGCTAGAGAACTACCGGTTTTTTGGTGGATTGATGACCAGTGTAGAATTGAGAAACGGGGACTTCTATGGCGAATTTCAATATCTAAAATCACTGATTGATTTCAGCGCACGATTTGATAGAAAAGGAATTCGCTGGTCTGCTCCGGAAACTCCGGACGCGCAGTCAAATGTTTACCATTATTCTCTTAACCGATTTGAACTTGCTGCCTCTCTTCCGATTTCGGATAGGATCCGCTTTACATTAAAACCATTTGCTGCTCTGGCTCGATCCGTTGATCTCGGAAAAGATAATACGCCGACAAATCCACCAGCCG
>CAZAHL010000338.1:0-7913 GCA_964484845.1 uncultured Chryseolinea sp. | reverse complement strand
TACAGATGGATACGATCGATCTCGTGCTAACGGCGCTGGTTGGGTACTGCGGGCTAAAACCAACGATTAAGGCTATCGAAGCCGGTAAAAACATCGCTTTAGCAAACAAAGAGACGTTGGTTGTTGCTGGTGAACTGGTAACACAGCTGGCGCTGCAAAGAGGAGTGAATATTTATCCGGTTGACTCAGAACACTCCGCGATTTTTCAATGCCTGGTGGGAGAATTCCATAACAAAATTGAAAAAGTGATCCTCACCGCTTCGGGAGGCCCTTTCCGCGGAAAGAAGAGCGACGAGTTGAAACATGTTACCAGGGTGCAAGCGTTAAAACATCCTAATTGGAATATGGGTGCAAAAGTTACCATTGATTCAGCTACCCTGATGAATAAAGGATTGGAGGTTATTGAGGCTAAATGGTTATTTGGATTAAAACCGTCGCAAGTCGAGGTAGTTGTTCATCCACAGTCCATCATCCATTCATTTGTTCAATTTGAAGATGGTTCCCTTAAGGCACAGCTAGGCCTTCCTGACATGCGTTTGCCCATTCAATTCGCAATGACTTACCCGGAACGGCTTAAATCGGAATTTCCCCGTTTCAATATTGGAGATTATCCTTCATTGACTTTTGAGAAGCCCGATACAGAAACTTTTCGTAATCTTGCGCTGGCTTTTGAGGCCTTAAACAGGAGTGGTAACATGCCGTGCGTGTTAAATGCTGCAAATGAGGTTGCTGTGGAGGAATTTTTAAACGATAGAATCAGTTTCCTTGATATGTCACGGCTCGTGGAACAATGCCTGGAAAAAATGGATTATATAAAGACTCCATCTTACGAGGATTACGTCTGTACGGATAAAGAAACAAGAATTAAAGCATTTGAATTTATAAAACGGTAAAGGGTTATTCGCAAATGTAATTGCAACGATGGTCCACCGACTAACTTATAACGATTAACTAATAACGGAACAAGAATGGATTGGATGATAATGTTAGCTCAGCTTTTACTGAGTTTGTCTTTTTTGGTAGCAGTACATGAGATGGGCCATTTACTGGCAGCTAAATATTTTGGAATGAGGGTAGAGCAATTTTCGATTGGCTTTCCTCCAAAAATCTGGTCCTTTAAAAAGGGAGAAACTGAATATGCACTGAGTGCGATTCCATTAGGAGGCTACGTAAAAATTTCGGGAATGATCGATGAATCTCTGGATACGGAAGCAATGAAGTTGCCGCCTCAGCCCTGGGAGTTTCGCGCCAAGCCGGCATGGCAACGATTAATCGTTATGCTCGGGGGCATTGTTGTCAATGTTGTTATTGGGGTCATGATTTTTATCGGGATCACGTACGTCTATGGCGATAGTTATCTCCTCAAAGATGTAATTAATGAGAATGGAGGGTTTTATGTGGGTCCGGTTGGCGAACGCATTGGACTTAAAACCGCAGATAAAATTCTCAAGATTAATGGACAGAATTTTGAATATTGCGAAGACATTTATAAACCTGAGACATTAATAAGCACGAATGGAAGTTATACCGTTGAGCGAGACGGAAAATTGATTGACATTTCTATCCCGGAAGATTTTATTCAACGATTTAATAAAAAAGCAAGCCTAAGCACTTTCTTAGAGCCACGGCTCTTGACGGTTGTGGGAGCGGTGGCAAAAGAAGGAAACTATATTGCGACTCGAATCCTTCAGCCTGGAGATAGGATACTAGAAGTCAACGGTACCCCTGTCCAGTATAAAGATGAAGTAGACAGAGCAGTGGGGGCTATGAAGGCCGACTCTGCCTCAACAAAATCAGATTCAATTGTGCTTAAGATTTCACGGGCTGGCAACATTCTGTCTTTTAAGGAATATTTTAGGGATCAAAAAATCATTGGGTTTTATGCCTCAACAAAAGAGTTCTATGAAAAAGCTGAAAAAAATATTACCTACGGATTTTTCGAATCTATTCCCAGGGGAACAGAAAAAGCTTTCACGACTCTTGCCGTTCAGGTTAAGGCTTTAGGAAGAGTTGCCACGGGAGGATTATCTCCTAAAGAATCATTATCCGGTCCGATCGGTATTATGCAACTTTTTGGAAATGTGTGGAATTGGGCCAGGTTTTGGTCCCTGACCGGCGTTCTTTCTTTGGTGTTGGCGTTTATGAATTTACTTCCAATTCCTGCCCTGGATGGCGGTCATGTTATGTTTCTAAGCTATGAGATCATTTCAAGGAGGAAACCTTCTGATAAATTTTTAGAAAATGCACAAAAGGTGGGCATGATGTTTTTGCTCGTGTTGATGGTATTCATTTTTGCGAATGATATTATTAAACTGTTTTAAAGTTTAATACAAAGTTCTTGGACGGGTTGTTTTAACAGAGCAACCCGTTTTTGTTTACATGGATCCCAAATTTTGGGATTAATCAACCCGGCTTTTCGATCTGCTTCAATGATCTCGTAACTTGATCTGCTAATCCATCAATCTGGGTGAGGTCCTGTCCCCAAAAAGATTCATTCGATAAAATTTTCTGCACGACCTTTTGCACCTCGTGTTCTTGCCAGGTTATCTTAAAAAAATTCAATACCTCCGGTGAATCATTTAAAGGTATAACCTCCCCATGCCAATCACCCTTGTAAAATCGTATAAGCGCTGCCAGAGAATAGAGAAGATCCACAGGTAATTTCCCGGTTCTTTTTTTAAACTCAAGCACGGATGGAAGCACCCGTACCTTAAATTTTGAAATCGAATTGAGGGCGATGCTTAACAACTCATGCTTGATAAAAGGATTTTGAAAACGTTCCATCACATCATTTGCAAATTGTGTTAATTCATCAGCGGGTAGATCTAGCGTTGGAATAATTTCATTAAAAATGACATTGCGTATATATGTACCGATACTTTTGTCGTCAATGGAATCTTTTACCGTTCTTATTCCCGCTAAATAAGCTACAGGTACGAGGGTAGTATGCGCGCCATTTAAAATTCTCACTTTACGTGTACGATACGGTGTTAAGTCCTTTACAAATTTTACCTGTAAGCCAGCTTTTGCAGCAGGAAATTGCTCTTGAAGGGATTCTGGTCCTTCAATCACCCAAAGATGAAAGGGTTCTGCCTGAACCACTAAATTGTCTTCATATCCGACGGATTGTTGGATTTCGTTAATAGTCTCTTTTGGGAAACCAGGAACAATTCGATCCACCAGCGTATTACAAAACTGATTATAGGAAGAAATCCAATGTTTGAAATCTTCAGGTAGTTTCCAAAGTCCGGCATACCGTAGAATGGTTTCTTTCAATGTATCGCCATTGTTTTCAATTAGTTCGCAGGGAAGAAAGGTGAGGCCCTTTTCTTTATCGCCTTTAAAAAATTTAAATCTGTGAAATAAAAGCTGTGTCAACTTACCGGGGAAACTTTCGTCGAGGGTTGCAGGGTTCGAATTGGAAGCATTAAAAGCAATTCCTGATTCAGTTGTGTTGGAGACTATGAACTTGAGATCTGGATTTTCGGCGGTAGTCAAATAACGTTCGAAATTCTCGTAGGGATTGATGGCTTCCGATACGCAGCTAACAAGCCTTGTTTCAGAAAACACGTTACCTTGTTGTACACCTTTTAACACTACATGATATAAGCCGTCTTGCTTATTTATCATGTGCGCCATTCCCTTATCAATCGGTTGGATAATTTCAATTGCGCCGTTAAAATCAGTTTTCTCATTTAGGATATCGACAATCCAATCCATAAAGGCTCGCAAAAAATTGCCTTCACCGAATTGTAAAATTTTTACGGGACGTATGGGCGTAGGGGTGGTGGTCCGGTTAAGTTTTTTAAGCATTACTAACATCTATTTTTTTCTTAGCGAAGATTGCCTGATAATTAATTCAGGTTTAAGTACTATTTTTTGAGGAATGAATTTTTTTTGATCATCTGAAATTTCTTCCAGAAAGATTTCAGCTGCAGCATTGCCCATGCGCATGCTATGATGTTCAACTGTAGATAATGCAGGTTCGGAGAATGAAGTGAATGTTTCATTTGTAAAACCGATAAGGGCAACATCCTGCGGCACTTTTATTCCTTTTTCTTTCAGTACTTGAAGGGCTCCCATAATTCCATAGGCGCTTGCTGAAAAGACACCGTCGGGTATTTTAGGAAGGCTCAATAACTTTATCATACTATTTCGTCCATCCTCTAACTGTAAATCACTTTCTACGATAAGTGATTCATCGTAAGGAAGGCCGTTTGCTAGCAGCGCTTCTTTGTAACCCCGAAGGCGTTCTTTATAAATGCTGATCTTTAGTGTATTGGTAAAATGTCCGATCCTTTTGCATCCCTGTTGAATAAGGTGCTCAGTTGCTTTGTAAGCTCCAAGATAATCATCAATAACAACCTGACTTACCTCGAGGTCATCGTTCGAACGATCAAAAAGAATAACAGGTATTCCCTTTTCCTTCACCTTAAGAAAATGGTCAAAATCTTTGGTCTCCTTAGCATACGATGCAATGATCCCATCGACCCGCGCATTTAAAAGAGCTTCAACAGTTGCTATCTCCTTTTCATAATTGTCATAGGTTTGGCAGATCATCACATTATAACGGGACGCATTGGCAATTTCTTCAATACCCCTAACGATAGACGCAAAAAAACTGCGATCGATGGTAGGGACAATGATCCCAATAATGTTGCTTCTCCCGTTTCGCAAGGCTGCAGCAATGTGGTTGGGTTGATAATTTAGTTTTAATGCGGTTTTATGAACTGACTTCTTGGTAGCCTCACTGATACGGGGATGATCATTAAGAGCACGGGATACAGTTGAGGCTGTAATATTTAATTTTTTCGCGATATCATGTATTGTATACTTCTTCTTCATATTGATAAAAAAGGAATAATATTCCAGTGGCAACACATCAGTTACCGAAGTTGTACTGGAGTCACAGCATCCATATCACTATAATCTAAATTTTCGCCGGCCATACCCCAAATGAAAGAATAATTGCTTGTTCCGGCTCCGCTATGGATCGACCATGGAGGAGAGATCACAGCTTCGTTATTCTTAACAAACAAATGTCTTGTCTCCTGGGGCTCACCCATAAAATGGCATACAACCTGATTTTCGGGCAGG
Organism: uncultured Chryseolinea sp.; assembly: GCA_964484845.1. Classification (GTDB taxonomy): domain Bacteria; phylum Bacteroidota; class Bacteroidia; order Cytophagales; family Cyclobacteriaceae; genus Chryseolinea. The sequence goes on along the minus strand of CAZAHL010000338.1, from coordinate 2,816 downwards.
TCAAAATAGAAATAAGCCTCCATTCGGCGGTCATGCACATGAGGGGGCATGGTATTCCAAACGCTGCCTTTCTTTAATTCGGTTAATCCCATTTGCAATTGACATGTGTTCAGGACACTGTTTACAATAAGCTTCCGGATCGTTCGATGATTAGAGGTCTCCAAAGAGCCCAGTTCCATCGTATCGGCCTCTTGAAGGGTTACCTTTTTTGTGGGATAACTGGTATGGGCGGGAGCTGAGTTAAAATAAAACAAAGCGGTTTCGGGTCCTGCCGAGGAGAAAATAACTTCCTTTGAACCTCTTCCAATGTAAAGCGCATCTTTGTTTCCAAGAGCGAATTCTTGACCATCAACTTTTACAGTGCCTTTGGCGCCGACGTTAATAATACCTATTTCTCGGCGTTGAAGAAAAAAGTCAGCCTTAAGAAAATCGTGAGTGCTCAGAGCCACGCTGCTAGACACCGGTTTTATTCCCCCGATTATCAGTCTATCATAGTGGGAATACACAAAAGAGACTTCGTTGTCCTGAAAAATATTTTGAATAAGAAATGCTTCTCGAAGCTGGTTTGATTGAAACGTTTTAGACGTGTTAGGATCGATAGCGTATCTTTTTTCAATCATGAAGAAGTGTGTAATCGTTTGCGCAAGATATTCAAAATTTAATATCTGTTGAATTTTTCAATAGACAAGCTGAGTTTATTTTAGACAGAAGCGGCTTTTAAAACGTGCAAAACAGCCTAATTGAGGGTTTTTAATTCAAAATCTTGGCTTTATTAAAATTACTCGTTAAAATGCAATCGATTGCTCAAAGAGGACGAATATCAGCAAATACCGATTATGCTCATTCTAAGATTAAAAACATCCGTGTTAATTTTATTCATCTTGTATGCCCATCTGGAATGTCGCGCCCAAACCAAATCTTGGGCAGAGCAAATAGCTGGGACCATTATGAAAATTCATGCTGACTCCCTTGTTGTCAGGCCTTATGTGACTCATGGTCCTTCTGAGGAGAAAATAGAATTGAAACAATTTAACCGAAGCAGCTCCTGGAATTATGAGCACGCTGTTTTATTAAAAGGCTTTGAATGTTTGGGAAAGGAAACGGGAAATCCAGATTACCTCCATTATATTAAAAAAATGATGGATGTGTTTGTTCAAGCCGACGGTAGCATTCGGACCTATGATCTTTTAGAGTACAATCTAGATCATGTTACCCCTGGAAGAATTTTATTGTCACTGTATCAAACTACAAAAGATGAGAAGTATAAAAAGGCAGCCGATCTTTTACGGGAACAGCTGAATTGGCAACCGCGAACGAAAGAAGGTGGATTTTGGCATAAACACCGGTACCCCTACCAGATGTGGCTTGATGGACTCTACATGGGTGATTTATTTTATGCTGAATACGCTCAGGTATTTAGCACACCAAAAGACTTTGATGATGTTCTCAATCAATTTATCTGGATGGAGAACCATTCACGCGATGTTAAAACCGGCCTGCTTTATCATGCATGGGATGAGAGTAAAAAACAACCCTGGGCAAATCCAGCAACTGGGACTTCGCCTGAGTTCTGGAGCAGGGCGATGGGTTGGTATGCAATGGCGTTGGTTGATGTTTTGGATTATATCCCAAAAAATCATCCTAAAAGGAACGAGCTGATAAATATTTTTAAAAGATTGGCAATTGCCCTAAAAAATCATCAAGACCCTGCTACGGGGGTTTGGTTTCAGGTCACGAACAAAGCACAAGTGCCTGGTAATTTTATTGAATCGTCCGGCAGCTGCATGTTTGTTTATGCAATGGCAAAAGGCGGAAGAATGGGATATCTTGACACCTCATTTAAGAATGCGGCACAAAAAGGATTTCAAGGTATTATCAAAAATTTTATAGTGAAGGACGAGCTAGGGATGATACACCTTACAAAATCCTGTAGCGGTGCTGGCCTTGGAGGTAAACCATATCGGGACGGCAGTTTTGAATATTATATTAAAGAACCGCTACGCACAGATGACCTAAAGGCCCTGGGACCATTTATGCAAGCCAGCGTTGAGTTGGAGTTAATCGATAAATAGTCGGTCTGGGCTCATATGTTTTGGAGGAGGAATGAACACTCGTAGTTTAAAAGAATAGTAGTTTGAAACTATTTTTATCAGATATTAATAAGGTCGCAAAAGATGCTTAAAAAATAAATACCATGGCAGTTTTAAAATCCAGCGAAGCTCCTGTTACAACGGTTAAGGTAGGCGTGAAGCGCAGACTGATCCACACGGAGAACTTGATGATGGTTGTAATTGATTTTGAGAATGGTCCATGGAACGAGCCTGACCCAGCCCACAATCATGTTCATGATCAAACCACTTACGTGGCTGAAGGAGAAATCATTTTCTTTTGCGAAGGAGGACCTGATCAACGGTTAACGGCAGGTGATATGTTCAGTGTTCTTTCCGGGAAAGATCACGCCATACAATTGTTGTCCAGAACAGCAAAGCTTATTGATAGCTTTACTCCTCTTCGCGACGAATTCTTAAAATGAATCTTGTTTGACCGTTATAGAGAAACGCCCCGCTTCCACGGAATAAAATCGTCCTGATTGAGTTCCACAGCTTTGGCGGTAACCCGACCACTGGCAACTTCAATAATAAAGTCCAGAATTTCTTCACCGACCTGTTCTATCGTTTTTTCCCCTGAAATAATGGCGCCCGTGTTAAAATCGATTATGTCAGGCATTTTTTGAGCCAGCTTGGTGTTTGTCGAAATCTTAACCACTTGTGACACGGGATTACCTGTAGGGGTACCGAGGCCCGTCGTGAATAAAA
>CAZAHL010000337.1:0-7941 GCA_964484845.1 uncultured Chryseolinea sp. | reverse complement strand
TATGAAATTGCCTTTCCTTATTGTTCCGGAAGAAGTTAATGTCGAAGCGCTTGAATATTAATATTCACTTAGATTATACACCTATGAAAAAAATTCTTGTCCCTACCGATTTTTCTCAGCCAGCACAATTTGCGGTTGAAACTGCCACAGCCATTGCCAGGAAAGCAAGGGCTGAAGTAATTTTATTGCATATCATCGAGACGCCCGGTACAGAATCTTTCAACGTCGAGGGTGAAGTTTCAATTTCCGATGACTGGAATGAAAGACTCTTTATGCGACAAATGATAGAAAAAGCTAAAAACAAGCTGAGTATTATTTCGCAGGGAATTGAACGTGACGGCGTATCGTCCAGCTATAAGCTGCGTATTGGAGATCTCCTTCATGGTATCCACTCTATAATTACCAATCAACAGGTTGACCTTATTGTAATGGGAACATCCGGCCGTTCTCAGTTCGAGGAGTTCGTAGTTGGATCAAATACAGAAAAGGTTGTCCGTAATGCCTGGTGTCCTGTCCTTACAGTGCATCAGCCTCCGAGCAAAGGTGATCCTAAAAATATTGTGTATGCATCATCGCTGAGCGATAGTGAGGGGGCATTTTCTGAGGTTGTAAAAAATGCACAAGCGCTTTATAATGCTACAGTACATCTGGTTAGGATTAATACCCCGATGAACTTTACTTCAGATAATGCAGTGAAGCCTCTTATGGAAAAATTTGCGCGAAAACTTCACCTTTTGAACTATACGATAAACGTTTACAATGACGAAACCGAAGAGAAAGGCATCATTCATTTTGCGAATAGTATAAATGCAGATCTTATCGCTTTGGCAACTCATGGCAGAACCGGGTTTGCACATTTGCTCGCCGGAAGTATTGCAGAAGCCGTGGCTAACCACTCGCCACGACCTGTTCTAACGAAGGTCACAAATTCAAAAAAGTAAAGTGATTTAATACCAACGTGTACTCCATGAAAGGGCTAAATTAATAGCCCTTTTTTTATGTCGCATTTTTCTCTCGCTTTTTAATTTATCCTAAAAAAAAACCTGACATAAATCATCTGCCCTAATAGCATTTATCATAATCCGCCTCACGATCAGCCCATACCTTCGTATCATAAATAAAAAACAAAAGGAGATGAAAAATGTATCACTTCTGATTATAACGGTTGGATTACTGTTTATTCAGGTAAACACGCTGCGGGCGCAATCTTTTAAAGTTAAAAATTACAAAATGACTGTTCAGGGTACCTCTTCTTTACATGATTGGGAGTCTGCTGTAGAAAAAGCGGAATGTAATGGATCTTATGTCATGGGCACTAACTCGTTAACAGACGTTAGAGACGTCGTCGTTAAGATTCCAGTTACCTCCATCAAAAGTACCAAAGGTAAAATCATGGATAACAAAACCTATGACGCTTTCAACCACGAAAAATATCCAACCATAGTTTTCACGTTGAGCACACAAAAAATCAACGAAAAAAATTCAACTATTGATCTGACAGGTAGCCTCGCGATGGCGGGAGCAACAAAACCAGTAGACCTGACCGTCAACTACAAAATATTGCCGAACGGAGATTTACAGATCATCGGATCAAAGAAAATTTCCATGACTGATTTCGGAATGGAACCACCCACCGCAATGATGGGAACCATCAAGGTTGGAAACGATGTGTCTGTTTATTTTGAAATCACTCTTACAAACAACAATACAATTTTATAATCCTATAATCTTTTAACTATACTACTATGTTACTCTCTAAAACAAATCGATTCATGAGCCTGATGGCTTTCATGATCATAACGTTGGGCGCAAATGCTCAACAAGGTCAGATTCAATACTTCCGCCCTTATGACCAACGCGGTATCAATGTATTTGAAACTTCAAAGTTAGATACTGTACCGTTCGATGGCTTAAAGTTAAGAGTGGGTGCGAATTTCACTCAACAGTATCAAAACCTGAAACATTCCAATTCAGAGAACGTCGTTAGTGAAGTAAACAAGAATGCACTTTATGATCTCAGTCCTGGCTTTAATCTGGCCATGGCAAACTTTAATATTGATGTTCAACTGACCGATGGCGTACGCGTTAGTTTAGTTTCCTACATGTCAACACGCCACCATAATGAGTTCTGGGTTAAAGGTGGTTTCTTTCAAATTGACAAAGTCGGTTTTCTTAACAGTGAAGTGATGAATGATTTGTGGAAAAATCTTACGTTGAAAATTGGGCATATGGAAATCAACTATGGTGATGCCCACTTCCGGAGATCTGATGCTGGCAATGCATTGTATAACCCTTTCATTGAGAATAACCTGATGGATGCCTTCACGACTGAAATCGGTGGTGAATTGTACTGGCAAAAATCTGGTTTCCTTGCGATGGTTGGTATAACCGACGGTGAGATACAAGGCAGTGTAACAAAAGGAAATGACCGGGCACCTTCTTACTATGGAAAGGTAGGCTATGACAATACTTTCGGTGAAAATCTCCGTGCACGTTTAACTGGATCTGTTTACACTACAAAATCTTCTATCAGCAATACCTTATACGGTGGTGACCGTGCGGGATCACGTTATTACTTTGCTATGGAACCAGCAGCTGCGACATTAACAGGTAATTCTTTCTCTGGCCGTATCAATCCTGGTTTTAAAGACAACGTCACGGCATTCATGATTAACCCTTTTGTGAAATTTAAAAACATTGAAATCTTTGGTACTTATGAGATTGCAAAAGGAAATAGTCAGATTGAAAATGGTGAAATACAATCTACTGATGCTGCACAACCTGCGCTGGAAAAACTTGAGAAACGTCAGTTCAACCAATATGCAGTAGATGGTTTATATCGTTTTGCAAATGATAGAATGTATGTTGGTGCTAGATACAACGTTTTGGATGGTGATCTTGCTTCCGGACAAAGCACAACTCAACCTAACCTGAATCAAGGTGTACGTAATGATGTAAAAATTGAACGTACCGCTTTCTCTGCGGGATGGTTTGTAACCAAGAACATTCTCCTCAAAGGCGAGTATGTCACCCAGAGATACAAAGATTTCCCCGCAACGGATATCCGCAGCAACGGAAAATTCGAAGGCTTTGTAATAGAAGGTACAATTGGTTTCTAATCTTAGAAGAACGGGGTCTAATTTAGACCCCGTTCTTTTTACCTTAAACTTCCCTCGTTATGAAAAGAGCGATAATCATACTGATAGTGTCCATCGCTTTTTTAGGTAGTAGCTCTTCCGATAAAGGCTCTTGGATCATCGATGCTAAAAGTCAATTGACCATTCATGGATCCACCAATATTAACAATTTCGCTTGTAAAATTGATTGTTACACAGGAAGTGATACGCTTCAATTTATTAAGAATTATACTTCCCGTGAAATACAGTTCTCCCAAAACCGCATGTCCATTCCCATAGGTAGTTTTGACTGTGGGACCAAACAAATTTCAAAAGATTTCCGGAAGACTTTAAAATCTGAAACTTATCCGCAACTAGATATCAATTTCAGGTCGTTGCAGAACCTAACCGTTGCAAATAACAGTTGCATCAATGGTATTGTTGATATTACGCTGGCCGGCGTTACTGCGCGGTATAATATCCGTTATCATATCACCCTTAACAAAAATATTATTTTGTTAAAAGGTACCCAGCATGTTAACTTTTCCGATTTCAACCTGGAAGCACCCGAAAAACTAAAAGGACTTATAAAAGTGAATGAGGCTTTGAAAGTTGAGTTTAATTTTGTGTTGAAAGAGATTTAGAATGTCGAAATCCCAATCGTTTAAATGAATCATTGTATTACGCCGGAGAATTGGAGTTCGTTACTACGGCTATAACCACTCAAACTTTTGGTTCTCACAAAGTGAATAGCTGACCGCCCGATGGTGATCTACCTTCCGATACAAATGTGGTCAAGACTATTTAGAAGCGCCAGTACGTTAGGCGTTTTTTTGATATCGCTCGCCATTCATGCAATTCGCCAATCCTTCCCGTCAATTTTTAGAATGTAGTCCCAACTTGTTTCCCTCTGTATCCATAAACATTGCATAGAAGCCCATTTCTGAACCGATGTCCGTTTTGCGTACAATTATTTTGCCACCATTCGCTATTATCTTATCCAGCACTATTTGTAAATCATCTCCGGCATTGAAATAAACAACAGCGCCATCCATAGAAGTTTTGTACTGGCTACTATTGATCAACGCTACGGAAACAGTTTCTCCGTCGCTAGGGAATAATCCCATTAATACTCCATCCATATTTATTTCTTCAATACTGGTATTCAGTATTGTCTGATAAAACGTAACAGCCCTGGGGAACTCAATGGTAGGAATCTCAACAATCGAAATTAAATTCTTCATGCTCGTTTTTATTTTGTTTGCAAACAAATTTATTGAGCTGAAGAAACAGAAAATTGTAAAAATGCGACACGGAGAAGAGTTGACAGCTTACAGCGTACAGCTAGCTCATCAGAACCATCCAGCTCATCGAACTATCGCACAACTTGAATAATTATCACTGCCCTGCTTTTTGCCTTCAGCTTTTTGCTTTCAGCCTTTCGCTGTGAGCTGTCTGCTGTACGCTGTAAGCTAATATGCTAATCTTCTGTATAGAAAAGTGCTGAAAGAAGCAAACCTTTATCTCCTGAAAAATCTTTAGGATTTGTTCCCGTAAATTCTTTAAAATCTTTTATAAAGTGTGCCTGGTCGTAATACTTACTTTCGTAAGCAATTTTTGTCAAACTTTCGTATTGTTGGTTGAGCAACATTTTTAATGCCGTTTGCAGCCTTATGACTTTACCTAGTTGCTTTGGACTAAGTCCTACCTGGTTAAAGAATTTTCGCTCAAGCTGCCTCCGCTTTGATAAATGATTTTTGAGAATCGAATTTATTGATTCGCTCCCCTCTGTTAGAAGGATCGTATCGACAGTTTCTTTTACAATACTGTCAATTGTTGTCTGATCCTTCAACTTATGTAGAAGAAAGTCTTCTATGATCTCTATTCTGTGCTTCGTATTTGTTGCGTTGATTATTTTATGTTCCAATTCACTTGCAGGTTGGTCTCCAAATAGCAAGTTGATTGGTGTTTCTTTATTGGCTAAGTTTTTAATCGCTGTTGCGGCAAAGTTTGCAAAACCGTACGGATAAAAACGCACGGCAAAAGTGTTAACACATCCTGTTGGTTCTATAACAAAAGGTCCGGTAATTTGACCAATAACCACTGCACGCGGCTGAATGATAAATTCGTCTTCAGATGTATACCTCTTGATATCATCACCAAGAATAAATATCATTTCAATACATCCGTCAGGTACAATACGCTGTTTCCGGGAATCTTTTTCGGCAGGTACTTCCAATGTCCAATAACATTTTATCAGGGCATCTAAATCGGGATGGGGCTGAAATGTCTGATAATTCATCGGTTGAGAGGAGAGGTGAGGGTGAGGTACACTTAGCAAAATATGCTGCAAGGTCCATATTTGCACGTATAATATTATGCAATTGCGCACTTTTTTACTAGCAATATTTGCTGGATGCTGCCAGAAGGTTATACAACCAATACCGTTAATTTATCAGGAAAACGAAGACAACGTCTTGCTATCGGTATCGCGCTTCTGAACAACCAGAATACTTGACGAGTCCTATCTCGTCAAACTACCGCCATATCTATTCCTTTTTGATTTTGAAGTTTTTCGCCGGGCAATTTCTACTACTCATCTCTAAGTAAATCTGCCGGATTTTGAACAGCTGCTCTTCGCACTTGCCAGCCAACAGTAAGAACCCCGATCAGCAATACTACAACCAAACCTGAGAGCGTTTCCATGAGTCCTATTTCAGTCCTATACAAGTACTCGTTCAAGATCAAATTATCGACGATGTAGTGTGCAACAGGTATTGCTATCGTTGCTGCTATTGTGACCATCACCAGAAAACTTCGTGAAAGTAGCAACATCAAATTCGCGATTCCTGCACCTAAAACTTTTCGAATGCTTATCTCTTTCATCCTCGTTTCTATCGTAAGTACTGCCATACCCAATAAACCCAGTGTGGAAATAGAAATCGCCAGCAAAGCGAGAAAGGAGATAATGGTATACGTAGCCTTGCTGTCCTCATAGGTTCTGGCTATCTGATCATCATAAAACGTAGCCTCGAACGGATGAACGGGATCCATTTTTTTGTAGGTTTTCTCTAAGGCTTGCATGGTGCCTAACAAATTACCGCTCGCTATTTTCACACCAAGTATTCCGTTTCCATCTGCTGGCCTGTTCAAAAATCCAAAAGCTCGGGGTGCTTCAGCGTCAAGAGACATGCTTATGAAATCGCTAACCACACCTTGAATTTTTAATTTCTCTTCACCGAAATACCAGATATGCTTTCCTATAGCGTCCTCAGGAGGTCCTAAATTTAACGCTTTCAAGAATCGTTCATTGACGATGATATTGTTTTGAGCTGCTTCTCCTTTTGGGTCATTGATAAATCCTGTTCCGGCAAGCAATTTTAATCCGTGCATATCCAAGTATTTGCTGTCGATGTAATTGCAACTAAACATGATGGTGTCACTCTGATCTTCCGACATCGCATCTGCCGGCATTAAATTCCGAGTCCCTAAAATCACCGATGACTTTGACGTTTCTGCGACTTCGGACATTTTAGTGTATTCATTTTCCAGTACATCACCATAGTCTCCGTGAAGAGTAATGTTCACGATGTTTTCAGTATCGTACCCCAAATCATAATTCAATGCATATTCATATTGCTTATGAGTTATAACCGCGCACATAATCAGACCGATAGAAAGCGCAATCTGACAGGTTATTAACATTTGCCTTGCACTAGCTCCGGAAAACAATTTGATTTTGCTGGCGTCATTAAATAAAGTACTGGCTTTAAGTTTTGAAAGAATGAATGCAGGAAAAAAGCCAGCAATACATCCAACAATCAATGCGAATAGAAGGAAATAGAATAGTTGAATAGGCACAACGTTGAGTAGGAACGCTACGCGATTTCCCGTATTAAGATACGGTAGCGTCAAAAATTCCGGTTTGATCAGGAAAAATAAACCAATGGATACCGTCAAAGCAAGTAGAGACAGGAGTACGGCCTCTGTCATAAATTGAGAAAACACCTGAAGCCGGTTAGCTCCAGTTATTTTCCGCACACAGATTTCTCTGGAACGTCTCAATCCACGAACAAGTGATAGATTAGTATAGTTGAAGCAGGCAGATAACAGCACAAGAAGCGTGAGCCCGATCATCATGTCAGTTTTCTGTTTTGAAAATGTTGGCCCTGGTTGAAGACCTGCGTCTCTCGTGACAAATTCATCCATTGGTTGGAGTAATAATGTGTTTGGAGCTGCGTGCGAATTATGGTCAGCCATCATGTCGGCCATCGAAGCCTCGATATCAGCTGCTGAGGTTCCCTCGTTTAAAACAAGATATACATAGCTCTGTGTGTAGTGGCCAGGGTTCCTGAGATTTCTACGTCTTTCCACCAGGCTGTTGTCCATGGTTTTCATGGAGACAAGTACTTCAAAATCCAAATGAGAGTTAATAGGAGGGTCTTCCACAATTCCCGTAATTACTCCAATTCGAAAATCCGGATTGTTTTCTACTGTTATTGTTTTGTTCATGGGGTCCGAATTTCCAAACAGTTTTTTTGCAGTGGACTCGGTCAACACGATTGCCCCAGGGTTTTGTAAAGCAGTTTCAGGATTTCCTTTTTTTAGCTTAAAGGACAAAACATCAAAAAAAGAGGTTGTGGCGTAATAGCCGCTGACAACAATGCCTTTGGTGTCGATTTTCATGTCAGCTGTCAGGTCTCTGTCGAGCACCAATACTTGTTCTACACTTGGTATTTGGGCCTCAATCTGTCCTGCGATCCAATGAGACGCACTCGCATAGTACGCTGCTTCGCCTTGGAATAATGCTTTTCTGGAAGTTGTT
>CAZAHL010000336.1:0-7962 GCA_964484845.1 uncultured Chryseolinea sp. | reverse complement strand
AATATGGTAAAACATAAATTGTATTCCATTATTACCATCCTTGGTCTTACAACGGGAATCGCCTTTGCTCTCCTTATCGGCATTTTTACATGGACGGAAATGCAGGTAAACCAGAGTCTGGTGGATGTCGATAGACTCTATAAACTGGAAACGAAATATAAAGACAATAACGGGCACCCATTGTTTGTGCCAATTCCATTGGCTCCAAGGGCAAGACAATTATATCCGGGTAAGATTGAAAATACATATAGTTTTTTAGACCGGAATATCACGGTATCGAAAGCTGATAAACACTTGCGCTTTTCAAGCATGATCGGAGATTCAACATTCATTCAGGTTTTCGGATTTCGGGTGCTTTCGGGAGATGCGCTTCATGCGCTATCGAGGCCAAACTCAATGGTCATTACCGAAAGTGTCGCGCGACAATTCTTTAACAGGACGAATGCTGCAGGAGAAACGCTGGAAATTGCAAGGGAAGGAAGTGGCCTAAAGCACTACGAAGTGACGGCAGTTATTGCAGAACCGGAAAAAAAGAATTCTGTAACCGATCTGGTGAACATGGATGCAAAGGTTTTTTTGCCGCTCGCGAATGCATCGGATTTTTCCCTCGGGACACCCAATGTCGAAGACTGGCAAACACCCATAATTACGTATATTAAATTAAGTGGGACATGTTCGGCAGGCGAGGCAACGAAATTACTAAATGAAATTATTCGCGATCACGCACCTCCTGATGTTGGCTCGAGACAAGTCGTGCAATTAGTACCCCTCACCGATTACTATAGACTAACAAACAACGGAGCTGTTCAGAATTTGCTTGTCTCGTTGCGTATCATTGTTGTTTTTATTCTCCTGCTTGCCATAGCTAATTTTATTAACATAACGATCAGCGGTTCTTTTTCCAGGCTCAAGGAAACTGGGGTGAGAAAAGTGATTGGAGGACTTAAGAATCAAGTGGTTTTTCAGTTTATCACGGAGTCGGTACTGTATGCGCTCATTTCAGGCTTGCTTGGATTGCTGCTATATGAACTGTTCAGGAATTATTTTGCACTTGTATTGGCAACGGAACTGCCATCCGTATTACAATTGCCAATATTGTTTTGGATCGTTGTGTTCGTATCCGTTGTTGGAGTGGGGATTATAGCGGGAGCATATCCTTCTATCTATCTTTCAACAACGCATACGATCGAATCGCTGAAAGGCAAATTCAAATCGGTTTCTGCGACCATTAATTTTTCAAGAATACTGATAAGCATTCAATTCCTGCTTTCAATCTTCATCTTGATCGGCGCGGTCATTATGTCGGATCAGATCAAATACTTTCTTGAGAAGGACCTCGGATATAATAAGAATTCCGTTCTGGTCGTTTCCTCAGCACCCAGGCTTTGGACGCCCGAGGGATATGCAAAAATGGAAACAGCCAAACATGAACTTCAAAGATGCCCCGCTATTGCGGCGGTATCATTGTCGACAGGTTCGCCGTCATCACAGTTCAATATGGGTGAAGATGTAGTGTATCGATCGGGGCATGCGCCAGAGAATGGAGTGAGTGCCGCGGTTACAGGAACCGACGAAGATTTTATAGCAGTTTACGACATGAAGATCATCCAGGGAAAGTATTTTAATGCTGATGGAGGATTGCCAGAACCTTTTGCTGTTGTCATCAACGAATCTGCACAAAAAGCATTGTCGGTGGAACTTAACGACAACGTGAAGTTACAGGGAAGCGGTGATCAGGAGTATCGGGTGGTCGGTATTGTTAAGGATTTTAATTTCGAAACACTTCATCAGGCGATACGTCCTGTGGTGATCATGCATTCGCAGCAGTTTATGTCATTTCGTTTCTATTCTATCAAACTTAATCCCGGAGATATTGCGCAGCGGGTGCAAGAAATTGAACATGCGTGGCACAAGGCGTTTCCAAACGATGCATTTGTCAGCTTATTCGCGGACGAACGGATTCAGCAGCAATACAAAACGGAACTCCAACTGAAAAAAGCTGCTACGCTTGCTTCGGTCTTGATGTTAGCTATCGTGATGACCGGAGTATTAGGACTGGTAGCGCTCAGCGTAGGAAAGCGAACAAAAGAAATTGGTATCAGAAAAGTTCTGGGTGCATCTGCTTCCCAGATCCTCAGTCTTATCGGGCGTGAATATGCCATCGTAATGGCCATTTCGTTTGCTATCGGAATTCCCTTGAGTTACGGATTCATCAGCCAGTGGCTCAGCACCTTTGTCTATCATATTTCTCTGGAGTGGTGGATGTTTGCTGTACCGCCCGTATTTGTGTTTGCTATAACACTTTGTATTATTGCTTTGCAGGGAATGAGTGCTGCGCTGGCCAACCCTGTTAAATCACTGAAGTATGAGTGATTGTAAAACACATGCAATACCTTCAAACTTCCAATTTGACAAAGGGAAAGGTGATGTATACTTAATTCTTTTCCCGGTACGGGCTGAATAATATTTTTATACGTTCGTGATACTTGTCCATATTCATTCCATGTACTTCCTTTAGGTGGTTGTGATTCCTCACTGGAAAAAATATCAGGTCACCCAGCGTTAGGTATAAATCTAAATCCACCCTCGTACTATCCAGACGTTCAGTACAACGGAAATGCGAAATGATTTTAGGATCGATGTCTGCCATATGTTTAACTTTTAATGATCGTCCCTACGATTATCACGATAATGTTAAGGAAGTCGGTTCTCACTTTTCATCGAAAGTTGATGCCAAAAATAGTATTGTACCTTTTCTATGAATTGTTATATCAATATACCTATACGACGATGATCGAGTGATCTATGATTTTTTTGAAGGCAAGGCTTGATTAGAACCATTTTTTTCTGGAACGGCTAATTTTTTTCAAGTGTCGCTTTAAATTGATTCAAGCTCTTCCACATTCTAAAGAAGTAATCGAATAAAACCATGATCTATTAACCGGATCAGTTTGAATTTTGTCGTGGAAAAAATTTCAACACTTGGTGAAAAAAAACACAGATAGTGTCATTTTATTTCCTTGAGAACTTTATGAATCGATTTTGAAAGGTAAATCGCCGAGCGAAGAGGCACGTTTCAGAGAACACTATAGCATTCAACGCTCCAGATTGTTTTCTGAGCCTTTAAGACCTCTATAATCTCGGACCTCTATATCAATTTCATGTTACTTATGACTGACAGTACGATAAGTTTCAATGGAAATCAGTTCTAACGCTAAGTTTATTTATTGCCAAAAAATATCGGAATTCAGCTCATTTAGCCCAATTGCGTATAATTTCATAAATATCCTATTAAGTCTATTGACTTAATAGGATATTGATTTTATATTTGACCCATATTTATAAAGAATAGGTGAGAGAGCAGGCTTTACGATCCTATGACAACCTTGACGGAAAAGAAGAGGTGCCAATTCCTGCCTGAAATTTAGGACAGATAAATATTATATGATGAAAACTCAAATTGCATTCTTCCTTGTAGTACAGCCATCTCGTTGTTGTCATTGTTGTTGTGACTAGAACCTTCTTCTAGGATTTTATTTTTACAATCACATTAACATTAAAACACATGACACAAACAGCAATGCTTGCGGGTGATATACAACGCATAAACTTCTCTAACCTATTTGTCGGATCTCAAAAACCGGCTACTGAACGGAACAACCTGGATTCGCCAGCTTTAAAAACAAAAGCCAAGAAAACGAGTGCCTTACTATATTGGTTAAAACAATCCGATGTTTTTGCGCCAGTGGAATTCCAAACAATCCCGGGAGGCGAAATTTTTCAAACTGACCTGCTAATCGTTAAATTTAAATTATCCGATCGCTATCGTGATCAATTTGTATTGTTACGCGGCTTACTTGAGTTTAGTCGTCCTATAAAAATATCCGTTTCATCAACCACTTCTGACAAATCTTTCCAGTTGCACGTAACGGAAGACAAAGCTGAAATTGTTGCCTCCTATCTCGACACAATTCAAGGACTATTTAAAAATGAATTAAGGTTTAAAAAATCCCTGAAAGCAGTTCTTCGTTTTGAGCGTGCTGTCAAGTATGAACAGGATAAAATTTACGAAGAACTCAGAGCTTCGATGCGTTAGGATGTTGTTTCATGTCCATATGCTATTGAGTTTAAGCACTAATAGAAAAATCATTCACGAATAAATCAACTAAATACAAATGAAATCTTCTTTTGCAATACATCTCATTCTGTTCGTCTTTATTTACTCATCCGGCTGGAGCCAGGATGTATTGACGGCGGATATAAATAGAAATTCAGACGCTAGTTTGAATGACGTAAGCGTGCTCCCGCGGAAGAATCAGCAGATCGTACGGATCACGGGCGTGCGGTTCGCATACCCGCTTGTTCAGCAGTGGATCGACAATTATAATAAAGAGTATCCTGATGTTCAGTTAATCATAGAGCCCAGAGCTTCAACTGACCCTTCGCAGTATGATATTTTGATTGAAGCATATGAACATCCGGAAGAAGTTAAGAGGGAGCGGGAGTATGCTTACATCGCCCGTTACGCAGTGTTGCCCATTGCGAACAGCAAATCCGGTTTTGCGCAACGGTACACCGATAAGGGTCTTGACAAAGATGTTATCACTCAACTTTTTTTTCATGATATCTATGCTGATAAGGAAAAGCAAAAGGAAATTAAGGAGCCATTCACCGTGTATACACGTCTGCAAAAAGCGGGGGCGCCCATTACATTCGCTACCTATTTTGGATATGAGCAAAAGGATATCAAGGGTAAATCGATTGCTGGTGCCGATGAGCATATACTGAAGGCGTTACTTAGGGATACAACAGGTTTATCGTATCTCCCTTTGTCTCTTATTTATGATCGTAAGACAAAAAAACCGGTTGAAGGAATATCGGTATTGCCGGTGGATCTTAATGGAAATGGCAAAGTCAGTGATGACGAAAAATTTTATGGGGACCTCGCCTCAGTTACGCAACGTTTTGAAGATACTACTCCCAAGGATCTCAATAATGTTCCCGTGGCATACTTGCATTTTTCGGTAGATAAAAAAAGTGCAAATGCTGAAGCGATCGCGTTTGTGAAGTGGGTCATTAGCAACGGTCAGACGGATCTTCATGATTTCGGATATCTTAAACCAGAACCCGGAAAGTTAGAGGAGGATAAATCCCAATTGTTTGCTTCAAAACGAAGCAAGTAACACTCCGCCAGTACGGATAATAACCACCACATCATTATTAACTCAATTTTATGAAATCATATTATCCTAACTCGCTGCCCGCAGGTTACAAAATAGTAAGGAAACAAAAATTATTACTTCTTTTGATTTTACCCATGATGTTGATTGGGAGCGCAGCCTTTTCTCAAGGTGCGGTAGTGGGAGTGGTAAAGGATGGCGACGGTGTTGCTGTTGTAGGTGCAACAGTGTCAATAAAAGGCACCGACGTTTTTACAGTGGTGGATACCAATGGGCAATTCAGCATCGCACCGCCAAAAGAATTACCGTTCACCATTCGTATTAATTCAGTTGGATATAAACTTTATGAAATTGAGGTTTACGAATTGTCAAGTGATCCATTAGAAATAACTCTTGTCGATGATAGTTTACTGGATGAAATCGTTGTGACCTCCAGACGCAGAGAAGAGACGGCGCAAAATGTTCCTATTCCAATCTCTGTAGTTAGCGGCGCGCTTGTTGCAGAATCTGGTGCTTTCAATGTTAACCGCCTGAAAGAGCTTATTCCATCTGTTCAACTTTATTCTTCCAACCCTCGCAATACCGGCATTAATATCCGTGGCTTAGGTTCGCCGTTCGGGCTCACCAACGATGGCCTAGACCCGGGTGTAGGATTTTACGTAGACGGCGTTTACTTCGCCAGGCCTGCCGCTGCAACATTCGATTTTATTGACATAGAACAGATTGAAGTATTGCGCGGGCCTCAGGGAACCTTGTTCGGTAAGAATACCACGGCGGGAGCCTTCAACATAACAACGCGCAAGCCGAGCTTTACTCCCAGCGCTGACTTCGAGGTAAGTTATGGAAACTATGGATATGTTCAGGCGAAGACTTCTCTCACAGGTCCTTTGAGCAAAAAATTTGCCGCCCGCGTATCTTTTTCCGGAACACAACGTGACGGAGTGATTCGCAACGTAGTCACGGGAAGAGATATTAACGACATTAATAACCTGGGCTTTCGCGCTCAGCTATTGTTCGCGCCATCAGACAATACCAATATTACGCTGGCCGCAGATGCTTCTCGTCAGCGACCTGATGGCTACGCGCAGGTAGTGGCAGGCGTTGTGGAAACAAAACGAGCTGCGTATCGCCAATTCAATTCGATCATTGGCGATCTTAACTATACACTGCCAAGTTTAAACGCCTTCGATCGTGTGATAGATCAGGATACTCCCTGGCGATCGGGCAACGACCTGGGTGGGGTATCTCTCAACATCGACACAAAAGTAGGACCGGGTACACTAACCTCAACCACAGCATGGCGCTACTGGGATTGGGATCCCTCGAACGACAGAGATTTCACTGGCTTGCAAGCACTGGCGAAATCGCAAAATCCTGCCGAGCACAGGAATTGGTCTCAGGAGATCCGTTATTCCGGTGAGTTCTCCTCCAGGTTAAGCGGCGTGGTGGGAATATTCTACATCGACCAGGAAGTTAAGATTAATGGTACTGAAGAATCGGGGTCCGCTCAGTGGCGGTTTTCAAAGAGTTCAACCAGTGACTTGTGGGAAACACCCAATCTTTTTGAGGGATATGGTATCAATACCAAGGCCTCGATTAAATCTAAAAGTTCAGCAGCATTCGCCAATATTGATTGGGAGATTACAGACGGCCTTCACGTATTGCCCGGCATTCGCTTCAATTACGACGAGAAGAATGTAAAATACGATCGGACTGCTTATGGTGGACTGCAAACAGATGATCCAGCATTACTCGCGTTGAAAAATGGCGTTTATTCCAGTCAGTCTTACGTGGCGGATGCGGATGAGAATAACCTGACCTATCAGATAACGTTGGCTTATATGGCAAATAAACGCGTCAATACTTTTGCAACCTATTCTACCAGCTTCAAGCCGGTGGGAGTCAATGTTGCCGGTCTCCCAACAATTAACGGCGAGCCTGCTACAGACCTCGCAGTGATTAAACCTGAAGACGTAAAGCACTTTGAAATTGGTGTAAAGACTACGCCAACTGATAATTTCACCTTGAACTTAACGGCACACAACACGGACATCAAAGACTACCAGACCAATGTTCAATCCCCGGAGTTGGGTGTTAATCGGGGCTATATCGCAAATGCCGAAGAAGTAAACGTCCGCGGTGTTGAACTCGATGCCAATATAAAAGTTAACGCACATTTTTCATTCTATGGAGCTGTGGCCTATACAGAGGGAAAGTACGTTCGTTTTACCAACGCACCACTTCCACTGGAAGAAACAGGTCTGACAGTCGAGGGCACGCAAATGGCATTTAAGGATATTTCGGGTGGAGAACTCCCGGGACTTTCCAAATGGGCCGGCTCTTTGGGTGGTGAATTCGCCACCCCGCTAACATTTCTTGGCCAGGCTGGAAATTTCTTCGTCGCGTTTGATACCTATTATCGTTCTGAGTTTTCTTCGAGCCCGTCTCCTTCCGCATTTCTAAATATAGAAGGATACGGCCTGCTCAACGGCCGGGCTGGCTTCCGCATAGCGAAAGGAACATCGATATCGTTATGGGCGCGTAATATCCTGAATGAAGATTATTACGAGCAACTGTTACCAGCAGGCGGAAATGCAGGCCATTATGCTGGAGTTCTCGGAGACCCACGAACTTTTGGTCTGACGGCGCGCCACACGTTCTAATTTCTACTTTATATCGAACTTCAATTTGGTATTCAAGATAATTTGCTATTCAACATAGGATACGTGCAATTTCAATGTATAGCTTAACTTAATGACATTGCCCTAAAGGGACGTGGATA
>CAZAHL010000335.1:0-7973 GCA_964484845.1 uncultured Chryseolinea sp. | reverse complement strand
CAACATATGCATCAATAAGGCCAGGTTCAACATCTACCACTAAGGTCTTATTTTGCAACTGTCCCAAACTTTTAAACAATCGCAAGTCAAGACCTTGCGAATCAGTTTTAAACCAATCTACTTGAGTGATGTTCAAGTCATTTAAAACTTTGCGCAAGGAAATCGCTCCTAATTTAATTTTTTTTTCTACTGCAAAAAGCTCCTCAAATTCCCAATCCCGCAATGCTTCAATGTCTGGAAGCAATAAACTCGAACAATATGGAGATGCGGTTAAATAAAAATTCGTTTCTGTTTCATTGCCATCTGTAACTATTCTGTTAATGGCATAAATCTTTTTGAAATGAGATTTTTCATTTTCAATAAAATTCATCTCACGTTCATCAGGATCAAATGCAATGCAAATGGAGTACTTAGCAATTAGTTTCCACTCTGTTGGCAAGGCTCCGGATGCTCCAATATCCAATAAAATGGGAGGCCTCCCAATCAATGAATCATGGCTTAAAACAGTGTCAATTAGTTGCGCAAGTTCCATCAAATTTTCTGTAAAATTAATCCTTTGTAGTAAGCCTTCTCGTTGTTTTCAAATTTGATTACAAAGCCATGATGGGCTTCAAAATCTGCGATAACCGTGTATCTTCCTTTAAAAAAATTCACAAACTTGCCGTAATTAAAGAACCAGGCCGGATATGAGGCTTGATAAATTATTGGAGGGACTTCTTGAACGGTGAGCCTATCCTCATCTGCTTCAATAAAAGCTGTCCTATCGAATATAATATATTCAAAGTCTTTTGAAATAAATTTCTCCAACCATTCATACGGATTGTTCATGCATTGTATTACACCAGAAAGGAGTAATACCGAAGGATTTCTCTCTTTGATGCAATCTTCGATATTGAAATAAAATTTCAAAGAATTGTCGGCAATCTTTTCATTTCCAAAATTGATATAATGCTCCTGTTCGACAACGCTCCAATACATTTTTCCTATGCCTGAAAGAAAATGTTTATTTTGAAAATAGGAACTTCCTAACGATCCGCCAAAATCTAATAAGTTTAAAACATTATCCTTTTCCATAGCTATTTTTAATAGCATCGCTAACAACGGCCATGAATACTCTGGTTTATCGAATATGACTGAATCACGTTCAAAAGAAGCTTCACCATTTTTAACCTTTAAGATCGATTCAGCCGTTTTTTTGAAAATTATATCCGCGTCATAGCCCATAGACTCCGCCTCCGCTTCCTCCCAGGAACCAAAATTACCGCGCCAAAACAATGTTCCAACCTTGTTTTTTGGCTTGCTTCTTCCGACATTCTTCTTTAGATCGTAGATGAAGGGCGGAACGATTTTTCGTAAGTATTTTTTCAACATAATTAAAACCGAAGCTTTGATTTTAATGCCTTAAAAAAAGATGTTTTTTCCCTTGGTCGAATATTGTCATAAGTTTCTAACATTAGTCTCCGGGCTAGCGCGCTTTCTTCTACCTGACTTTTTTGAACGTTTATCGGACGGGTAGTAACTTCTATTGAATGATAAATTGATTTTTCTCCGCCATGAGTTGCATCCGAATCAAACCCGATATTTCTAACAACGGAATACTTGGGATATAAAGTAAGCATATTCTTAATATACGCTTGCGCCTGCCATCGGATCGCCCACGAATTATTTCGGCCTTGAATCTGATCCACTAGCATTTGCTCAAAGTTATATTTACCATACAAATTGAATCTCTCCAATAACTTGTTTTCATGCAAGGTTCTCAGTAACAGCGAGCCGTCTTTCTCAAATAATTTCCACCGATCATTCCAAGTTGCCCAGCCCCAGCAATCGGGAATGGGTATAAAAAAAGTTTCAGGCAGATGTTTATCCTTTGCAAAAAAATTACACGCTCCTATGCTGATAACTTTTGAGTCATTTGCGTACAAATTTAATGCGTCATTCATGTATTTCAGGAAATATTTTGAGGAAACGATGTCATCTTCTAAAATTATGGCCTTCCCATGCGTTTCAATCACTTCAGATACACCAGAAAGAATATTTTCAGCTAAACCTAAATTTTTGATTCTTTTTATAAATTTCGTCTCCTTGCACCAATTCCTGCTTGTAACAATCTTTTCGACTTCCATAATCTTCTTAAGGTCCTCTTCAGATACTATCGCCTTCGCGCCATCACCGAAAACATATAGTATGGATTCATTAGCCAAAAGATTAGCCGCCAGGGCCTCAAGGGTCTGAAGCGTGAGTTCCGGTCTTTTGTAAACAAATAATATAACAGGTGCTAAAGTCAAAGTCATATTTTAATAGTATCTACGATCAGTGAGGTGTACTTCAATTCATCGTTCGATTTCTTTCATCATATCTCCTAGATCGCCAGATTTTCCCGTTTGTTGCTCCAATCTGTAAAATGAAATTTCCATTCTCGTTCCAGTATTCCAGTAATTTAACTGTAAACCCGGCTATTTCCAGTCGCTCCTTCATAAACATTTAATTATAAAGAACTTTATGGTCGTCTGCACCTGCGTCGCTGCCGCCTGGCTTCACGTAATTAATGTGTAGGATCAGGATGTAAACCGTCAGGTACAGCGATCCTTAAAACCCTTGTCCTTTTCAAGTATTTAAAGCAGTTCATTATTTTTACAGGTTTAACAAACACTTCATCACTTTGAATCTTGTTAATCCAAATTTCCTTCTCAATATCCGCTCCATGTGGTAAACCGTCAAAATTTTTTCGATAACATTATCATCACAATGGTAGAAATAGTTCAGAATACAATTTTTAACAAGTATCTCAAAGTGAGCATACTTTGAGGGTTCAAACATTCCAGAGGCCCTCCACCTTGCCATCGCATCCTTCGCATCTTCAACTCTAACGGTCCTTCTATAAAATGTAACCGTCTCTGTTTTTCTAATTTCACCGTACAAGCAAGTAAGAAGTAAGATTAAAAAATCAAAACCCATTATCCTCTTTATTGGTAATTTTTTTAACATATGGCTTCTGAAGATGCCATGAATGGCAGTGCAATAGTGAAGGTTTTTCGATAATTTATTTATAGCCTGATTAGCATTTAGGCCTTGTGTCTCAATATCGCTGTCAGCAGGACCGAAGGGAACACCCTCCCCGTCAATCTCAACAGATTGCGGATAAACCAATGACACCCTGTCATTGGTTTCTAATATTCGGATTGCTTCCAAAAAATAATCTGGGTGTAAAAGATCATGGGCGCCAATCCATGCAAAGTATTTGGTAGTGCTTGCAGTCAACGATACTTTCCAATTATCAACAAAACTGATTCTCTCTTTAGAGTGGAAGAGTTTTATGCGAGCATCTAGCGATGCAAAGTTTTTTGCAATCTCAAATGTATTATCTGTGGAACCTCCGTCACAAACGTAAACAACAAAATTTGAAAATGTCTGGTCTAAAATAGACTTGAGGGTCTTTTGCAGAAATTTCCCCTCATTGAAAGCGGGTATACCAATAGATAACAAAGGTTGATTTACCATTTCCTTAAGTGTATCCCCCATCGATTTCTATATCGGCCCGGTTAAAACCTTTGTTTATTAACAATTCATTTATAATCCGAATCACGTCTTTACTGTCAATAAGTTTCCGCTGAAACATTCTATGCGAATGCCGCTCTATAAAGTCCGTTGTCATGTTAATATGGACTGGCGACTCTTCAACCAATCCTAACGAAATTATATTAAATCTCACATCACTACAGGCGTTTGCCAAGCTATGAGCCAATCCGATAATCCCCGCTTTAGCTGAGGCATATGATGGATCGTAGCTACCTTTTCTTTTTGCAATGGAAGAAAAAAAAATCACTGAACAACCTTTGTTTAGTTTAGGTGCGATTGATTGGATTAATAAACTTGGAAGTATAATATTAACTTTTAGCATTTTCAAAAAATGCTCATACGTAATATCATTAAAGCCCATTGTGGGGTTTAATCCCTGAAAAAAAATAACACCATCAAAAGTCTTATTAAGTTTCGCCGTAAAGTCATCAATTGAAGTCTCTTGTTCAAAATCGAAATAGATGTCATGATCCGTGGTGCGGCTTACTTTTACTATATTATACACCTCACTATAAGCATCAGAAAAATTTCTGGCCAAAAAACTTCTTGCTCCAAAGCACAATATGTTTTTGCGCCCCTCCATTTTATTTAAGATATGTCCCAACAAGGGCTTGAGCGCCTTTATTGAAAATTTTGTCGACAGTGCAAGACTTGAACCCTATCAATTCACCGATTTTAATAAGCTTCTGCTTTGTATAACCATTATAATGAAACTGACCTTCACCATTTTGGTTTCCGAAAAAATGAGTTGTTATTATTCCCCATCGGTGTTCAACAGATTTTCCATTCCCAAAATAATGATCCTTATGACCCACTTTATAAAATTCCTTAAAGTTGTCCTGAGCTTCCACAAATCGCTGACATAGCCATTCCATATCTGGAGTTTCGCAAATCAAAATTCCATCCGTCTTTAATACGCGGAAACATTCACGCCAAAATTTTTCTTCATCTCTAAATTTAATATGCTCTATTAAATGCTCAGTAACGATCTCTTCCACCGTGTTGTCGGGATAAGGTAGATTAAAAATGTCAATTTTTTCGACCCTAGGATTATCAATATAGGCATCTATGTTAACGTAGCCCTCCTTTAAATTATTCCCACATCCCAAATGTAATTTCATATTTTAAATCTTTTTGTGTTCGATCTTCCAAGAATCCGATGTTTAATTTCCAGCGCTACTTGTATGCAAGTAGTCACTTTGCCTGATAATATTGAATAATAATTTTTAACGCTATTATCGCTGTGAATTTCGCTAATCCTTGCATCATCACTATTTTCATAAACGGTCCGAATTGTCCGAGTGTAACTTTTATGAAGTGCGTCATTAATAAATGGCATAAAGTGAGATGTTTCTTGGTAAATTTTATTATCAGAATCGCTCTCAGTATCAAGGCGAAGTAGTTCAAATTCGGGCTTATAATTATCAATTTTCGATCTAACCACTGATTCTTTTACATGGTATAATAAAAATTCACTAGGTATTTTTCCATGGGGCATTATTGAACAAAACGGACCATCCATTATTGTTAATCCTATTTGATGATATGGGTAAGTAAACACTGGTATAACGACATCTTCATATAATAATTTCCTTATGGGTATTCCTACCATACTATTAATCCTATTTAAATTTGCATACGTTGAATTGATGACAATATCGTATTGTTTTCTTCCCGAAGATAAAATTGCTTCAAATGTTCCATCAGCCAAAATTCTGAGATCGTTACACTTTGTATTTAAAAATAAATTAAGATATGGTTTGTTCAAATTTTTAATAACCGTTTGCTTAAGAGAATCATAATCCCAAACTGGTTCTGGCACTCTAAAACACGAGTCAACAGCACTTCGATTTAACATCAGATTTTCAGGGAATTCTTCCTCATACCCTATGCCGACTTTTTCGCAGAACTCTATAAACTGGCTTGAGCTGGTTTTACTCCCCTCCTTTGCGATAGCGTAATAGTTTGGAAATTGGGAAATCACCGAATTACCAAAGGCAAAAAGGAATGACAATAATCCTTCAATACTTTGTTCTGCAGTTTCAATACTTCTTAAATAATGATAACCTAGATGAATTCTATTGTGGTTGACCAATGACGCTTTCTGCATAATATCGTTCTGCTCATCAATTAGATCGATCGTCATATTAGGTCCGGCAAGCGTAAAGGCTGAGGAACAGCCGAACAACCCTGCTCCTATAATTAGTACTCTCATTCAAATTATGGATTATTCATGGTTTAAATAACAACCCTTGCCCGGTTGGCAGCAATAATATTTCAACATTTTTACTCTTTGCAAATTTGTCATGGGAAATTTTTTGTTCTTCATATCCATCAAATCCATAATCGTCAAAAACAACTACTGCGCCGGAACTGAGCTTATCCCAAAAAAAAGTAATTGCTTGCTCTTCAGGTATAGCACTATTCATATCAATCGATAAAAATGCGACCTTTGAAATATTCACAACATTTAGCGTATCCGGCACCGGCCCTTTAACAAGTTCCACATTTTCAAACGTTGCAAAATTACTCTTTGCCTCTTCGTAGTAATCGACATCATAGCGATGAAACATTTTTTCTCTCTCCTTTTCTTGCTCAGAACTGTATTTTTCCGGTAAACCGGTATAAGTATCAAATAAATAATATTTTTTATTCACCTTCTCAAAGGAAGTATAGCTAGTCACCGCTTTTGCAAACCCTCCTTTAAAAACCCCACATTCAACAAAATCGCCTTCAATTGAGATACCCTTATTTCCTGCCCAACAAATTACATATGTTCTCCAATACATTTTAGGCCCCAAAAGAAATTCCTCTGCTGCTCCAAATGCTTTTAAAAAGCGTTCATCTTTCATAAAATCATGCTTATGGATCGTTGCTAGACCATCATGAAAGTATGGGAAAGCAGGCAGGCTGGAATTAACACGGTGTGCAGGTCGTTTATAAAAAAGACTTGGATGCAAAAAGACTTTTATAGCGTTTACCAATCTTAGCGGAAGAATTCCTCTTATGAAAGCTTTTAGTAATTTCATACTTCAACTAATTAAGATTGAGTTAAACTGAATGTGGCCCCATGTGCTATACCAAACTGATGCATTACTTTTATTTGAATCAGTACTTTGGGAAATAACTTCAAACTGTAGCGTCCGTTGTAAGACATCATAGTTTTTATAACCGGTTATATGATTTCCTTTTCCAACTGCAATAGTGATGTAATAAATTCCCGGTGCCAACTTTGGATTGGGTAACGTTAATGTAATGTCATTTGTATGTAAATGTTCAATTAAATATTCCTCACTAAAAGAGCTACCAACCGCATTTTCCAGATGGTCAAAAATTGTGAGACTAAAACGTAATGAGTCAATTTTGGTAAAAATCTTAAGGCTTATGTTAAAGTTTATGTCCGCTGCTTCCAAGAAAACATTGGACGTCTTAAAACTCATTGCTGTAATAAGAACGATAGGGCTACCCTCTGCCGGTCGTTTAATTGTTGACGTGTCAAGAAAAAGAGCATTTTGATTAATAGTATGTAACTTATTGTATTCCGTTAATACTATTTCCGTTTTATCTCTAAGTGTTAATAACCCATTTTGAAGTAAAACACAGTTTTTTGTTAGCTGATTTATAGCTGAAATATTGTGACTTACAAATAATACGGTTCTACCCTCACTGCTGCTGACCGATTTCATTTTTCCTAATGCTTTTTTTTGAAATTCAATATCTCCGACTGCTAAAACTTCGTCCACAATTAATATCTCTGGCTCTAAATGTGCTGCAACTGCAAAAGCCAATCGCACATACATACCACTGCTATATCTTTTAACAGGTGTGTCAATATATTTCTCTACGCCAGCAAAATCTAATATCTCATCGAACTTAACTTTAATTTCATTTTTCCTCATTCCTAAAATTGCCCCGTTCAAGAAAATATTTTCTCTCCCCGTCAATTCTGGATGAAAACCCGTCCCCACTTCTAACAAACTTGCAATTCTTCCCTTTATTTTAACTGAGCCTGTTGTTGGTGAGGTGGTTCGACTTAATATTTTTAACAATGTGCTTTTGCCGGCCCCATTTCTACCGATTATTCCAAGGACCTCCCCATTTCCAACTTCAAAATTGATATCCTTTAAAGCCCATACATATGAGCTACCTACTTTCTGTGTACGATCATTTTCTTCTCCTATTTTTAAGTAAGGATCTTCCCTTCCTCTTATGGTATGCCACCACCGGTTTAGATCGTGCGCCAAAGAGCCGGTACCGATCTTACCTAACCGATATTGTTTCGAGAGGTTTTCAATTTTTATAACGGATCCCATATGCGTCAATCTTTAAGCATTTAATTATACTGTATCCATAAACGTTTTTTCGACGCGATGGAAAATGGCAAAGCCTAAGAC